>JANNSG010000122.1:0-20159 GCA_031402355.1 Pseudorhodobacter sp. | reverse complement strand
ATGGCCGAAGGGCTGATGAAACAAATGTACGGCCAGCGCGCTTATGTGCAGTCGGCTGGCGTGCATAACGACATGGAGATTGACGGCTTTTCCATCGCCGTTTGCCGCGAACTTGGCATCGAACTGGCCCGCCACCGCAGCCGCAGTTTCGACGAAATGCAGGAATGGGGCGATGATCTCAGCCAGTTCGACCTCATCGTCGCCCTGTCGCCTGCCAGCCAGCGCATGGCGCTTGAACTGACCCGCTACCACCACCTCGAAGTGGTCTACTGGCCGATCCTCGACCCCACGGGGCTGGGCGACGGCCGCGATGCGAAACTCTCCGCCTACCGCCAAGCCCGCGATCAGATCAAGGAACGGATGCTGGCACGGTTTGGCCCGCCCTCTACTTAAAGCGGGACATTTCTAAGAGACCAACGCCCCTTGGATGCGTGATCAATTCAAAACGGGTTTCGCCTCTCCTTTGACGCGGTTTCCGAATGCATCGTTGGGATTATCGTTCTTCACAAAAATGTGTTAATCTTCGTGCTTGGACACAGACTCGTAAGCGTTTCTTGCGTTTAATGCCTTTGTCGCGCCCTGTTTGTGGCCATCTGCCGACCTGCGGACGTTGCACAAAATGCCCCTGATCGACAGTCTACCAAACGCAAATCAGGAGGATGACATGAGTGTTAAGACACCAAACGAACTCCGTGAATTGGTACGGGGGGAAGTGATTGTTCAGGGCGACGCCGAGTATGAAACCGCCCGCGCTGTCAATAATGGCATGATCGACAAACGCCCAGCGGTGATTGTGCGTGTAATGAACGCGGGCGACGTCATCACAACCGTCAACTATGCCAAAGACAACGGCCAAAAGCTGTCGGTCAGGGGCGGCGGCCACTCTGGCCCCGGCTTTGGCACCAATGATGGCGGTGTTGTCGTCGACTTTCTAAGAATGCGCAGCGTCCGGGTGAACCCAAATGGCAAAACTGCCCGCGCTGATGGCGGTGCCACTTGGGGCGATTTCAACGCCGCCACCAGCGCGTTTGGCTTGGCCACAACGGGCGGCATCATCTCGACCACCGGGGTTGCCGGGCTAACACTCGGCGGCGGTATCGGCTACCTCACGCGCGGACACGGGCTTTCATTGGATAATCTGGTGTCTGCCGATGTTGTAACCGCCGATGGCAAATTCCAAATCGCGTCTGAGACTGAAAACCCGGATCTGTTCTGGGCCATTCGTGGCGGTGGCGGCAATTTCGGCGTCTGCACGACGCTGGAATACAAACTGCAACCCGTCAAAACCGTCTATTGGGGACCTATGTTTTATGAGGTCAGCGAGGCTGCAAATGTCCTGCAGTTCTACCGTGATTATATCAAAGTCGCCCCCGAACAGATGGGCGCGTTCCCCGCATTCCAAATCGCGCCGCCTTTGCCATTTATTCCCGAAAACCGGCATGGCGATATGTTCATGGCCATCGTCGCCTGCTGGTCCGGCGATCCGGCGCAGGGCGAACGTCAGTTCAAGGCCTTCCATGACGTGGCCGAAGTAAAGGCAGAAATGGTCGGGCCAATCCCCTATCCGGCGATCAACGGGGCCTTTGACGGGCTTTTCCCACCGGGAATCCGGCAGTATTGGAAAGGCAATTTTGTCAAGGAATTGACGGATAAGGCGATTGCGGCCCATGTCCAACACGGCCCGAATGCGCCTAATGCCAGCTCAACCATGCACCTTTACCCGATCAACGGCGCTTGCCACCAGGTCGCCCCCGATGCCACCGCTTTTGGCCATCGCGACGCCAACTTTTCGATGGTCATCCTTGCCGCGTCAGAAAACCCCGCAGATGATGCCGCCAACACAAAATGGGTGCGCGGTTATTCCGATGCCGTAGCCCCGCATTCCGAGGTCGGCGGCTACGTCAACTTCATGGATGATGACGACGCAACCCGCGTGCGCGCCAATTACGGCACCAATTACGACCGGTTGGTGAAAATCAAGCGCCACTACGACCCCGACAATCTGTTCAGGGTGAACCAGAACATCGCGCCTTGAAAGGTTTGTGATCGATGAGTCAGAGGTGTTGCTGCAGCCGCAGGGTGGGTGCAAACCGAATGGAAACCAAAAACTTGGTTATGGATGTGCGAAAGTAAGACGTCTTTTTCACCCGCCTTGCGTTTGCTGAAAATGCCGCCTGAAACCCACCGCATCATGCAAACCATCAGCATGACGCTGGCCGTGTGACAGATTAAAATTTCGTTACCAAAATTACACATACTGAACAATTACAATAACTTAAGAGACGTAACACACGCGTTACCCGGTCACGTCTTGGCGCGTTCCAGATAGGCGTTGTCTTCGGTTGAAATCACGATTTTCGTGCCAGCACTGATATGGCCGGGCACCATCACCCGCAGCCCGTTTGACAGAATCGCAGGCTTGTAAGACGACGACGCAGTCTGACCTTTCATCACAGGTTCGGTTTCCGCAATCTCAACCGTCACCCGAAGCGGCAGTTCAATCGCAATCGCCGTCCCCTGATGGGTTTTCAGAGATACGCGAATTCCGTCAACCAGAAACACCTTCTGATCGCCGACAACATCCGCCGAGACGGCCAGTTGTTCGTAGGTATTGGGTTCCATGAAATGATAGCCTTCGCCATCTTCATAGAGAAAATCATAGTCCCGGTCATCAATCTGCGCGCGTTCAACCTGTTCGGTGGTGCGCCAGCGCTCGGATACCTTGACGCCGTCCGAAATGCGCCGCATGTCGATTTGCGTGGTCGGCGTGCCTTTGCCGGGGTGAAAATTCTCGGCCGTCAGGACGACGTAGAGCCGGCCATCAAGTTCGACAACATTGCCCTTGCGCAGGCTGGACGCGATAACTTTCACGGAAGCTTCCTTGTGATATGTCCAAGCGCCCAACAAACAGGCGCATCGTTGCGGACCGCGTTAGACTATCTATGTGGAAATCTCCAGCCGAAAGCCGCAATACCATGCCTTTGCCCCTGATCGACCCAGCCACGCCCTGGTGGACGCCCGCCTTTCATGCCGACCGCCGCCCATTGCTTTTGACACGCAACCGGGTTCTTGCGGCTTTGCGGTCTTATCTTGCAGATGAGGACTTCATCGAAGTTGATCCCGCCGCCTTGCAGATATCGCCCGGAAATGAGGCGCATCTGCACGGTTTTGCCACCCAGGCGATCGGCATTGATGGCATCGCTCGGCAGATGTATCTGCATACCTCGCCGGAATTTGCGATGAAAAAGCTGCTGTCGGCGGGCGAGACGCGGATTGCATCCTTCGTGCATGTCTGGCGGAACCGGGAACGCGGGCCTTTGCACAGCCCGGAATTCACCATGCTGGAATGGTACCGGGTGGGCGAGACTTATGACCGGCTGATGGATGATTGTGCAGCGATGCTGCGTCTTGCGGCACAGGCGGCGGGAGCCACGGCGTTGCGGTTTCGGGACCGGACGTGTGATCCGTTCGCCCCGTTCGAACGGCTGAGTGTTAGCGAGGCTTTCCAGCGCTATGCGGGTGTTGATCTGCTGGCGACAATTGCAGCGGACGGATCAACCGACAGGGCGGCCCTTGCCGGTGCCCTCGACGCGGTGGGCATCGCTTGGGGCCAAAACGATAACTGGTCCGATATGCTGAGCCGGGTGTTGGTGGAACGGGTCGAGCCACAGCTTGGGCTGGGCCGGATGACGATTCTGGACCGCTATCCGGTAGCAGAAGCGGCCCTCGCCCGCCCGGTGGCCGACGATCCGCGGGTGGCCGAACGGTTTGAGGTTTACGCCTGCGGAGTAGAGCTTGCGAATGGTTTTGGCGAATTGACCAATCCGGATGAACAACGGCGCCGCTTCATGCAAGAAATGGATGAAAAGGCGCGCATTTACGGTGAGCGCTATCCGCTTGACGAAGACTTTCTGGCATCACTGGCCCTGATGCCAGCGGCCAGCGGAATAGCCCTTGGGTTTGACCGAATGGTGATGCTGGCCACGGGTGCCCCGCGTATTGATGATGTTATCTGGACACCGGTTACTTGAAGCCAGCACCTTTCTGTTGGTCAAACGATCCGCAGAAAGGCGCAATTGCCAGTGACGGACGCCAAGATGCCGGGTCTTGTGTCAGACAAATCCTGACCGGGCTATCTTTGCCGTGGATTGGCCCAGCGTCAGTTGCGGCTTGATCTCGATCAGTGTCGGGCCGGTGAAAGGCTGGTTTTGCGACAGCAATTTTATGATCAGATCCGCAGTTTGTTGCCCGATGTCGCGGGGAAACGGGTTGACGGTGGTGATCGTCGGCACTGAAACGGCCGATATTTCATAGGCACCAAAGCCCGCAATAGCGATCTGGTCCGGCACTTTGACGCCGCGCCGAAGGCATTCGGTCAAGGCGCCGAACGCCGACAGATCCGACACGCAGATCACGGCATCGGTATCGGGCAGCGTATCAAGCAGCCTGCCCATCGCCTGCGCCCCTTCGCGCATGGATATTGGCGGCTGGCCAGCGCCTATCAGGCGGCTTGCGTCAAGCCCGTGACGATGCATCGCCGCAATGAAGCCGAGCCGCCGGTCAGCACCGCGCGTGTCACCGTCCGCGTCACCGCCAATGAAGGCCAGACGCGCAAAGCCCTGCGCGATCAGATGATCAACCAAGGCCTGAATCGTGGCCGCATTTGAAAATCCCACGACATGACCGACCGGAACTGCGGGAAGGTCCCAGGTTTCGATCACCGGAATGCCCGCCTTTGACAGCAGATGCCGGGTCCGGTTGGTATGGCGCCCACCGGTAACGACAATCGCTTCGGGTCGGCGTCGCAGAAGTTGCTCAACAAGTTGTTCTTCTTGCAAAATATCGTAATTTGTGTAGCCCAGCAGAAGCTGCAGGCCGGCAGTTGCAAGGCGCTCGGACAGGCCGCCGGCCGTGTCGGCGAAGTTGGCATTGTTGATCGAGGGAATGGTCATCGCGATAAAGCCAGAGCGTTGCGAGCGCAGGTTTGCCGCCATAGTGTCGAAGACATACCCCATTTCATCGGCAGTCTGACGGATGCGGTTTCGGGTATCGGCGCTGACCGATCCGTCGTGTTTGAAAGCACGGCTGACAGTCATCACCGATACGCCCGCCGCCAAAGCGACGTCCTTCATGGTCAGCGACCTTGGCTGGGCGGGCGGTTCTGGCCTTATGGGCGGCTTTGGCATGGGGTGCTTTTGATGTTATCGTTACCACCCTTATCGGGTTGACCCTGACCGATTGCAACTGGATCGTGCTTGGCAAAGATGAAGCGTCCTGTGGTCGACAACCCAGGACAATGATCTGGCCGTTGCAGAAAGCGGGCTTCAGGCCAATTTGAGCAGCCGCAAGACCTCGGCCAGCACGGCCCCGGGTAGCTGATCAATGTCGACCGTGATTGCGGCTTCATCGGGCAGCGGCGGCTCAAGCGTCGCAAGTTGACTGTCAAGCAGGGCGGGCGGCATGAAATGCCCGGACCGTGCAGCCATGCGGGCGGCCAAGACCTGCGGTGTTCCTGTCAGATGCACGAAAATGACCGGACTTGCTGCCTTGCTGCGGATCAGGTCACGGTAGCCGCGTTTCAGCGCCGAGCAACCGATGACGGTAGGGCCGGTCCGGGTGCACAGGGTCTGGCCTACCAGCGTCAGCCAAGGTGCGCGGTCGGCGTCTGTCAGCGGCTGGCCCGAGGCCATTTTCGCGCGGTTACTGGCCGGATGCAGATCATCGCCATCGATGAATCGCCCCCCGATCGCGGTGGCGAGGGCCGCCCCGATCGACGACTTGCCGCAGCCCGATACCCCCATGATGACAAAGCAATCCATTAGAGCGAGGCGGTGATGCCACCGTCGACATACAAGATGTGACCATTCACAAAGCTTGAGGCGGCAGAAGCCAGAAAGATGCAGGCACCGACAAGTTCATCGACATGACCCCAGCGCCCGGCTGGTGTGCGCTTGTCCAGCCATGCAGTGAATGTGGGGTCAGCCACAAGCGCGGCGTTCAGGGGGGTATCGAAATATCCCGGCGCAATGGCGTTGCATTGCAATCCGTACTTTGCCCAATCTGTTGCCATGCCTTTGGTCAGGTTTCCCACTGCACCCTTGGTGGCAGTGTAGGGCGCAATGCCAGGGCGGGCGAGGGCGGTCTGGACAGAGGCCAGGTTGATGATCTTGCCGGCTTTACGCTTGATCATGTGGCGGGCTACCGCCTGGCCGACATGGAAAACGGATGCGACGTTGGTTTGCAACAGACGCTCAAAGGCGTCGGCGGGGAAGTCCTCCAACGGGCCACGGTGCTGCATGCCGGCATTGTTGACCAGAATGTTGATGGCCCCGGTATTTGTCTCAAAGTCGTCGATTGCCGCGCGCACCAGACCATGATCGGTCGCATCGAAAACCAGCGTCTCGATGCTGAACCCTTTGTCTTGCAAGGCCGCCGCAGCAGCAGCCAGCTTGACCTTGTCGCGCCCGTTCAACACGACGTTTGCCCCTGCTGCTGCCATCCCTTGCGCGAGCGCAAAGCCGATGCCTTGCGACGATCCGGTGATCAACGCGCGCTTTCCGGTCAGATCAAACAATGCGACACTCATCGACAAGGTCCCTTTATGGCTCGACAAACATTGAGTTGGGACTATATGTTAACGATAACATGTCGATGTCAAGCCAGAGCCATGACACACCGCAAACCTGTCCAATCCCAGAGGGTCAGATGAAATCGCTTGTCATTCATGCCGCAAAAGACCTTCGCATTGAAACCCGGCAAGTGCCTGAGCCAGGCCCCGGCGAGGTGCAAGTGAAACTGGCTGTAGGCGGCATCTGCGGATCGGATCTGCACTATTATTTGCATGGCGGTTTTGGCGCTATCCGGCTGCGTGAGCCGATGACGCTGGGCCATGAAGTTTCAGGGCATATCACAAAGCTGGGCGACGGGGTCGCCGGATTGCAGATCGGGCAACTGGTCGCCGTGTCGCCATCCCGCCCTTGCTACCTATGCCGCTATTGCATGTTGGGCATGCACAACCAATGCCTCGCGATGCGGTTCTATGGATCGGCAATGCCGTTTCCGCATATTCAAGGCGCATTCAGCGAAATGCTGGTGGCCGACGCCCGGCAATGTGTGGCGGCTGACGGGTTGACACCGGCTGAGGCCGCGATGGCGGAACCGCTGGCAGTGACGTTGCATGCCACGCGCCGGGCGGGTGAGATGCTGGGGAAAGCGGTGCTGGTCACCGGATGTGGCCCGATCGGCATTTTGTCGATCCTTGCTGCGCGGCGCGCCGGGGCTGATCTGATCGTAGCGACCGATCTGAGCGATTTCACCCTGGCGATGGCCAAAAAGGTTGGCGCGGATGAGGTGATCAACATGGGCAAACAGCCGGACGGGCTTGAAAGGTTCACGCCGGACAAGGGCACATTCGATGTGCTTTATGAATGTACAGGGGCCGCCCCTGCGCTGACGGCGGGGATCATGGCCATGCGGCCGGGTGGCACGATCATGCAGCTGGGGCTGGGCGGGGACATGACGTTGCCGATGATGGCGATCACTGCAAAAGAGCTGTCTCTGAAGGGCTCGTTCCGCTTCCATTCTGAATTTGCTGTCGGCGTCAGTCTGATGCAAAAGGGATTGCTGGATGTGAAGCCGCTGATCACACAGACAATGCCGCTGCTGGATGCAGTTGCGGCGTTTGATTTGGCAAGTGACCGGACCCGGGCGGTGAAAACGCAAATCAGTTTTGCCTGATCAAACGGTTTCTCCGGGCACAAGTCGGGTCGGTATGACGGTAACGTCAGGCACCGGATCACCGCGCAGACGACCGACCAGAACCTCGGCTGCGGTCTTGCCAAGCCGGGTTGTGGGAATAACCGTGGTGGTCAGGCGTCTCGATTGAATGGAGGCGGCTTCCATGCCCCCCCAACCGGCCACGCCGATATCCCCCGGTACCGACAAGCCGCGCCGGGTGATCCAGGCCATTCCACCGATCGCCATTTCGTCATCCTGAAAATAAAGCGCGTCTAGCTTGGGGTTGCGGCTGAGAATGGTCTCTGCGCCATAAAAACCTGCGTAGAACCCGGGCTGATCATGCAGCATTTCAAGGTCGGTCAAGTGATTGCCTCCGTCACGCAGCGCAGCCGAAAACCCCTCGGCGCGTGTTCTGCCCGTGGTTTGCCGATTGGCCAAAGCCCCGACATAGCCAATGCGACGCTTGCCGCGCCGGATCATGTGGCGTGCCATTTCATAGCCATTGTCAAAATGCGAAAATCCGACCGAAGTATCAAGGGGTTGGGTGTTCAGATCCCAGATCTCGACAATTGGCACGGTCATGTCTTGCAACAGGGTGAGGGTTCCGGGCGTATGGTGTCGCCCAACCAGTATGACACCGGCAGGTTGCCAGGAGGCCAGGCTGCGCAGCCAGGATTCTTCTTCGTCGGGCCGCTGGTCATGGCTGCCTATCATGGTTTGATAGCCAAGCCGGGTAAGGTTCGCGTTGATCGCCTCAAGCGTGGAGCCAAACAGTTGCGAGGTGAAGCGGGGGACACAAACCCCGACTAAAGTGCTTGTTTTGCCCGGCCCAAAGGCCGCCGCAAGGCGGTTGGGCAGATAGCCCAGACGCGCAACCTCGGCAAGCACGCGTGCGCGGGTATCTTCGGAAAAACCAGAGGCGTCGCGCAATACCCGGCTGACCGTCATCTTGGACACACCGGCCGCGCGGGCAATCTGTTCGAGGCCAGCTTTGCTTGGTTTGGTCATCAGGACCTTTTCTATTTCTTGCCGGAGACCGTACGGACCTGTCTGATGTTATCGGTAACTTGACGCTTGACACAAGGACTGAGTCGCATGAATGATAATTACGTTACCGGTAACGCATGCCCGATCGGTGACAAAGGGGGGAAGATCGCATGACGCCGGCGGATGGTCTGTTCTTTGACCAAGTCATCAAGACATTCGGCGGAACGCACGCGTTGCGTGGGGTTTCCTTGCGAGTGGGCCGTGGCGAGATCGTGGCGTTGCTTGGTGAAAACGGGGCCGGGAAATCAACGCTGATCAAGGTCTTGGGTGGCATTCATGCGCCCGGCAGCGGCCAAGTATCAGTTGACGGCACCCCCTATCGCCATATCGCGGGTAAAGTGAACACCCGCCAGGCAGTGGCCTTCATTCACCAGGACCTCGGGTTGATCGAATGGATGAGCGTTGCCGAAAATATTGCGTTGGCAATTGGTTACATGAAAAAAGGCGGCCGCATTGATTGGACTGCAACTGACGAGGTTGCCCGTAAGGCTTTGGCCCTAGTGGATGCCGATTTCAGCCCGACAACGCGGATCGCGAATTTGACGCGGACCGAGAAATCGTTGGTCGCGATTGCACGGGCGCTTGCGGTAGAGTGCGATTTTCTGGTTTTGGACGAACCGACAGCCAGCCTGCCCGCCGACGAAGTGGAGCGATTGTTTTCCGCGCTGCGACGCTTGCGCACTAAGGGCGTGGGCATGATCTATGTCTCGCACCGGCTGGATGAGATTTTCAAGATTGCCGACAGGGTGGCGGTTCTGCGCGACGGGCAGATGGTGGGGATGCGCGATATTGCCCATACCAACCCCGAGGATCTGGTCAGTCTTATCGTGGGTCGCAAAGCGCGTGAAATAGTGCGACCCGAGGCACAGTCCGGACAGGCAATCCTGCGGGTTGACGGCTTGCAGACAGAAGCGGCCGGTCCGGTTGATTTCGTCGTGCAGCGCGGTGAAATGCTGGGTCTGGTCGGCCTGCGCGGGGCCGGGCACGAAGACATCGGCCGCAGTCTATTTGGACTGCTGGACCACAAGGGCCAAGTCGCCCTTGATGGTGGTACGCCTGATTTGTCGTCACCCAGGGCTGCTATGCTTTCGGGTATCGGCTTTGTGGCAAGAGACAGGGTGGTCGAGTCTATTGCGCCCGCGCTGAGCATCCGGGAAAATGCGTTTCTAAATCCTGAAGCGACGGGCCGGGGGCTGCTTTCATTCCAGTCCACCCGCGCCGAAGACCGCCGTGCCAGTGACCTGGGCGGCAAGGTCGGGCTGGCGCCGAATGATCCGACACTGGCAATTGAGGCGCTCTCTGGGGGCAATCAGCAGAAGATCGTGGTCGGGCGGTGGCTGGATACCGGGAGGCGTTTCCTGATTGCCGAAGACCCTACGGCGGGCGTTGATGTGGGGGCCAAGGCCGAAATTTACCAACTGCTGTATGACGCAATGGCAAGCGGCATGGGCGTGCTGATCGTGTCTACTGATTTTGAAGAAATCGCCAACATCTGCCACCGTGCGCTTGTGTTCAGCCGGGGCCAGATGGTGGCCGAACTGACAGGTGTGCAATTGTCGACCCAATCCCTGATCCAGGCCGCCTCGGCCGGTGAAGCCGCCTGAGGAGAGCAAGATGAATTCCATTGAATCAAACGCGCTGGAGCCCACCAAGGATGAGCTGAAGGGATTGTCCTTTGCTGGCCGGATGATCCGTTTGGCCCCGGTTTACGGACTGGTGATCTTGATGGTGGTATTGATCGTGTTGTTCTCAATCCTGCTGCCAAACACCTTTCCGACGCTGCTGAACGTGCGGGCGATTCTGTCAGACAAAGCGATCATTGCGATCCTGTCTTTGGCGGCCATGATCCCGATGGTTGCTGGGCGCATTGATCTGACAGTAGGCTACGGCATTGTCCTGTGGCATATTCTGGCAATTTCGCTGCAGACAAACTATGGCTTCCCGTGGCCCGTGGCGGTGTTCAGCGTGGTGGCGCTTGGCGCGCTGACTGGCGTCTTGAACGGCTTTCTGGTGGAAATCGCCAAGATTGATGCTTTCATTGCCACGCTGGGCACGGGCACCGTCCTTTATGCTTTGGCGCTGTGGCATACGGGTGGTCGGCAGATTGTCGGGGTGGTGCCTGACGGGTTTTACGCGCTGAACGGCACGTTTGTCTTTGGGCTGCCGATCACTGGGTTCTATGTCTTGATATTGGCGGTCGCCTTGTGGCTGATCCTGGAATACACGCCAATCGGGCGGTATCTTTATGCGATCGGGGCCAACCCGAAGGCGGCGGCACTGAACGGCATTCCGACGCGGAAGTTCGTGGTCGGGGCCTTTGTCGCCTCGGGCACATTGGCGGCGATTGCCGGTGTTCTTTTGGCGTCCAAACTGCGCATTGGGCAGGCATCTGTCGGGTTGGAGTTTCTGCTTCCGGCACTTGTCGGCGCATTCCTGGGCTCGACCACCATAAAGCCGGGGCGCGTCAATGTCTGGGGTACGATTATTGGCGTCGCCATTCTGGCGGTCGGCATTTCGGGGATCCAGCAGTTCGGCGGATCATTCTGGGTCGAGCCGCTGTTCAACGGTGCGACGTTGCTGATCGCAATCGGCATCGCAGGATATGCGCAGCGCAGGAAAGGCGCTGCACGAAAGTAACCACAAAACCAAAACGGGAGGAACTACCATGCAAAAACGTAAGTTTATGAAGACGATACTGGCCACCACGATGATCGCGGGCCTCGGGTTGCCAGCTTTTGCCCAAGACGCCTTTGATGGCCCAACGACCGGCCCAGTTGCCGCCGAAGCCAAGACAATTGTCGTGCTTGCGGGTGATCTGAAAAATGGCGGCATTCTGGGCGTGACCACAGGGGTCGAAGAAGCGGCGGCCAAGATCGGCTGGACTGTTCGTGTGCTGGACGGCGCGGGTTCGGTGCAGGGTCGTACTGCAGCATTCGGCCAGGCGATGGCTTTGCAGCCTGATGGCATCATCATCAACGGCTTTGATGCGGTCGAACAACAAGCGGCAATCGACGGCATCGTCGCGGCCAAGATCCCGATGGTGTCATGGCATTCGGGGCCCCAGATTGGGTGCGACATTCCTAATGGCATCTTCGCCAACGTATCCACCGACGCGATGACGGTGTCGGAAACAGCGGCGAAATGGGCAATCGAGGATGGCGCAGGCACTGTTGGCGCAATCATATTCACCGACTCGACCTATGAGATTGCTATCGCGAAGGCGGACCGCATCAAGCAAACCATTGAAGCAATGGGTGGCACGGTGCTGGAATATGTTGATACGCCAATTGCCGACACCTCTGCCCGCATGGGGCCGCTGACCACCGCCCTGCTGCAGAAATATGGTGAAAAGTGGACCCATTCGCTGGCCATCAATGACCTCTACTTCGACTTCATGGGGCCGTCGCTGGCGGCTGCAGGAATTGCCGGGGATGCAAAGCCGCTGGCAGGCTCAGCTGGTGACGGATCAGAAGCTGCGTTCCAGCGCATTCGGTCTGGACAGTATCAGGCGATCACTGTGGCCGAACCGTTGAACCTGCAGGGATGGCAGTTGGTGGATGAGTTGAACCGCGCGGTTTCGGGCGAAGCCTGTTCGGGCTATATCACTGCACCGGCACTGGTCACCAAGGAAGGCCTGGCAGCATCGGGCGACAGCAACCAGTTCGATCCGGCCAATGGCTACCGCGATGCCTACTCAAAGATCTGGGGAAAGTGATCCTCAGTTGATCTGATTATTGACCGGGCGGTTGCAGGATCGCCCGGCTTTCTATGCCAAGGCCACAAGGTGATTGTCCCAACTGTTGGCGTTTTGCGAAAGCGGGATCAGTGCATGATCCTTGATCTGGCTGACCGCGCCAAAGCCGTCGGTCAGCAAGAAACCGCCCGCCGCAGCAGCTATGCCGCAGGCATCGGCGCGAAGCAAACCCGCCCGATAACCACCGTCCCGGCCGAATATCTGCACGGCACCGCCGCGTGGAGATGTAATTGCAACCTCTTGGCCGGCGCGGTCAAACGCGATGGACCCGGCATATCCTTGCATGATGAACATCTGCGCCTCGGGGACTGCGCAAAGTCGGGCGGGTGTACCACGTTTGTGCAAACCCAGGAGCGGCGCTGGTTCCGCCGGGTCGCCTTCCCATTGCATGGCGAAGGCGACGGTGTCATCCGCTGCAATGGCCAGATGACGAATGGAATTTTGGGCATGATCCGGGTCAAGCTCAACCAGTTCTGCCAGCCTGCCCGATGCATCAAGATAGGCAAGGTTGGGGTGCATGCTGTCGATGTTCAGCTTGGTCCGATCGTCGGGGTCGGTTTTTATACCGCCGTTGGCCACAACCAACATCTCAGAGCTGGGCAGACGTTTCAAATCGTGCGGCCCAATGCCACCCGAAAGCCAGCTGCCCATACGGCGATAGCTGTCAGTCGCGTCCCAAAGGCCGATGCTGCCTTCGCTGGTTTCTGAAATGACTTCAGACGTGTAAAGGACACTGCCATCTTGTGAAAAACAGCCATGCCCGTTGAACTGGCTGTCGCCCGGGGGGGCAAGGCGGGTGAGCACTACGCCATTGGCGCAGTCAAAGACAAGGGCGTAAATGCCGGGGCGACGGGCGAAGGCCACAGCCTCGGGGCGGGTGGGATGTGCGGTAGCAGCATGACCGCGCGCAGGTAGCCGGACCGTGAAAACCGATACACCCAATTCTGTCAGGCCAAGCAGAGCAAAGTCGTCACCCGGCAGTTTTGCCGCCGCCAGATAAGCAGGGTTACCGGCATCCGCCCAGGAAAGCCCGGGCAGGGCGGATGTGGCCAGAAGACTTGCGATAAACCCGCGACGTGTGGTCATGGATCAATCACCATCCGCCGCGTTGAAGCCGATGCCAACGTCAAGGGCCGGGCCAATTTCCGATAGTGCTGCATCCCGGGTGGCACGGATGGCTTGTTGCAGGATTTCGGCCCGAAGCCAGCCTTGCGGCATACCCGTGTCAGCAAAGGTCGGGTCCTGTATCTTGGCCGCCACGGCAAAGGCACGGGCAAAGGCCGCGTCGGTTGCAGGGGTGTCGCTGGCGAGCGACCTGGCAAACTGCTGCAGCGCAGCCAGGGACAGAGTGACGTTGCGAAGGGATCGCGCCGATACACGGGCTTCGGCGCGTTCTGGGCGGGGTTTGTCGAATGTGCCTAGCGGACGGCCGACGCGTTGATCAGCGGTGAATTCAAAGCCGGTGATCAGGGCGGTATAAAGTGCTTGCCGTGCCTCAACCTCGGTCAGGAAACGTGTATTGCCTGCCGACCCCGCGGCTAACAGGGTTGCCGCGAAGTCTGATTGCCATTCGGTGCTGATTGCTGTGGCGTTGCTTGCCAGATCAGCGGTTGTTGCACGGATCAAGGCGCAGACATAATCTGCATCCCCGAGCGGTTCGGCCGCATAAATCAGCCTTTCCAATGCAAGCAAACCACGCGCCGCGACCGATACCTCGGCAAAGGTGGCGGCATTTTCCACGGCAGGGTCCATATCGCGGATCATCGCCAGCTGCGCCTTAGTCCCAAGGCTCTTCGGGTCTGGCCAAAAGACAATTGCCAGCGATCTGCCGTCTTTCTCTGCCGGGCCAAGACGCAGATGCGACACTGCAAGCCAGGCGTCAAACGCAAGGTTGTAATCGGAAAGCAGACCCGCCGCGCTGCAATCGGCTGCTGCGGCACCGGCCAACGTGGCAGTTGCATCTTCAAAGGCCGCATAGCCCGGCAGAATATGGGCATCAATTGCTGCAGCCACATCGGCGCGCAGTGGCGTGGCAAAGACAACGAACACAGCAAGGACGCGCAGCATCATAAGCTCTCCAGAAAGGCAATCAGGGCATCGCGGTTGGGTTTGGGCAGTGCAAGAACAGCATTGCGGGCCGCCTCGGCCTCGCCGCCGTGCCATAGGATCGCCTCGGTCAGATTGCCTGCGCGACCGTCGTGTAGAAAATACGTATGGCCGCTGACGGTTTGGGTCAGACCGATGCCCCAAAGCGGCGGTGTGCGCCATTCGCGGCCCGTTGCACGCGCCTCGGGGCGGTTGTCAGCCAAGCCCTCCCCCATGTCATGCAGCAGCATATCGGTGTAGGGCCAGATCAGCTGAAAGCTTTGTTCGGGTTGGTCTGCAAGTCTGTTGGTCACGAATTTCGGCTGATGACAGGACGCGCAACCAAGGCTGTAGAACAACGACTTGCCAGCCAGCACCTGCGGATCGCCGGCGTTTCTGCGTTCGGGCACGGCCAGATTGCGGGAATAATACGTCACCAGATCAAGGCTTTCGTTATCCACTTCCAAACCGTCGCGTAGTCCAGGCTCTTGCCCGTGCGGCGCAGTGCGGCAATCTGGTTGCTGCGTGCTGCAATCGCCTGCGGGATCGGGGAACAGGGATGTTGACAGCCCCATGTCGCCTGAAAATGCGCCTGCGGATTGATGCCGGACGGTGGGCACGCCCGCCTTTAGGCCAAATCGGCCCAGCATTGGAACGCCATGTTCCACGGACCAGACGACATTGGCACGGCCTGATATGCCGTCCGAATTCGCATCAGTTTCGTCAGCAAGGGCAACAATGTCAGCGGCGGGAATGGCCTCCAGCAGGCCAAGGCCGATCATCTGCGGGGCTATGCGGGGAGAAAGCATCAAGCCGGGGGCAAGCGGGCCATATCCGGGGTTGGTGATGGCATAGCTTGGCGACTGCAGGGTAACGATGCTGCCATCGGCAAAAATGACCGGCACTTCGACGTGAGTCACCGCGATCTGGCCTTCAGCAGCTTGGCCGGGTGCGGCAAAGTCCTGCAATTGGCCGCCGTAGGCAGGGTCTGGCTGATCTGCAAGATAGTCCTTGATCGCAGCAATATCGGCACCGCCCGGGACTGACAATCGCAGCAGCATAGATACGTCCTTACCGCCCGTTCCGTCAGGCGGATGGCCGCGACCATCTTTCAAATGACAATCCTGGCAAGCCCGGGAATTATAAAGCGGGCCAAGCCCATCAGACGCCAGAGTAGACGACGGCGACGCAACCCAATTCTTGCGAAACAAACCGTTGCCGATCTTGAAATCCAGCTCTTGCGCAAAATCGGTGTTGTCGGATGCTTGAGAAAACGCATCGGCCGTTTTGCGGGCGCGCACTGTGGCTGCACCCGCAGGCAAGCCCTCAAACTGCTCGGGTTTGGTGAAATCGGTCGTCGGTGCTGTGACGCCTGCGATACGCGCGGTCTCGGCCTCTGTGCGCGGAATGACCGACAGATGCCGGTCATCAAGATCACCTGCGCTAGCCGACGGCACGACCAAAAGCAGGGCAATTGCAAAAGATATGGCGCATCTTTTCATGGCAACAAAATAGGCTTTCAAATCAGGGCTGGCATTTCCTGCCCCGATCCGGAGCTTATTGAAAAACAGCGTTCGGATCATCCAGACTGTCCGACCCTTCAAACGCAATCGCCTCGACACCTAGCGCAGTTACTGCTCTTTCAATAGATGCGGTCTGTGTCACAAGCGCGTTCACACCGCCCATGATCAGTGCCTCACCTTCTGCGTTGCCAGTGGCCAGCATCTGGTCATAGGCAAAGCCGCCTTCCGCCGCTGATTTGATCGCGCCAAGGGCAACCATCGTGGCTTCAAGTTCAGCGGTCAATTGGCTGTTCAGGCCCGCGTCAGTTGCGGCCACCAGTTCCGACAGTGACGCGCCCTGCAGGATCGTACCATCGACGCGAGCGTAACGGCCAAGATAGACGTTTTGCACACCAAGCCCGTCGTAGAAGTGGCTGTTATGGGTGTTGTCGGAAAAGCAATCATGTTCCTCTTCCGGATCATTCAGCATCAGGCCAAGTTTCATCCGCTCACCCGCCTGTTCGCCGTAAGACAGGCTTCCCATACCGGTCAGCATTGCTGAAATACCTGCGGCTGGGTCGGCGGTTACTGCCTTGCGGGCTTCACCATCGGCCCCCCAAGCGGCGACCATATATTCCAAGTCGGTCACCAGCAGCGCTGTTGCCGATTGCAGATAGGCCGCGCGCCGATCACAGTTGCCGCCGGTGCAATCGGCCCCTACAGCATAGTCTGTGAAAGGTCGTGCGCCAGCACCAGGGCCTGTGCCATTAAGATCTTGGCCCCAGACTAAAAACTCGATGGCATGATATCCAGACGCCACGTTGGATTCGATGCCATCCGCTTCTTGCAAAGTGTCTGAAATCAATTCCGGCGTGATAGCCGTTGCATCAATTTCGGTGCCGGACAGGGTGAATTTCGGCGTCGCAATCACGTTCAAACCGGCAAAAGCATTTTCTTCGGTAGCGCCGCCATAAGCCGCATCCACATAGTCGATCAGTCCTTCATCCAACGGCCAGGCGTTCACTTCGCCTTCCCAGTCATCAACAATCGCGTTGCCAAACCGGAACGCTTCGGATTGTTGGTATGGAGCACGCGCAGCCAACCAAGCGGCTTTTGCTGCATCCAGCGCCTCGGCCGATGGGCTGGTGATCAGCGCCTCAACCGTCACTTGCAAGGTGCGTGCCGTGGTCAGGCTGTCGCTGTAAGTGGCTTCTGCGATATCGGCGTAGGTTGCGACAACATCCGCTTGTTCCACCGCGAACGCGGGCAAAGCAGCAGAGCACAGGATGGCAGCGGTCAGGGTCAGTTTCATCAGGGCCTCAATTTGGGTTTGAAGGGCGCAAGACGCACGCCGTTACTTTGTCAGAATCAGTTTGCCCGCCCGGGTGATCCGCAAGCTGTAGACCTGCCCGTTGAGCACAATACGCGCTTGCACGCCGCCTTCGGTCAGTTCAATCGCGCTGTGAACGGGCGTGGAGTCTTGAATCTGCGACGCCATATTAACGGAAATGTTCATGGTCATGGCCTTTTCCCAACTGGTTGAACCGGGCGTGTCCATCGGACGGCTGGGCGTTGAGCAAAAGGTGAGTGAAAAGATCGGATTTGTAAAGGCGATTCTTTTAGTCAGAATATGAAATTGGCAGAATCGCGGTCCGGGTGGCAGGAGCCTGCACCGGATTTAGGGCTTTCAGGTGCGAATACCGGAGAAGCGCTGCTGCCAATCAGCGCGCTCATCATCGGTGATCTTGCGGAACAGGTTTTCGGGTACTGCGAAGGCGTGACCTGCAGGCAGGGCCGACAGGCTTTGTGCCACATCGTCGGGCCAAGTCCAGTCGGTTGATCCCATGGCGGCCATCATGCTGGCCGATGCGTCTGGGATGAACGGGCGCGAAATAATAGCATAAAGCCGGATCAGGTTCATCGCCAGACGGATCATGGCGGCGGCCTGATCCGGGTCTGTTTTTACCACGGTCCATGGGGCGGCGGCTTGCAGATATTCATTGCCCGCCACCCAAAGCCCGCGCAATTCGGACGCGGCCTTGCGCACCTCCATCGCCTCCATAAAGCCCTCATAGGCGCGCAGTTTTTGGGCTACGTCAGCAATTAATGCGGTTTCACGGTCGCCGAAAGTGCCACCCGACGGCACGGTATCGCCGAACTTGGACGCGGCAAACTTGGTGACGCGGGACACAAGGTTGCCAAGCACATCGGCCAGATCCTTGTTGACCGACGCTTGAAAGTTCTCCCAGGTAAATTCGCTGTCCGCCGATTCAGGGGCGTGCGACAACAGCCACCAGCGCCAATAGTCGGACGGCAAGATCGACAACGCCTGATCCATGAAAATGCCGCGGCCCGCGCTGGTTGAAAACTGTCCGCCATCGTAATTCAGGTAATTGAATGATTTGATGTAATCGACCAGTTTCCACGGTTCAGCCGAACCCATGATGGTGGCGGGAAAGCTAAGGGTGTGGAAAGGCACGTTATCCTTTCCCATGAACTGCACATAGCGCACATCGTCCGCGCCCTTGTCGGTGCGCCACCAGCGTTCCCATGCCGCATCGGGTTTGCCATTGGCATCGGCCCATTCGGCGGTAGCTGCGATATATTCGATAGGCGCATCGAACCAGACATAGAACACCTTGCCTTCCATCCCCGGCCAAGGCTGATCGCCGCGCCTGACCGGAACACCCCAATGCAAATCGCGGGTGATGCCACGATCCTGCAAACCGTCGCCGTCATTGAGCCATTTCTTGGCGATTGAGGTTGTCAGGATTGGCCAATCGGTCTTGCTGTCAATCCAGGCTTCCAGTTTTTCGCGCAATGCCCGCTGGCGCAGGTAGAGGTGCTTGGTTTCCCGCACCTCAAGGTCGGTTGACCCCGAAATGGTTGACCGAGGGTTGATCAGATCGGTCGGGTCCAGCTGCTTTGTGCAGTTTTCACACTGGTCGCCACGTGCGGAGGTGTATCCGCAATTCGGGCAGGTGCCGGTGATATAGCGATCCGGCAAAAAGCGGTTGTCGGTGATCGAAAACATCTGCTTTTCCGACACTTCTTCGATCAGCCCGGCATCAGCCAGTCTGCCAGCAAAGTGCTGGGTCAAACGGTGGTTGCGCTGACTTGACGACCGCCCGAAATGATCAAACGACAGGCGGAACCCATCGGCGATGTCCTTTTGTACGGTATGCATAGCGGCGCAAAACTCTTCCACTGGCTGGCCAGCCTTCGCAGCGGCAAGCTCGGCTGGTGTGCCGTGTTCATCGGTGGCACAGATGAACATGACTTCATGGCCGCGCCCCCGCATGAAACGCGCGAACAGATCGGCAGGCAACTGGCTGCCCACAAGGTTGCCCAAGTGCTTGATCCCGTTGATGTAAGGGATGGCAGATGTGATCAGAATCCGAGCCATGATAAGCCTTTCGGTATGTTTGCCCCCCTTTAACCCAGGTGGCGGTGAAGGGCCAGACCGGGGGCGATGGAATTGCGCCCCGGGGGACCTTCGCCCGCCGACAGTTGTGTCGACAACCCTTGCGCTTGCCGATTGCTTCTGGCCATGTGCAGCCAATGGTTGCATTCGACAAGAAGGACGGACCAGCCCGATGCGTCTTGGCAAAGTAATTCTGATTGCCATGCTGCCGTTGCTGTTTGCTTGCAAGCTGTTGCCGCCGGTGGACGGCGGACCGTCGATTGCACAAAGCGCAGAAGAAAACAGTTCAGCCGCGCCGATTTCTTTGGATGAGGGTCAGGCAGGCGCGGGCGGGCCTAGGCCCAAACCACGCCCGGCGTCATTGCAAACCCGGGCCGAAGCCGCGACACCCCCGGATGCCAAAGCCGAAACACCACTTGCGACCGCACCAACAAATCCGCCTGCCCAAACATCCAGTGAACAGAACGCATGTGAAAAGCGTGGCGGCATTTGGGGAAATGCGGGAAAATCGAGCGGGAAAGCTTGTGTCAAGCGAACCCGCGATGCCGGTAAGCAATGCCGCAAACAGGGTGATTGTTCGTCGTTGTGTCTGGCGCGGTCGGGCACTTGC
>JANNSG010000121.1:0-25498 GCA_031402355.1 Pseudorhodobacter sp. | reverse complement strand
TGTCGATGCAGCACCCCTATCGGCCTTCATCGCCAGCTTTTCGGCCCCGCAAGGGCTGTTCTACGCAAAACTCAGTGCCGCCAGCACGATGGCCATCGCACCGATCCTGATCGTCGGCTGGTTCAGCCAGAAACAATTGGTACGCGGCCTGACCTTTGGCGCGGTGAAGTGAGGGATAGATGGGACAAATAACACTCAAGCAAGTTCGCAAGTCATTTGGTGAAGTTCTCGTCATCCCCGGCGTTGACCTGCGTATCGAGGACGGCGAATTCGTTGTTTTCGTTGGCCCCTCGGGCTGTGGTAAATCTACCCTGTTGCGCTTGATCGCAGGGCTGGAGGATACCACTTCCGGCACGATCGAGATTGATGGCAAAGATGCCACTGCTTTGCCCCCTGCCAAACGCGGGCTGGCGATGGTGTTTCAAAGCTATGCGCTTTATCCGCATATGTCGGTGCGCAAGAACATCGCCTTTCCGTTGAAAATGGCGGGGATGGACCCGGCTGCGATTGAAAAGAAAGTTAATTCCGCAGCGTCGGTTCTGAACCTGACCAACTATCTGGATCGCCGCCCCGGCCAGTTGTCGGGCGGTCAACGCCAGCGCGTCGCGATTGGCCGGGCCATTGTTCGTGAACCGGCGGCGTTCTTGTTTGACGAACCTCTGTCCAACCTTGATGCCGCCCTGCGCGGCAACATGCGGCTGGAAATCACCGAACTGCACCAGACGCTGAAAACAACGATGATCTATGTCACCCATGATCAGGTCGAAGCGATGACCATGGCCGACAAGATCGTTGTGCTGCAGGCCGGGCTGATCGAACAAGTTGGCAGTCCGCTAGACCTTTATAATCACCCAGCCAACGTGTTTGTCGCGGGCTTTATCGGCAGCCCGCGCATGAACCTAGTCACCGGTGCCGACGCCCAGGCGGAAGGGGCCACCACAATTGGCGTGCGCCCAGAGCATCTGGACATATCTACCACTGCGGGCAAATGGTCGGGCAAGGTTTCGGTTGCCGAACGGCTGGGGTCAGACACCTTCTTGCATGTGACAGTCGCAGGCCAAGGATCCATGACCGTGCGCGCCGACGGCGACGTCAATGTCAGCCACGGCGATACGGTTTACCTGACGCCAATCGCCGGAAGAATTCACAAGTTTGGCGCAGACGGAAAGAACTTGGCATGAGGCTCGCTGGCAAATGTGCCCTGATAACCGGTGCCGCACGTGGCATCGGGTTTGAATTTGCCCGCGCTTACATTCGCGAAGGGGCGCAGGTGGCGCTGGCTGATATCAACGCAGATGCGCTTGCAAAGGCCGTGGCCACCCTTGGCCCACAAGCCCACGGCGTGCAGATGAATGTCACCGATCAGGCCAGCATTGATGCGGGCATTGCGTCGGCAGTGGCGGCCATGGGCAAGCTCGATATCCTGATCAACAACGCAGCGCTGTTCGAAGCCGCGCCGATTGTGGAAATCACCCGCGCCAGTTTTGACAAGCTGTTTTTGGTCAATGTCGCAGGCTGCTTGTTCACCCTGCAGGCAGCGGCAAAACAGATGATCTCCCAAGGTCATGGCGGCAAGATCATCAACATGGCGTCCCAGGCGGGGCGTCGTGGTGAAAGTCTTGTCGCAGTTTATTGCGCCACCAAGGCCGCCGTCATCAGCCTGACCCAATCGGCGGGACTGGACTTGATCAAGCAAGGCATCAACGTAAACGCCATCGCGCCCGGCGTGGTGGACGGTGAGCATTGGGATGGTGTCGATGCGTTTTTTGCAAAGTATGAAAACCTGAAGCCGGGCGAGAAAAAACGCGCGGTTGGGGCGGCCGTGCCCTTTGGCCGCATGGGCACTGCCGCCGATCTGACCGGTATGGCCATATTCCTTGCCTCACCCGAGGCGGATTACATCGTCGCCCAGACATATAATGTCGATGGCGGCAATTGGATGAGTTGACATGACCCTTAGCACTGCAACCCTTGCCGATTTGCCAGACGCAGTTGCCGTGCCTGCCTATGACCGTTCCGTGCTGCGCCCCGGCATTGTACATATCGGCTGCGGAAACTTTCACCGGGCGCATATGGCGGTCTATCTGGATGATCTGTTCCAGCTTGGCCTTGGCCAGGATTGGGCCATCACAGGGGCTGGCGTGCGGGCGGGCGACGCGCGGATGCGTGATCTGTTGGCAAGGCAGGATTATCTGTCGTCGGTCATCGAACGGTCCCCCGGCACGCTGCATGCGCGCGTCATCGGTGCGATGACAGGTTTTGTGCCGGTTGAGGCAGGCAATGCTGCGTTGATTGCAGTAATGTCTGATCCGGCAATCAGGATCGTGTCGCTGACGGTCACCGAAGGTGGCTACTACATTGATCCAAAGACTGGAACCTTTGGCGTGGACCACCCCGATATTCGCCACGATGCCGCCAACCCCGCCACGCCCGACACCGCGTTTGGCGCAATCATCGCCGCCCTTGCCGCACGCCGCACAGCGGGCGTTCCCGCCTTTACCGTAATGTGCTGCGACAACCTTCCCCACAACGGCCACGTCACGCGCGATGCGGTGGTGGGCCTTGCGCGCCTGTCGGATGCTGCCCTTGCCGATTGGATCGCGCAAACCGTTGCTTTCCCGAATTCCATGGTTGACCGGATCACGCCCGCCACAGGAGACGCCGAACGCGCTTTGGCGTTGTCGCTTGGCATTCCCGATGCGGCCCCTGCCACGTGTGAACCGTTCCGCCAATGGGTGATGGAAGACAACTTCCCCGCCGGTCGCCCGCCCCTTGAAAGAGTAGGCGTTACCTTCACCGACCGCGTTGATGCGTTTGAGACGATGAAAATCCGCATTCTGAACGGCGGCCACGCAATTATCGCCTATCCATCTGGCCTGTTAGACATTCACTATGTGCATGACGCGATGGCCGATCCGTTGATCAAGGCCTTCCTTGACCGCATCTTGGAACGCGAGGTTCTGCCAATCGTGCCGCCCGTTCCGGGTGTAGCTTTGCCCGATTACAAAGCGCTGATCATCGACCGCTTTTCCAACCCCGAGGTCGCCGATACCATCCGACGCCTGTGTCTGGATGGATCAAACCGCCAGCCAAAATTCATCATCCCGTCAATCCGCGATGCGATTGCCAGCAAGGGCCGCTTGGACGGCTTGGTGCTCCTGTCGGCGCTTTGGTGCCGCTATTGCTTTGGCATCAGCGAAAGCGGTGCTGTGATTGAACCCAATGATCCCAGCTGGGACCGCCTGCGCACACAGGCGCAACTGGCCAAGGGCGATCCGTCGAAGTGGCTGGATATGCCAGAGATTTATGGCGATCTAGCGCAGGATCCTGCACTTGTGGCACAGTTCGGGGCTGCGCTTACTTCAGTATGGGCCAAAGGCACACGCCAAGTGATCACCGAGTACCTGGCAAAGTAGCCAGTTTCCGGTTGACCAAGGTCCGAGCAGATCGTCAGTCTTAGCGGCTTTCAAAGCGCTTTGGGCTGGACGATAACGCCGACCTCAATTAGCCTTCGGGGTGAAGTCAGGATTTTGGCTTTCATCCAACGGAGATTAGGCATGACGATCCGCGCAGTTGTCTGGGGCGAAAACGTGCATGAGCAAACCAATAAGGTTGTCTCTGACCTATATCCCAAAGGCATGCATCAGTGCATCGCCGATGCGTTGAATGGCGATGCCGCAATCACGGCCACCACCGCCACGTTGCAAGAGCCCGACCATGGCTTGCCCGCTGCCCGATTGGCGCAAACTGATGTACTGCTGTGGTGGGGTCATGCGGCCCATGGGCAAGTGGATGACGCGGTCGTTGAACGTGTGGCCGAACAGGTCTGGTCCGGCATGGGTCTGATCGTGCTGCATTCTGGGCATTTCTCAAAGATTTTCAAACGCCTGATGGGCACGCCTTGCAACCTGACATGGCGCGAAGCGGGGGAGCGGGAACGTCTGTGGCTGACGTCGCGCAATCACCCGATTGCGGCCGGGTTGCCGGACCATTTCGAGCTGGAAAACGAAGAAATGTATGGCGAGCCGTTTGGTATTCCCGACCCTTTGGAAACCGTGTTCATCAGTTGGTTTCAGGGCGGCGAGGTGTTCCGGTCGGGCGTCACCTACAAGCGTGGTGCGGGCAACGTGTTTTACTTCCGCCCCGGCCATGAAGCCTACCCGACCTACCACGATGCCAACATTCACACCGTGCTGCGCAATGCGGTGAAATGGGCACATAACCCGGCCAAACGCATTGCTGATCCGACCGCCGCGCCTAATGTGCCGGTTTCTGTCGCACTTGAGCCGCTCATGGAACGTGGTCCGCGCCTGCACCATGACGGTGAGGAGGGCCTGCGATGACCCCGATCCGTGTTCTGATCCTTGGTACTGGAGGCATGGCCAATACCCATGCCGAGGCCTATGCCGAAATCCCCGGCGTAAGCTTGGTGGCAGGTGTCGATACCAACGCTGAGCGGCTGGCGGCTTTCAATGCCAAACATGGCATAAAAACGGGTTTCGCTACGATTTCCGAAGCCCTTGACTGGGGCCAGTTCGATGCCGTCTCGAATGTGACGCCTGATCCCGTTCATTACCCGACAACCATGCCGATGTTGGCTGCGGGCAAGCATGTGTTGTGCGAAAAACCATTGGCCACCAACTACCCGCATGCCGCAGAAATGGCTGCAGCGGCAAAGGCGTCGGGTGTCGTCAACATGGTCAACCTGACCTATCGCAACGGCCCAGCCCTGATGCATGCGGCCGGCATGGTGGCTGACGGGGCAATAGGCGATGTGCGGCATTTCGAGGCGTCATACCTGCAAAGTTGGCTTACCCAACCCGCCTGGGGAGAATGGTCGACGGAAACGCAGTGGTTGTGGCGGCTATCGACCGCGCATGGCTCACTTGGCGTGCTGGGCGATATTGGTGTCCATATTTTGGATTTTGCGACACTGGTAGCGGGGGCAGGGGCTTCGCATGTGTCGTGCCGACTGACCACGTTCGACAAGGCGCCGGGGGGCCGCATCGGCGACTATGTGCTGGACGCAAATGACAGCTTTACCATGCATCTGCGGCTGGAAAACGGTGCCGCAGGTGTGATTCACGCCAGCCGTATGGCCACGGGGCATTTTAACGATCTGCGTTTGCGGATTTTCGGGCTTAAAGGCGGCCTCGACGTGGCCTATGAAAACAATGTCAGCTCACTGCGTGCCTGCATCGGTGACGACAGGCTGACCGCCGCCTGGCAGAATGTGCACGTGCCAGAGGTAGAGACAAATTTCCAGCGCTTCATCGCGGCCATTCGCGCGGGCACCAAGGTGCTGCCGGACTTCGAACGCGGTGCAGCATTGCAGAAGGTCTTGGATCTGGCAGTACAATCCAATGGCAGGGGCTGCTTGGATCTTCCGGTTATCTGACCCGTTACAGGCCCTCACCCAGAAGCCCAGCGGGTGAGAAATGTTTCGGGAAAAGCGAATGCGCACAACAATAAACAGTCGCCAGCGCCTCTGCGCGATCGTAGGGCGCATTCATCGTCATCATGTCCAGCCAGACGCCTTCGACGGTCACCCGCAACACCCGTGCTACCCGCTGCGGCGCGCCTGTGCTGCCTGCCTCTTGCAACAGAAGCGCGCAGATCGCTTCCATCTGCGCGTTGTAGGCCAGATCGTTTGAACCGCAGCAATCTTGATACATCGGTCGGCTTTGCGCCTCGCCCCAGAACGAACACCAGGCCGACAGTTTGCCAGGCGTGCAGATATCAGGATTGAAATCGGCGCGGATCAGAGCATCCAGTTGGCGTGCCGCACTGCTGCCCGCACTGTCAAGCGCGGCAAGCCAATTCTGGCGATACTCCTCAGCCAGATAAAGCAGCGTTTCCGTCAGCAATTTTTCTTTGGTCTGAAAGTGAAAGTTGACCAACCCATGCGACAGCCCGGCCCGATTGGCCACTTCGGTCAGGGTTGTGCGAGCGTAGCCGCGCTGCGCCAGAACTTCGATCGTGGCATCCATCAACTGCGTGCGCCGCGCATCACGCGAAAGCTTGCGGCGCGGTGGATCGGACTTTGTAGCATCGTCTTGCAAAGGGGTTTCTCCCACGGTCTGGACGGCTCTGTTTACGGCATCGTCGCGCCAAGAAAAGCAGAAAATTTGCCATGAGCGGATTCTGATTGACAGACCAGTCAGAATTTTGCGACCCTGAATCCGAACCGGATGATCCTGTCCAAAGCCATGCGAGACGTCCTCAATGACCCTGCTTCCGCACCGAAACCTGACAAACTCCAACGCCCAGTTTCAACGCGCGGTCAAGCGGCTGCCCTTGGGCGTATCATCCACTTTCCGCTATTGGGGCGATGATCGCACGATCTATGTCAGTCACGGCAAAGGCGGGCGGACATGGGATATTGATGACAATTCCTATGTCGACTATCGCCTTGGCTATGGCCCCGCAATCCTTGGCTATGCCGATGACCGGGTCGATGCAGCGGCCATGCGCGGCATGCAGGTGGGCGGTGTTTTTGCACTGTCAACGGAACGCGAATTGATCGTCGCCGACCGAGTTGCCAAGATGGTGCCTGCCGCCGAATTGGTGCGGTTTTCCAATTCGGGGACCGAGGCTGTGATGGCCGCCTTGCGCCTTGCCCGTGCCCATACTGGCCGGGATAACTACCTGTTGGTTGAAGGCGGCTATCACGGGCTGTTCGACGCCGCGATGTGGATGGCGAATGTGGAAGAGTGGGAGCACGGATCGAACCGTGATCCCGAAGTTGTGTCCTATGGCAAAGGCATTCCGCAAACCCTGAAAGAACTGGCGCATCTGGTGCCGATGAATGATTTCCAGCGGCTGGAAGACACGTTTCTGCGTCATGGCAACACGTTGGCCGCAATGCTGATCGAACCCATCCAAGGCAACTGCTGCGGGATCATGGCGCAGGTCGAATATGTGCACTTGGCGCGCAGGCTGTGTACCGAATACGGCGTGATGCTGATTATCGACGAGGTGAAATCGGGCTTCCGCGTTGGCAAAGGTGGCATTCAGGGCATCATGGGCGTGGTGCCGGACATCACCACCTTCGCCAAGGCGGTGGCGAACGGCTATCCCATCGCGTTGGTCGCGGGCCGCGAAGAAGTCATGCGCAGTTTCCGATACGGCGGGGCGTCACATGGCGGCACCTATACTGCGCATTCGGTGTCACTGGCGGCGGCCGAAGAATGCCTGCGCATCTTGGATGAAACCCCGGCGCTGGAAACGCTTGCCAATTACGGTGAGGCGTTGAAAGCGGGCATCTCAACGATCCTGAACGCGCGCGGTATCGTGCATTCCTATACCGGGCATTCGTCGATGTTCGGGCTGTTCTTTGCGGAATCGCCACCCGATAATTACCGGGCGTGGAAGGCATCGGACTATTCGTTCTACGATCAAATGGCCTATTTCCTGCATGATCTGGGCGTGATCGTTGAGCCCGACAGCCGCGAGCCCTGGTTTATGTGCGAAGCCCACGGGCATGAGGCGTCTTGCCTGACCGATACACTAAAAGCCGTGGAAACCGCCGTTGATCTGACGCTGGAACATGGCGAGGCTGCATTAAGCGCGGTCAAAGGCAATATCGGCGGCTGATGATGACTTACGACGCCGTGATCATCGGGGCAGGGCATAACGGGTTGGTCACGGCCTGCTACCTTGCTCGCGCAGGCATGAAGGTTTGTGTGGTGGAAAAGAACGATTGGGTCGGCGGGGCGGCGGTATCGCGCAGCCTCTATCCGGGGTTCATCTATTCCAACTGCTCCTATGTGTCGTCGCTGTTCCGGCCCGAGATTATGCGCGATCTGGAATTGCCCAAGCACGGGTTGCAAATCTTGCCCTATGAAGGTGGGGCTGTGTTCCAACAGGGCGGTGGCTATCTTGGCATGTTCCGTGACCATGATGCCAACCGCCGCGAATTTGCCCGCCATTCGCCGCGCGACGCCGAAAGTTATGACCGTTATTCGCGCGATATCATGCGCCATTGCCGGTTTATTCGCCCGCTACTGATGCGCACGCCACCCGACCCAAGCAGCTTTCGCCCGCGCGATCTGTCAGAACTGGCGTTTCTGGGGCGCAAGATGTTCCAGATGTCTGAACGCCAAATCTACGAAATGATCCGCTTCTGGACGATGAGCATTTCGGACTACTTGGATGAATATTTCGAGTCGCCGGTGATAAAAGCCTACCTCGCCGTATCCGCCATAATTGGCACCGCCCTTGGCCCAATGAGCCCCGGTTCGGCCTATGTTTTGCTCCATCACTATATGGGTGATGTTGATGGCAATGTCGGCGCATGGGGCTTTGCGCGCGGTGGCATGGGGTCGATCAGCAAAGCGTTGAATGCGTCGCTTGCCGCTGCTGGCGGTGAAGTCCGGGTGGGCAAAGGGGTTGAGCGCATTCTTGTGCAGAATGGCCGCGCGGTGGGTGTGGTGCTGGACGGCGGCGATCAGGTGATGGGCGCCCGCGTGATTTCCAACATGGATGTGAAGCGGACGTTCTTGAAACATGTCGATGAGGCGGAGTTGCCCGGAAACTTCGTCAAACGCGTGAAGAATTTCAAAATTCGTGGCTCCTCCGGCAAGCTGAACATAGCACTTGATGCGGCCCCGAAATTCACCGCCCTGCCGGAGGGCGCGCCGAACCTGAAGGGCGATCTGCATTTCACCGACAGCGTTGAACGGATGGAGCGCGCCTATGACGATTGGAAATCCGGCCATTTCAGCGTTGATCCGTTTCAGGATGTGATGATCCCCACGATGATTGACCCGACTATGGTGCCTGCGGGCAAACATTTCATGTCGTGTTTCGTGCAATACGCGCCGCCAAAGATTGAAGGGCGGGACTGGACCGATGCCGACCGTGATGCTTTCGGGCAAACCTGCATCAACCAGATCGAACACTATGCGCCCGGCTTCAAAAACCTGATCCTGCATGCCGAAGTGCGCACCCCGAGGGAGCTTGAGGCAGAGGTTGGCCTGACCGAAGGCAACATCTTCCAGGGTGAATTGACCTTTGATCAGTTGTTGTTCAACCGCCCCGTTCCGGGATATGCGAACTATCGTTCACCTATCAAGGATCTGTGGATTTGCGGGTCGTCCACGCATCCCGGCGGTGGCGTGATGGGCGCGCCGGGTCGCAATGCTGCGGCAGAAATTCTGCGCGATGCGCGCATGGGAACAGACATGAGTGATGCCTATGCCGTCTTATGATGCCATCATCATCGGGGCGGGCACCAATGGACTGGCCTGTGCGGGCAAGCTTGCCGCGTCTGGGCGCAAGGTTCTGGTTTTGGAGGCAGCAGCGTCGGTCGGCGGTGGTGCCGGAACTGCCGAATTCGCGGCGGGGTTTCGGGTGTCGGGGCTTGCACATATCTATCAAGGGCTCGATCCACGTTTGGTCGCAGGCATGAAGCTGGACGTGGCCCATTCAGCCCCTCTTGTAACAACTGCGCTGTCAATATCCGGTGATCATCTGATCCTTGATGGTGCGTCCTTGTCGGGCGGGCCGGATACCATCGCCTATGCCGCCTTGCACAAACGGCTGACGGCTTTCGCGAATGCCCTTGCACCGTTTCGCAGCCTGACGCCACCCCGCATCGCCAAGGGCGTGGGCAACGAATATCTGCGGCTGGCCAAGTTCGGCCTTGCTCTGCGGATGCTGGGCAAGGACGAATTTCGCGAATTTCTAAGGATGATCCTAATCAACGTGGCCGATGTGCTGGACGATGACCTGACAGATGACCGCTTGAAAGGCGCGCTGGCGTTTGACGCCACTTTGGGTGCGTGGCTGGGGCCGCGTTCGCCCAATTCATTGATCTTGCTTCTGAACCGCCTGTCGATGGGGGCCTCGATCTTTGCCCCAAAGGGCGGCATGGGGGCGGTTGCAACAGCTATGGAACACGCCGTCGTGGCGGCGGGTGCGTCTTTGCAATTGAATGCCAAGGTCGCGCGCGTGATTGTCGACGCCGACCGCGCAGTTGGCGTGACCCTTACCACGGGCGAGGAGCTGCGGGCCAATTTCATAATCTCTGCCATCAACCCCCGCACAACATTTCAGAGGTTGGTTGGCCCGCAACATCTGGATGCCGGTTTTTACAAGCGCACGCATCATATCCGGTCACGTGGCGGGGCGGCGAAGTTGCATCTGGCGCTGAAAGGCACGCCTGATTTCCGTGGGGCGGATTTGAAATCTCGCCTTGTTATCGCGCCGTCCATTCGCGTGGTGGAGGATAGCTTCAACGCCGTAAAATACGGTGAGGTGCCAAAAACGCCCGTGCTGGAAGCGGTGCTGCCGTCGGCCTATGACGCAGGCTTTGCCCCAGACGGCTGCCACACGCTTTCCGCCATCGTGCAATTCGCGCCACACGACCCAAAGGCAGGCCGCGATGCCGCCCGCGCGCAGATGTTGGAAAACACGCTGGCGGTGCTAGAAACAAACGCCCCTGGTATTCGCGCCATGATTGCCCATGCCGAACTGCTGATGCCATACGATATAGAATCCCGTTATGGCATGGTCGGCGGTAACTGGCACCACGGCGAACTTGCGGTCGAACAAATGCTGTTTTTGCGCCCATTGCCTGAAGCCGCGCAATATTCCACGCCCGTGCCGGGGCTTTGGCTGGCAGGTGCTGGCAATCATCCGGGTGGCGGCATCACCGGGGCGGCAGGCTGGAACGCGGCTGAACGCATTCTGCGGGTGGGGGATATATGAACGATCTTTCACATTACAAAATCCCGCTGAAACAAACCCCGTTTCATCCGCGCACGGCCGCCTTAAATCGGCTGAACAACTGGGGTGCCTGGGCGGGTTACACCACCTCGCTGTGCTATGGCGACGAAGCCATGGAACATACCGCCATTCGCAATGCGGCCTCGATCTATGATCTGTGCCCTATGGTGAAATACCGTATCACCGGGCCTGATGCTGGGGCATATTTGAACCGTCTGACGGTACGCAATGCCGCGAAACTCTCGGTAGGGTCTGTGCACTACACCGTCTGGTGCGATGATGCGGGCAAAATATTGGATGATGGCACGCTGTTCCGCCACGGGGCAGACGACTATCTGCTGTGCTGCCAGGAACGCCATCTGCCTTGGCTGCTGGACAGTGCTATCGGCTATGGCGTGCAGGTGCAGGAAGTGACAGATGAGATCGCGGCCCTGTCGCTCCAAGGCCCCTGTACGGCCACAGTGCTGGCCAATGCCGGTTTTAATGTCAGCACACTGAAGCCTTTCCGCATGGCGTCCTTTGCCTTTGGCGAGGCAGAACTGACCATTTCCCGCACCGGCTTTACCGGCGATCTGGGCTATGAACTTTGGACCACACCTGACCAAGCCCTTGCCCTGTGGGATGCGTTAATGGCCGCTGGTGCCTATTGCGGCATCCGGCCGATTGGCACAAACGCCCTGAACCTCGCCCGGATCGAGGCCGGGTTCATCATCACCAACATGGACTTCGTCCCGGCTGATCAGGCGGTGCGCGAGGATCGGGTCAGATCGCCGTTCGAACTGGCACTGGATTGGATGATAGACTGGGACAAGGGCCATTTCACCGGGCGGCGGGCGCTGTTGGCAGAGCGGGAAAAGGGCAGTCAGTGGGCGCTGGTCGGCCTTGATGTTGAGGGCAACGTTTCTGCCGAAGGATCCCTGATCTATCACAACAAGCACACCGAGGTGGGGCACATCACCGCTGCTGCATGGTCGCCGTCCACCAAGCGCAACATTGCCATCGCGCAGATCAAACGCCCCTACCAAAAAGGGGGAAACCTGTGGGTCGAAATTTATGCCCTGCGCGAGTTGCAATATGTCAAACTGATGCTGCGGGTAACGCCGGTTGACCGCCCGTTTTTTGCCCCCGCCCGCCGCCGTGCTACGCCACCCGAACCGTTTTGAGGGAAGCCATGAGCCTGCATCATCATCCAGAAAGCCCGCTGCTCGATCACTGCCCCGAAGGCTTGCCCGCACAAGCATATCATGATCCGGCTTGGTTCGCGGCGGAACAAAAGGCTGTTTGGGCGCGCAACTGGATTTATGCAGGGCGCGCGTCTGATCTGGCCCCCAGCACAATGCGCAGGCTGTCGGTGGCCGGGGTCAATGTGATCCTGTGCCGCGATCCGGGTGGCGCAATTACAGCCTTTCACAATACCTGCCGCCACCGCGGGGCGGAGCTGTGTTCAGAGGCTGAAAAGCCGATGGGAAAGCTGATCACCTGTCCCTATCATGCGTGGTCGTTCAGCCCATACGGGCGGCTAGTCTCTACCGCTCATGCTACGCCGACAGATGATTTCCGACGCGAAGACAATGGTCTGTTCCCGGTCGCGGTGCAGAATTGGAATGGGTGTCTGTACTTGTGCCTTTCGGACACGCAGCCCGCGTTGGCCCCTGATCTTGGCTTGAACGCCTTGGATAACTGGCCAATGGCAGACCTGATCACGGGTCACCGCATGGTCAAGGATCTTGCCTGTAATTGGAAACTGTTTTGGGAAAACTACAACGAATGCCTGCATTGCCCCGGCATTCACCCCGAATTGTGCGATCTGGTACCGGTTTATTCCAAAGGGGTGATGACCGCGAATGAACTAGGTGACTGGACGCCAGACACCCCGCGCGGGCCGAACCTGAAGCCGGGCGCGTCCAGCTGGACCGCAACAGGCAAATCCTGCGGGCCAGAGTTCCTTGATCTGACGCCCTTGCAACGCGCCAATGGCTATAATTTCGTCACCATCTACCCGACGATGTTTATTGTTGGCCATGTCGATTATGTACGCTGCGTGTCGCTGACCCCAACTGGCCCGGAAACCACAAGGCTTACTGCCGAATGGCTTTTCACCCCGGAAACGCTTGCCCAACCCGGCTTTGATGCGTCCGAAGTTGCGGCCTTTGCGACACTGGTGATGACCCAGGATGGCGAGGCCGCTGAGATGAACCAACGTGGGCTGAAATCACCCAAGTTCATGGCCGCACGGTTGATGCCGCAGGAATTTGATATCGCCAATTTCCACAAATGGCTGGAGGCGCAGATGACTGCGGCTGCACAATGACCGCCCACGCACCCAACGCTTACGGTGCGCCAGAAAACTGGGATCGCCGGGGTTTGCCGGGTTGGACCTATCATTCGCCAGCCCTTTTTGATCTGGAACGCAGGCATGTCTTCCTGACCCATTGGCAACTCGCAGGGCATACTGCCGATCTTCCAAACCCCGGTGATTGGCTGGCCTTCGATCTTCTGGGCGAACGGGCGGTCGTTATGCGCGGTCAGGATGGCGTGATCCGTGCCTTTCACAACCTGTGCCGTCATCGGGGCGCGCGGGTGGTGGATGGCGCGTCCGGCACCTGCAAAAGCGCCATCGTCTGCCCGTTTCATGGCTGGGTCTATAACCTAGACGGGACGTTGCGCGGGGCGGCGCAGCCGGAGAGTTTCGGCCAGATGGACCGCAGCAAATTCGGCCTGAAACCGATCGAGATGCAGATATGGCATGGTTTCATTTTCCTGCGCTTTACCTCCGGCCCGCAGCCTGATGTGGCAGACTGGCTGGCCCCCTATGCCGCCGATTTTGCGGCCTTTCGGCTGGACGACCTTGTGGCCGTGCCAACCCCCGGATGGGCCACCGACCTGCCGGTGAACTGGAAATCCGTTCGCGATGTGGACAATGAAGGTTATCATGTGCCACTCGCACACCCTGCGCTGCAAGAATTGTATGGGCGCAGCTACCGCGATACCTATCACGGCAATGGCCTGAACCAATCCAACGCCACCTTTGGCGACAGGCCCGGCAGGCGCTGGTCGGTGCGCAATTATGTGAAACTTTCAGCACCCCAAGACTGGCAGCCCGCGCATTTGCAAAAGGCATGGGTCTACTACGGTCTGTTCCCGAATACCGTCATCACCTTCACGCCCGAAGCGGTGCAATTCTATCAGGAAATCCCGATCTCACCCACGCAGACGCGGGTCACCGGGCGGCTTTACCGGCGCGCGGGCGAAACACGGCAAACCCGCGCCGCGCGCTATCTGGCGCTAAGGATCGACCGTGAAACCTCGGCCGAGGATCAGCAGCTCTCGATCTGGTCGAACGAGTCGATGAAATCATCAGCCTTTGACAGCTTTCATCTGTCCGACCTCGAATATGGCGTGCGCCGACACCACGACATGTTACGCGGCCTTATTCCGATCATGTCGCAAGACCAGGCACCAACCGAGGATAATTTGATCATATTGTTACGGGAAAGCTTGACCGCTCAGAAAACTTGAGACTAACTGCTATCCAACCAATGGAGGAACCCCCTGATGAAGCTTACGCGCAGATCAGCCTTGACAGCCGTTGGGGGCGCTTTATCGCTGCCCTTTGTTCGCCCATCCTGGGCACAATCCACCAGCCTCAATGTATACAATTGGGCCGATTACATCGGCGAAAACACGATTGCCGAATTTGAGTCCGAGACTGGTATTTCGGTGGTGTATGACTTGTATTCCTCGACAGAAGAGGCCGAGGCAAAGATGCTTGCCGGGTCGTCCGGCTATGATGTCGTCTTGCAGTCGGGCTTGTCGTTGCCGCTGTTCACGGCGGCAGGCGTTTACGAACAACTTGATCGCAGCCGGTTCAAAAACTACGGCAATCTCGACCCCGCAATCTTGAAAGTTCTGGAAGGCTTTGATCCGGGAAATGCCTATGCCTTGCCTTACATGTGGGGAACGGTCGGGTTCACTTTCAACATGGATCTGGTGCGGGAACGCCTGCCAGATGCAGATCTGGCCAGCATGGATACGATCTTTCTTCCCGAAAACGCCGCAAAACTTGCTGATTGCGGTTTGACCCTGCTCGACAGCCCCAAGGACATCGGCCTTATGGTGCTCAGTTGGCTTGGCATAGACCCGAATACTGCCGGTCCCGCCGAATATGCCAAGATGAGCGAAGCTTTTGCCGCCATTCGGCCCTATATCCGCACCTTCGATAATACCAACTACTTGACCACATTGCCCAATTCCGAGGTTTGCGTCGCAAACACCTGGTCGGGGGATTACGGCGTCGCCAAAACCCGCGCGGCCGAGGCCGGGATTGACGTCAACCTTGAATATTACGTGCCCAAGTCCGGCGTCCCTGCCTGGTTTGACAATTGGGTGGTAACGGCAAAGTCACCCAACCTGGACAATGCCTATCTGTTTCTGGACTACATGATGCGTCCCGAAGTGATCGCGGCCTGCACCAATTACACCGGCTATGCCAATGCCAATCTGGCGGCAACGGGTTTGGTCGATCCGGCAATCACCTCAGACCCGGGCATCTACCCCAACGCCGAGATATTGGGACGGATGTATACCCCCAAACCTTTGACCGCTGAACAGGAACGCGAAATTACGCGCGCCTGGACGCAGATCAAGGCAGGCTGACACCGTGCCACAGACGACGCCCGCGCCATTCATCAAGATCGAGGGCGTGTCGAAAAGTTTTGGCAGCTTTCGGGCCGTTAAAGATGTCAACCTGACCATCGCAGAGGGTGAGATTTTCTCGCTGCTTGGCGGGTCGGGCTGTGGGAAAACCACGCTTTTGCGCATGCTTGCGGGCTTTGAAAACCCCACCGAAGGGCGCATTTTCATTGACGGCCAGGATATGGCGGGCGTGCCACCCTATGCGCGACCGGTGCATATGATGTTCCAAAGCTATGCGCTTTTTCCGCATATGACGGTGGAGCGAAACATCGGCTACGGCCTGCAACATGATGCCATGACGAAAGCGCAACGCAGTGACCGGGTCCGCGAAATGCTGGATCTGGTGCAATTGACAGGTCTCGCCGGGCGCAAGCCGCATCAGATCTCGGGCGGTCAGCGCCAACGGGTCGCGCTTGCCCGCGCGCTGGCACGGGCGCCAAAGCTTCTGTTGCTGGACGAACCTCTGGCCGCACTGGACAAAAAGCTGCGCGAACAGACGCAGTTTGAATTGATGAGCATTCAGGCCCGCACCGGCGTGACCTTCATCGTGGTGACGCATGATCAGGAAGAGGCGATGACCCTGTCGGACCGGATCGCCGTGATGAACAAGGGCGAGGTCATTCAGACCGGAACGGCAACCGAGGTTTACGAATACCCTGCCAATCGGTTCGTGGCAGGCTTCATCGGTTCGATCACGGTATTCGAGGCCACCGTCATCAGCCTTGAAGGGCCGACGGCAAGGGTTCGGCTGGCCGAGGCCGAAGGCGACATCGAGGCACGGGCAGTACCCGGTCTGCAGGTTGGTCAACCGGTCACGCTTGCTTTGCGCCCGGAAAAAATCATCATCTCGCGCGATCGTCCCGATGGGCCGAACGTGCTGACGGGGGTGGTCAAGGACATGGCCTATTTCGGCAAGGATTCGCTTTACCGTGTGACATTGCCGTCAGGCAAACTGGTTGCGGTTCATGCCGTGAATGCGCGCCGCACCGGCGAGACGGACAGGGTGGCAGATTGGGAAGATGCCGTCTGGCTGTCATTTGATCCGGCAGCGGCGATTGTGATGAAGGACTGAAAGATGCGCTCCGCGCGGGGGATATTTAAGCCAAAATGAAAGCCCCGGGCAGCCATCATCGGCCTGAAGGGATTGCTGGCTGGTTCAACCGGCGCGGCTGGTCCGACCTGATCGTTGCGTTGCCCTATGTCTGGCTGCTGGTGTTCTTTCTGATCCCGTTCATGATTGTGGTGGCGATCAGTCTGGCGACCCGCACACCAACCGCGCCACCTTTCGGATTTGGTGGCGAAAATCCGGTCTTGAACTTTGACGGCTACGCGCGACTGTTTCAGGACGATCTTTATATCCGGGCCTTCGCCACCTCGCTGAAGAATGCGGCGCTGGCCACAATCTTGTGCCTGCTTCTGGGCTATCCGATGGCGCTGGGTCTGACACGCGTCAGCAGGTCCTGGCGCAGCATTCTGCTGATGCTGGTGATTTTGCCGTTCTGGACATCTTTTCTGCTGCGTGTTTACGCCTGGATGGGGTTGATGGGCTCGCAAAGCTGGTTCAACAAACTGCTGACAGGGGCCTATAACTGGGTTGTCCCCTCTGAGATGGCACTGCGGTCTGTCCCGATGATGAACAGCAACTTCGCCGTCGTGCTGGTGATGCTTTATACCTACCTTCCTTTCATGATTTTGCCGCTTTATGCCAATCTTGAAAAGCTGGATCAGACGCTGGACGAGGCGGCAATGGATCTTGGTTCGCGGCCGTTTCGGGTGTTTTGGGATATCACCTTGCCGCAATCCATCCCCGGCATTATTGCTGGCGGTCTTTTGGTATTCATACCCGCAGCCGGCGAATTGGTGATCCCGTCGCTGGTCGGCGATGCTGGTTCGCCGATGATCGGGCGGGTGATCTCGGATGAATTTTCCTCGGCTCGTGATTGGCCGATGGCCTCGGCGGTGGCGGTGGCATTGCTGTTTCTGATGGTCGGGCCGATGATGCTTTACACGCATTTTCAAAGCAAAGCCGAAGCGAAAGGACGCGACGCGCCATGAACCGCCGCCCGGTATTCCTGATTTCCGTGCTCTGCTTTGGCTTTGCTTTTTTTTACATCCCGATCTTGTCGATGATGGTTTATTCCTTCAACGCATCAAAGCTGGCAACCGTCTGGGGCGGGTTTTCGACCAAATGGTATGTCTCGCTATGGTCGAACAAAAAGGTGGTCGAGGCGCTGGTTCTATCGCTGAAGATTGCGGTGTTGTCGTCCACGATCGCAACCATTCTGGGCACGATGGCGGGGGTCGTCCTGGCCCGGTTCCGGCGGTTCCGGGGGCGGGTCTTGTTTTCCGGGCTGGTCACAGCCCCCTTGATCATGCCCGAGGTGATCACCGGCATTTCATCCTTGATGATGTTCATCCTGATGGCGGAATGGATTGGCTGGCCCGGCGCACGCGGCTTTACCACCATCACCTTGGCTCATATCACCTTTTCGATGGTTTTCGTTACCACCATCATCCATTCGCGCATGGTGCAGGCCGATCAGGCCATCGAAGAGGCCGCATTGGATCTGGGCTCGCGCCCCTGGCAGGTTCTGCGCGACGTCACGCTGCCCGTCATCTTTCCAGCCATCCTGTCGGGCTGGCTTTTGGCCTTTACCATCAGCCTTGATGATGTGGTGATCACTTCGTTTACAACCGGGCCCGGCAATACGACGTTGCCCTTGCTGATCTGGTCGAAAGTCAGGCTCGGCGTGACGCCCGACATCAATGCTTTGGCATCGATCACTGTGGTGGTGGTTGGGCTGGGGGTGGCATTTGCCGGTTGGATGCTGAACCGCGCCGAAAAGCGCCGCGACCGCGATATGCAGATGGCCTTAAGGGCGAATAGCTGACACATGGCCAACGACAACAACACAGAACTGGCCTACCAGCTTTTGCGGACGCCGCTCAACGTTCCCGGCTCTGGGCGGCTGCGCTATAGCGGCGCGATGACGCTGTATCAGGCTGGTCGGATGGATGCGGCAACTCTGGAGGTCTATCGCAGCTGCGCCAGCCTTGATGCGCAGGACGCCGGTGTGCTGATTGCCGAATATGGGCTGAAGAGCCCTTTTGAGGCGGAACAGCAGGATGCGGCCAAGGCTGCAATCCGTATCCTGCTCGCGGAAATTGCGATCTATCTCTCAGCCCTGCCCGGACCCGGTGTCGCCGAAGTGCGGCAGGGCATTGCTTTGGCAACGGGCCGCGACATCCATTTGCAACCCGCCCGACAGAACCCCGTCGTGGACCTGCATCTTGACCCCGCCTTGCGGGTCGCCTCAGAATCTGTTCCCGCCCTTTCCGCAGCGATCCGCGCCGCAGCTCCCTATCTGAAATGGATCACCTATGACGGCTATGATCCTGCAGCGATTGGCGCGGCTTTCGCGCAGGGCCATGCCTATACATCTATCCTTGGGCAAGATGCCCCGATTGCGTTGCAGAATTTCGATCTGGGCCTATTCCTGATCGCCCCGCATGTTCTCTACCGCGATCACAACCATGCGGCCCCCGAACTTTATGCCCCTCTGACCGGTCCACACGGCTGGCGATTCGGGGTGGGTGCACCGCTTGAGATCAAACCAGCGCATCAGCCGATCTGGAATGAAGCCTTCGCACCCCATCTGACCAAGGTCGGGCCAGTACCATTCCTGTGCATTTTCGGCTGGACGCGCGATGTAACCCCCTTGGCCCAGGTTATTCCTGCGCCAGATTGGGCGGCGCTGGAAGCCCTGCGATTGGCGGGGGATACGTCGCAATGATCCTGCCACCATAGCTGTTAAGGATAGGCCGATGAATGACCATACCGACGAACATTACGGCGACCAGATGCTGGCCCTGCTGCAAGCCATCTGGGGCAAGGGCTTTTTGTCCCCCGGCGGCACCGACGAAATCGCCCGTCTGATCGGCGATGCGGATCTGGCTGGAAAAACTGTGCTCGATGTCGGTTCGGGTGCAGGCGGAGCGGCCATGGCACTGGTCCGGTCACATGGGGCAGGCTATGTCACTGGCATGGATGTCGAAGACACCGTAATCACCCATGCCCGCGCCCTGATCGCCGAAGAAGGTCTGTCCAACCGGATCGGCCTTGTCAAAGCCGCCCCCGGCCCATTACCGTTTGCACCCGAAAGTTTCGATATCGTCTTTTCAAAAGACAGCATCGTCCATATCCCCGACAAACGCACCCTGATGGCCGAGATTTTCCGAGTGTTGAAACCCGGCGGACGTTTTATCGCCTCGGACTGGCTGATTTCACATGATGGCACCCCCAGCCCGGAAATGGCGGCCTATATCGCGGCAGAGGAACTTGATTTCGGCATGGCCAGCCCGGGGCGCTATGCGCAAGCGATGAAAGACGCGGGCTTTGAAGACATCTCGACCACCAGTCGCAATGCCTGGTACCGCGATGTTGCCGTCGTCGAACTTGCCCGGCTGCAAAGCGATGTCGGGGTGGTCGCGGCCCGACAGGTTGGTCAGGCCTTCGTCGATCGCAATATCAGGATCTGGTCGATGATCATCCCGGTGCTGAACTCGGGTGAGCATTGCCCGACGCATCTGCGCGCCACCCGGCCCAAGGCATAGCAGGGGCGCAGGAACGGGTGAACCTCGCTTGCAAAAGCGGGCATTGCATTGGCATGATGGCGGCGCAGGCCTGCCGCAAAAGGACGCTCAAGCAGATGACACCGCTGACCATCGGGATTATCGGTACCGGCAACATCAGCGACGCCTATTTGCGTGCCGCACCTGCTTTTCCGATGCTGCGAATACTGACCTGCGCCGATGCCAATCCGGAGGTTGCCACAGCAAAAGCTGCCCAATGGGGGATCGAGCCGCAGTCTGTACCTTCCTTGCTGGCCGATCCGCGTATTGACATCGTGCTGAACCTGACCACGCCGCAACATCATGTCGATGTTGGCCTGCTGGCTTTGGCTGCCGGCAAGCATGTCTATGCCGAAAAACCCCTCGCGGTTTCGATGAAAGACGCCCTGCGGCTCGTAGACGCGGCCCGCCAATCGGGGCTGCATGTCGGATCGGCGCCAGATACCTTTTTGGGCGGCGCGCATCAAACCGCGCGCCGCGCCATTGACAGCGGCGTGATTGGCTCGGTGGTGGCGGGGTCTGCGCATATGATGGTGCCGGGGCACGAACTTTGGCACCCCAATCCCGATTTCTATTATCAGCCGGGTGGTGGCCCCATGCTGGATATGGGTCCTTACTATCTGACCTGCCTGATCAACCTTCTGGGTCCGGTTCATGCGGTTTCCGGTGCCCAATCAACCCCGCGCCAGACCCGGACGATCGGATCGGGTCCGCGCGCTGGGCAAAGTTTTGATGTATCGGTGCCGACCCATGTTTCGGCCTTGCTGCAATTTGAAAATGGGGCGCAAGTGTCGCTGACCACCAGCTTTGACGTCTGGAAACACGGGCATAACCATATAGAGCTTTACGGAACCCTCGGCTCAATGGTGATTTCTGACCCGAACCAGTTTGAAGGCGAAATTCTGGTCTCGGGTCAGGGGGGCGATTGGGCCGCCGTGCCGCAGTATCACGCCTATGCAACGGGCAATCACCGCATCATTGGCTTGGCCGATATGGCGCAGGCAATCGCAACAGGGCGGCCACACCGCGCCTCAATGGATCTGGCCTTGCACGTGCTTGAGGTGATGGAAGCCATCGGACGAGGCGCTACAACCGGCATCCGGCAAACCATGATCCATGGCTGCAATCGCCCAGAGCAGCTGGATCCGCGCCCCGGTCTTGGCACCAACGAATAGAGAGGCATCATGACAAAGAAATCCGCGCTGATCGTCTGGGGTGGCTGGGACGGCCACACACCGCAGCAAAGCGCCGCCGTCGTGGCCGATTTGCTGGCCGCGCAGGGGTTTGACATCACCGTGGCAGACAGCACAGCCGCTTTCGCCGACCCCGATCTGCCCGGCCGCGATCTGATTATACCGATGATCACCATGTCGACGATCGAGAGGCCCGAACTTGACTGCCTGACTGCCGCTGTAAGGGCAGGCAGCGGGCTGGCGGGTTTTCACGGCCTTATGTGCGACAGCTTTCGCGGTGAACCCGAATATCAGTTCATGACCGGTGGCCAATGGGTGTCGCATCCCGGCAATATCATCGATTACCGGGTAAACCTTGTTCAGCCTGATCATCCGATCCTCACCGGCCTTGCCGACTTCGACTACCGGTCGGAACAGTATTACATGCATGTCGATCCGTCGAATTCCGTGCTCGCAACCACCCGCTTCTCAGGCGACCATCTGGCCGATGTCGAAGGTGTGGTGATGCCTGTTGTCTGGACCCGCCACTATGGCAAGGGCCGGGTTTTCTATTCTGCGCTGGGCCACACCTCTGATGAATTTGCCGTGCCGGAAATGGCCACAATTTTCGCCCGCGGGGCTGTCTGGGCGGCACGTTAAAGCAAAACAGATGTCCGCCAGCGTCACCCGACAAAGCGCGGTTGATGCCGTTCTGGCAGCGATGCGGCCATCTCGCTTACCCGTGAAATTGCGCAAGCCAATTTGCGCAGCTGATGACGCGGGTTTATCAGATGTCCACCATTTGCAGCGGCAACAAGGTTAACGCTGCGCAGAAATTATCGTTTTGAAACGGACGTTTGTTAATCAATCGACGAAATTCAGCAATGGCGCCGACCAGGTCTTCCACCTTAGGCTGAACCGAATCGGCCCGGTACGACTTGACCGAAAAATGACAGGCGACCCCACCTTGAAGGCGATCATTGCCGTGTTCAAATCTAGGCGAAAACCGCCACTGGATCTGCTTTGAACAACAATGCCCGGCATTCAGTTGTTTTGTCATCATCAGATCCGGCAGACCTGTCCAAAAAGACTAGTCTCAATCGCCATCTGTGCAGACCGGCGGTTTCATGCGAAATCCTCCCTCAGAAAGCGAGCGCAGTGATTGAATGCTCGTTCAGTGATTGAAATAGTGAAGTTAAGTTGATGTTTAATTGTCCAAGTGATCGTACCCAGTGTTTCGTGTCTTCAGTCGTAAAAAGTAAGCAGGTGTTTCCAGACCTTTTACCATCTCACAACGTGACGACCTCGCCAGTGCAGCGGCGCTTTGGTCCGGCGTTGGCTGCGGTGGCTGTGGCCTGCAATACCCTTGTTGAAAGCCTGTCGTTGTTTGATGTTTCAGTGATTGTTTTGATGTTGTTGATGGCCCTGTATTAGGGACTTCGTTTTGGGTCCATGATGCTGTGTTTGCGTCGTTGCAAGTGCTTGATGTCGTCTCTAACCGGCAGATTTCCTGCCAAGCCTTGTTTGTTGTAACCAGTTCCGGATGTGTCTTACGTTTTCAGCGGTCCTTTTATTGCCTATGCTCTGTCGCCCGCCCATTCTGGCTGGCTTTTGGCAGCAGTATCTCTTCCGTCCGGTGGTCCGTCGTTCAAGGCGGCCACCGGACTTAATAGGGATATATATCCCATAAACCGGTCCCCCGTATTTGACGCAGGGTGCCGCGTTGTTTAGGTCTGTGTTACTGCAAGATCCGAACGAAAGACTGCTGCATGTCCGCGCTTACCTGTTTCAAAGCCTATGATGTTCGCGGCATTGTCGGGCACGATCTGACCTGCGACATCGCCTTTCGCATCGGGCGGGCATTTGCACAGACCTTGCAGGCAAAATCAGTTGTGATTGGCCGGGATTGCCGCCCGTCTTCGCCTGACTTGCTGCGGGCGGTGGCCGATGGCGTGCTGGCGGCCGGGGCGCAAGTTGTTGATCTCGGGCTTTGCGGCACCGAAGAGGTTTATCACGCCACCAGCCATTTTGGCGCTGATGGCGGCGTTGAGATTACGGCCTCGCACAATCCGGTTGAATATAACGGCCTCAAAATGGTTGGCAAAGGCTCGGCGCCGCTTGATCCGTCAACCGATCTGGCGGCAATCCGTGCCCTCGCCGAAACGAACCGCTTTGCTGCCTGCGCGACAGGCTCAATGCGCCCTGCCGATGGCGCGCGCGCGGCCTATGTCGCGGCTGTTCTGCGTCTGGTGAACCTGGACAGGTTTCGCCCCCTGACCATCCTTGTCAATGCAGGCAATGGGGCGGCTGGTCCCACTTTTGATGCGCTTGCTGCGGCCCTGTCCGATACTCCACTTCGCTTTGTGCGGCACAACCACGCCCCGGACAGCCGCTTTCCCAATGGCATGCCAAATCCGCAATTGGTGCAAAACCACGCCGCAACCGCGCAGGCGGTTCTGGCTTCGGGTGCCGATATGGGCGTCGCCTGGGACGGCGATTTTGACCGCTGCTTTTTGTTCGATCAAAAGGGCCGGTTTGTTCCGGGCGAATATGTCGTGGGGCTGCTGGCACAACGTTTTCTCGCACATGAACCGGGTGCCAGCATTGTTTACGAACCCCGCGTGATCTGGAACACTGAAGACATCATCGCGCGGGATGGCGGCAAGGCCGTGCTGTCTCGCACTGGCCACAGCCACATGAAACGCGCTCTGCGTGACCACCGCGCGGTCTACGGCGGCGAGATGTCGGCACATCATTATTTCCGCGATTTCATGGCCTGCGATTCCGGGATGATCCCGTGGTTGCTGGTGGCTGAATTGCTTGGCCGCAGTGGCAGGTCTCTGGCAGATCTGGTTGCAGATCGCAGGGCGGCCTTTCCCTCTTCGGGTGAGATCAACTTTACTCTTGCCGATCCGAAATCGGCGGTTGAACGGGTGCGCCTAGCGTTGTCGGCGGCGGCAACCGGCATTGATCAGACCGATGGCCTTGGCCTGACATTTGACACCTGGCGAATGAACCTGCGCCATTCCAACACCGAGCCCCTGCTGCGTCTGAATGTCGAAGCGCGCGGCGACAGGTCAATCGTCACGCAGGCTGTTACCCGCATCACCGCGCTGATTGATCCGCAATTTGACCAGCAAACCGCAGGCCAGAGCATCACAAAATAGCGACCGGCCTTGCAATAATCGCAGTTTCCCGGCTTGCCTGCAGCGGCATGAAACGGCTAGACCGGCCAAAAATCGGATCAGACATGACCCAGTCAAAATTACGCGCGGCGGATGTGCTGGCAAAGCGGCTTTATGCAGCGGGTTGCCGCTATGCCTTTGGCATGCCGGGCGGTGAAGTGCTTACCTTGATTGACGCGCTGGAAGGTGCCGGTATCCGGTTCATCCTGGTGCGGCACGAAAATTCCGGTGGCTTCATGGCCGAGGCAGTCTACCACCGCACCGGCGCTCCGGGCATTCTGGTGGCCACGCTGGGGCCGGGGGCATTGAACGGCATCAACGTGGTCGCCAACGCCCAACAAGACCGGGTGCCGCTGATCGTGTTGACCGGTGCTGTCGATGCGGATGAAGCCCAGACCTACACCCATCAGGTGCTGGATCAGCCGCAGGTTTTTCGCCCCATCACCAAAGCAAGTTTTACTCTGTCCGCTGGGGCCGCGCGGGTGATCACCGACAAAGCTTTGGCCATCGCAACCCAAGGCCGCCCCGGCCCCGTGCATATCGACGTGCCGATCACGGTCGCCGATAGCATGATCGCGGCCGCCCACGCGCCGCTTGCAACCCGGCCCGGCCCCACCATGCCCGCCCCCGGCCCGATGCGGGATGCCGCCCGCGCGGCAAACGCCCGCGCCAGACGCCCCCAGATGATCGGCGGCCTTGATGCGATGAATGACAGCGCCGGCCCGGCGCTGACCGCATTTGCTGAAAAATTCGGGTTTGGCGTGATCACCACGTATAAGGCCAAAGGGCTGATTGATGAAAACCACCCGCTTTCCCTTGGTGGCGCGGGCCTGTCACCGTTGGCAGACAAACACCTGTTGCCGCTTGTTACGAAGGCCGATCTGATCCTGTGCCTTGGCTACGACCCGATCGAAATGCGCCCCGGCTGGCGCAATCTCTGGGATCTCGCCGATGTGCCCGTGATCGACATCACGGCTGAGCCGAACCGCCACTACATGCATCAGGCCAGCTTTCCGTTCGTTGCGGATTGCGTGGCCAGCCTGAACGCGCTTTCAGATGGCATCGACCCGCAACCAACCTGGG
>JANNSG010000120.1:0-11908 GCA_031402355.1 Pseudorhodobacter sp. | reverse complement strand
ATTTGGCGTGGGTGCGGGATTGGTGAAGATCACCGCAACCGATACCGGCAAAGTGCCCAATACGTCCGCGACTGCGGCATCATCTGGGGCCGATCTGAATGGCATGGCGACCCGCGCGGCGTGTGAGACGATCCGCGCGAGACTGGCAGATCATCTGGCGGCCAAACATCAGGCCGATCCGGCACAGGTGAGGTTCGCCAATGGCCGCGTCACCGTTGCTGGCGCGGATTACAGCTTTGCCGAAGTTGCGCTGATGGCCTATCAGGCGCGCATTTCGCTGTCATCAACCGGGTTCTATTCCACGCCGAAAATTACTTGGAACCGGATGAAAGGCGAAGGTCGCCCGTTCCTTTACTTCGCCTACGGGGCTGCTGTCACCGAAGTGGTGATCGACACGCTGACCGGCGAGAACCGCATTCTGCGCGCGGATATCCTGCACGATACCGGCACCTCGCTGAACTCCGCGATAGACATCGGCCAGATTGAAGGCGCTTATGTGCAGGGCGCGGGCTGGCTGACCACGGAAGAACTGGTGTGGGATGCCAGGGGTGCGCTGCGCACCCATGCGCCCAGCACCTATAAGATCCCCGCCTGTTCGGACCGCCCGCGCGAGTTCAACGTAGGCTTGTGGGACCGCCCGAACACCGAGGACACCGTGGGGAAATCCAAAGCCGTGGGGGAACCCCCGTTCATGCTGGGCATATCTGCGTTCTTTGCCTTGTCCGATGCTGTTGCGGCGGCGGGCGATGGATCAGTCTATCCGGCGCTGGACGCCCCCGCCACGCCGGAACGCATACTGGCCGCCGTGCAAAGGCAGCGCCATGTTTGAAAGGGACGCCCTTCTGGATGCAGTTCAACAGCATGGCCGCGCGGCCCGCGTGGTGATTGCGTCTTTCGACGGATCATCCCCGCGTGAGGTCGGGGCGGCGATGCTGGTCTGGGCGACAGGTCAATCGGGCAGCATTGGCGGCGGGGCGCTGGAATGGCAGGCAGCCGCGCGGGCGCGGGCGGCGCTGTCGACCGGGGACCGTCTGGACAAGGTTCCGCTTGGCCCTGACCTTGGTCAGTGTTGCGGTGGCGCGGTCCTGCTGCTGACCGAAGTCTGGGATGCCGCGCGCCTATCGACCGTTTCGGGCGACGCCTATGCCCGGCCAATGCCCGGATTTGGCGGTGAAATCCCAATGAAGGTCGCGGGCCGTTTGCGGCTGGCGCGCAACGGATCGAAGACACTGGTTGCTGAACAGATACAAGGCTGGATGATCGAACCACTGTTGCGCAGGGAATGCCAGCTTTGGGTCTGGGGCGCGGGCCATGTCGGGCGGGCTTTGGTTCAGGTTCTGGCCCCCCTGCCCGACATGGCGATCACTTGGGTTGATACGGGTCTGGACCGCTTTCCCGATACCATCCCACCAAACACCCGCGCCCTGCCGGTGCCCAACCCGGCAGATGCGGTGGCACTGGCCCCGGCCCATGCCGAACACCTGATCCTGACCTATTCCCACGCGCTGGACCTTGATCTGTGCCACCGCCTGCTTGGCCACGGCTTTGCGCGCGCTGGTCTTATCGGGTCGGCCACCAAATGGGCGCGGTTCCGGTCGCGGCTGGCGGCACTGGGGCACAGCCCTGCGCAAATGGCCCGCATCGGGTGCCCGATTGGCGACCCCACTTTGGGCAAACACCCGCAGCAGATTGCCATTGGCGTGGCGACCGCGTTTCTGCGCCAACCTCATCAAGCCATAGCCCGACAGGAGACTGCGCAATGACCAGCGATGCTCGGCCGATATTATTGGCGGTTGAAGGTGTGACCAAGGCCTACCCCGGCGTGGTGGCCAATTCCGATGTGTCGTTTTCGATACGGACTGGCGAAGTGCATGCCCTGCTGGGTGAAAATGGTGCCGGCAAATCAACGCTGGTGAAGATGATCTACGGTCTGGTGAAACCGGACACCGGCCGCATGACTTTGCGCGGGGCGGCCTATGCGCCACATGAACCGCGCGCTGCGCGGGCGTCCGGTGTGGCGATGGTGTTTCAGCATTTCAGCCTGTTCGAGGCCCTGAATGTGGCCGAAAACGTGTCGCTTGGCATGGAAAAACCGCCTGCCATGGGGGCGCTTGCGGCCAAGATTACCCATGTCAGCAACGCCTATGGCCTGCCGCTGGACCCGGCCCGGATGGTTGGCGATCTGTCGGCAGGAGAACGGCAAAGGGTGGAAATTATCCGCTGTCTGCTGCAAGACCCCAAGCTTTTGATTATGGACGAGCCGACATCGGTGCTGACCCCGCAAGAGGTTGAAATTCTGTTCAAAACCCTGCGGCAATTGTCGTCTGAAGGCACAGCGATCCTGTATATCAGCCACAAGCTGGAAGAAATCCGCGCTTTGTGTGATGAGGCGACGATCCTGCGGCGCGGCCGCGTGGTGGCCACTTGCACGCCGCGTGAACGCACGGCACGCGAGATGGCGGAACTGATGGTGGGGGCGGTGCTGACCCCACCCGAGCGCAGCGCGCCCAAGCAATGGCCGGATGCCAAAGCGGCGCTGGAGATAAACGCGCTGTCTGTTGCTTCGCCAATCCCGTTCGGGACGTCGCTGAAAAACGTGAGTTTTTCGGTGCGCCGGGGCGAAATTCTGGGGATTGCCGGGGTTGCGGGCAACGGGCAGGACGAACTGCTGCTGGCGCTTTCGGGGGAACTGAAATCTGCCCCGGAAATGGTGCAAAGCTTTGGGGTGCCGCTTGGCAAGCACAGCCCCAATCAACGGCGCGCATTGGGGTTCGTGTCAGCCCCCGAAGACCGCCTTGGCCATGCTGCCGCCCCCGATATGAGCCTGGTCGAAAACGCATTTCTGACCGGGTCTATCCGCAAAGGACTGGCGAAATCCGGCTTTGTCGATTGGCAGGCGACCCGCGCGTTCGCCGAACAGGTGATCAAAGATTACGATGTGCGCACACCCGGCTCTGATGTTGCGGCGCGTGCGTTGTCGGGCGGAAACCTGCAGAAATTCGTCATCGGGCGCGAGCTTTCACAAAGCCCCGATGTGATTGTCATCAACCAACCCACCTGGGGTGTCGATGCCGCCGCCGCCGCCGCCATCCGGCAATCCATCCTGAACCGCGCATCCGAAGGGGCGGCGGTGGTGGTGATCAGTCAGGATCTGGATGAACTGCTGGAAATTTCAGACCGGTTCGCGGTGCTGAACGAAGGGCGGCTGACAGTTCCGCGCCCGGTGAAGGGCCTGACGATAGATGAGATCGGCCTGATGATGGGCGGCGCCCATGGAATGGAGGTTTCCCATGCTTAGGTTGGAAAAACGCCCGTCGCCATCCAGGTTCTGGCAGGCCGCAACACCCGTTATCGCCGTGGTCCTGACCATGATCGGCGGTGGCATCATGTTTGCGATCCTTGGCAAGAACCCGGCAGAGGCGATCCGCACCATTTTCTGGGATCCGTTGTTTGGTGAATTTGCCTGGTATCTGCGGGGCCAGTTGTTGGTCAAGGCAGGCCCGTTGATCTTGATTGCGGTTGGTCTGTCGCTGGGCTTTCGCGCCGGTATCTGGAACATCGGGGCCGAGGGTCAGTACATCATGGGTGCAATTTTTGGCGCATCGGTGGGACTTGCAGTTTATCCGACGGAAAGCCGCTTGATCTTTCCGGTGATGATCGTGGCGGGCGCGTTCGGCGGTTGGCTTTGGGGCATGATCCCGGCGATTCTGAAAACCCGCTTCAACACGAATGAGATTCTGGTGTCTTTGATGCTGGTCTATGTGGCGGAAAAAATCCTGTCGAAGGCCGCCTTGGGGTTCTTGCGCAACCCAGAAGGCGCGGGCTTTCCCGGCAGTCGCAATTTCGCGCAATACCCAGCCGCATCCAACCCCGAGCTGATCGCGGGTTCAGGCATGCATTGGGGTGTGGTTGCGGCCTTCATCGCGGTCATCTTCGCCTATATCCTGCTGCAAAAACATATGCTGGGCTTTCAGATCAAACTGGCAGGTCAGGCGCCACGCGCCGCGCGTTTCCACGGTGTTGATCCGAACCGGCTTGTCGTGCTGTGCATGGGCATTTCCGGCGCATTGGCGGGGTTGGCGGGGGTGTTCGAAGTGACCGGCCCGGCCGGCCAGATCAGCATCGACTTCAACGTAGGTTACGGATTTACTGCCATCATCGTGGCCTTTCTTGGCCGGTTGAACCCGCTTGGCATCTTGCTGGCCGGTCTCTTGATGGCGCTGACATATATCGGCGGCGAGATGGCCTCGACCAACCTTGGCCTGCCCTCTGCTGCCATTCAGGCGTTTCAGGGTATGCTGTTGTTCTTCTTGTTGGCGGTGGACTTGCTGTCCAATTACCGCATCCGAACCTTCTTTGCATCGGGAGCAAAATAATGGATTTTGGTGGCATCAACCCGGCCGTCCTGATCGCGTCGCTCATGGTGGCTGCAGTGCCGATCCTGCTGGCCGCGATCGGCGAATTGATCGTTGAAAAGGCTGGTGTTCTGAACCTTGGGGTCGAGGGGATGATGATCATGGGCGCCATCTGCGGCTTTATGGCCGCCGTCGGCACGGACAGCCCGGTATTGGGATTTTTGGGCGGGGCGGCTGGTGGTGCTGTGCTGAGCCTGATCTTTGCGTTTCTGACCCAGACCCTGCTGGCCAATCAGGTGGCAACCGGGCTGGCGCTGACGCTGTTCGGGTTGGGGTTATCGTCGCTGATGGGACAGGGCTACAACGGCATCAAACCACCGCTGACCGCGGCAGTGCCGTTTGGGCCGCTGCGCGATATTCCGGTGCTTGGGCGCATTCTGTTCAGCCATGACTGGATGGTCTATGCCTCGATCGCCATCATCGCCGTGGTCTGGTGGGTCTTGAAGTATTCCCGGGCGGGCCTTGTTCTGCGCGCGGTTGGCGAGAACCACGATGCCGCCCATGCCCTTGGCTACAAAGTGCGGCGCATCCGGCTGGTTGCCATCCTGTTCGGCGGGGCGATGGCGGGCCTTGGCGGCGCCTACATCAGCCTTGTCCGGGTGCCGCAATGGACCGACGGCATCACGGCGGGCGCGGGCTGGATTGCACTTGCAATCGTGGTGTTTGCCAGCTGGAAACCATGGCGTGTGCTGATCGGTGCCTATCTCTTTGGCGGCATCACCGTATTGCAGTTGAATTTGCAGGCGGCGGGATCCAGAATCCCCGTCGAATACTTGTCGATGTCGCCCTATCTGATAACCATCCTCGTGCTGGTGATCATGTCCTCTGGCAAAGGTCGCACCTCGCTGAACGCGCCTGCGGCACTGGGTCAGAATTTCCACGCCTCACGCTGACGAAAGTCACTTGGGGCCAACCACTTAACAGGGCAAAAGCCCATTCAACGGGAGACCACAATGAACAGACGAACACTGTTGGCCACTGCCGCCCTCGGGCTTGGCATGGCATTCGGCGGCGCGGCATCGGCTGCCGGAATGGACAAGGTCAAGGCCTGCTGGGTCTATGTTGGCCCGGTTGGCGATGGTGGCTGGACCTATCAGCATGACCAGGGCCGGCAAGATGTGATCGCAGCTTTCGGCGACAAGGTAGATGCATCGACCTTTCAGGAGAACGTACCGGAAGGTGCCGATGCTGAACGGGTGCTGACACAGATGGCGCTGGGCGGCTGCAATATCATCTTCACGACCTCCTTTGGCTATATGGACCAGACCAACGCAGTTGCAGCCAAATTCCCGAATGTGATGTTCGAGCATGCCACCGGTTTCAAGCGCGATTCTGCCAACGTATCGACCTACAATGCGCGCTTTTACGAAGGCCGCGCGGTGATGGGCACCATCGCAGGCCGGATGACCAAATCGAACAAGATCGGCTATATCGGGTCTTTCCCAATCCCCGAGGTGGTTCAGGGCATCAATGCCAGTTTCATTCATGCCAAGAAGGTGAACCCGGATGTCACGATTTCGGTGGTCTGGGCCTACACATGGTTTGATCCGGCAAAAGAGGCGGATGCTGCCAAGGCACTGATCGAACAGGGCGTGGACGTGATCTTGCAGCATACCGATTCCACCGCTCCTTTGGCCGAAGCCGCGAAGACGCCGGGTGTAATCGGCTTTGGTCAGGCATCCGACATGGCCGAATACAAGCCAAGCCCGCGCGTATCTTCGATCATCGACAACTGGGGCCCTTACTATGTTGAACGGGTGGGCGCGTTGCTGGACGGCAGCTATGCGCAAAAGGACACCTGGGCAGGCATCGGGCCGGGCGAAGTCAAGATCGGCGACATCACCGAAGCCGTACCTGCTGAAGTAAAGGCCGAGGCCGAAGCAATGGCCGCCGCCATTGCCGATGGCAGCTACCACCCGTTCACCGGGCCGTTGAACAAGCAAGACGGCTCTGCCTGGCTGGCCGAGGGCGAAGTTGCAAATGACGGCGATCTGGCTGGCATGGGTTTCTATGTCGAAGGTATCACCGGCGACATTCCGAAGTAAGCAATCGGGCGCAAGTAAGCCTTAGGGGCAGTCAAATAGCGAAAGGCCCGGCGCCCTGCCGGGCCTTTTCCTTTCCGTCGGGCCATGACACACTGCCCGCATGATCAGGGATTTTCTTATTATTGGTGGCGGAATAGCAGGAATTTCGGCAGCAGCACGACTGGCACCACAGGGGTCTGTCATCGTGCTGGAGGCCGAGGCGGCGCTTGCGCATCATGCCTCTGGCCGGTCTGCCGCACTCTATGAACCGCATTACGGCCTGCCCCCGGTGGTGGACCTTTCGCTTGCCTCGGAACCCTATTTCCGGGCGGCTGAAAACGTCTTGTCACCGCGCGGAATGATGATCCTGGGCCGTGCCGAAGACCGCGATGCCTTTGATCATGATGCCGACGTCATGAACCTGATCCGCCTTTCGGTGGATGAGGCCCGTGCCATCGTGCCAATCGTGAACCCCGCCACTGTGGCCTTTGCCGCCCATGCAAGCCACGCTTGGGATATCGACACTGATCTCTTGTTGCAGGGTTTCGCCCGTGCCGCGCGCAGTGATGGCGCGCAGATCATAACGGATGCCCGCGTCACTGCGATTGCCCGGATCGCTGACGGTTGGCGCGTGACCACGGCAAAGGGCGAATACGTCGCCAAGATCCTGATCAATGCCTCCGGGGCGTGGGTCGACGGTGTGGCACAAATGGCCGGCATCAGACCTTTGGGCTTTACCCCGCTGCGAAGGTCAATGGCACGTCTGCCCGCCCCGGGTGACCATGATGTCAGCCGCTGGCCGATGATCTTTGGTGCGGGCGAAACCTGGTATGCCAAACCCGATGCCGGTGCGCTGATCGTATCGCCCGCCGAAGAACACCCAATGCACCCCCATGATGCCTGGGCCGATGACATGGTGTTGGCCGAGGGGTTGGCGCGGTACGAAGAAATGGTGACCGAGCCCGTAGCCCGGCTTTTGTCCAACTGGGCCGGTCTGCGCACGTTTTCACCCGACCGGGTGCTGGTGATCGGCGCCGATCCGGCGGATCCGGCTTTCTTCTGGCTTGCAGGACAGGGCGGTTACGGCTTTCAGTCCTGCCCTGCCGCCAGCCAGCTTGCCGCAGATCTGATCACGGGCGCAAAGCCCGATGCCCCGGCAAGCCTGATTGCCGCCCTCTCACCAGCGAGGTTTCAATGACCCTGCGCTTGCCAGATAGTGGTGCCGACATCTCCATAGACGGACGGCGTCACGCGCCGTCGGTTCTGCGCAATCTGGGCCCGATTTTGGATGTTCTGCGGGCCATGGCCCCTGCAACGGGCAAACTGCTGGAAATCGCCTCTGGGTCGGGTCAACATGCCGCTGCGGGAGCAAAGGCGCTGCCAGGCCTGATCTGGCAACCCACCGATGCCAACCCCGACAATCTGATTTCAATCGACGCATGGCGCGCACATGATCCGCAACCCAATCTTTGCGCGGGCGTTGTGCTTGATGCCGCCCGGCCGGGCTGGTCGTCCGACTGGTTCGGGCAAGACATCGTGCTGATCATCAACCTTTTGCATCTGATCCCGGCCGAGATGGCCGCAACCATTCTGGCCGAGGCCGCCCGGACCCTGACCGCGACGGGCCGTTTGATGGTCTACGGCCCTTTTCTGCGCGATGGTCTGACCACAAGCGACGGCGATGCCGCGTTTGATGCCAGTCTGCGCGCGCAGGATGCAACCATCGGCTACAAGGATCTGGGGCAGGTGCTGGGTTGGATGGGCCAATCCGGACTAACTGCCGAAGTGATCCCGATGCCAGCCAACAACCTGATGATCATTGCTGGCAGAGGCTGATCTTCGCCTCGGATCAACACCGGTCGCTCATTGTCATCGGCAACCGGGTCGTGGCGCATGGGCCTTCAGATGCGGTTTTTGCCGGTCCCGCAAAGGGGGGGGTGACAGCGAGGCCGACCTGCGCCAGCATGGCAGGCATGAAACACATCCTCATCTTGTCGCTTTGCCTTGCCCTTGCTGCCTGCGGTGGTAGCCGGCAGCCAGACCGGTCGGCGGCCCCGACACCCGAAGTAGATGTGACCAAAGCCAATTTCGCGGATGCGGATCCGACCGATTGGACAGGCCGGGCACCTGCAAGTTATCCGGTCCACGGGATCGACCTCGCTCGGTTTCAGACGTCGGTTGACTGGCCAACGGCGCGGGCCAACGGGGTGAACTTTGCCTATATCAAGGCAACCGAGGGCGGTGACATTGTTGATCCGATGTTTCAGGATCACTGGCGCGGCGCGGGCAGGGCCGGTGTGCGGCGCGGCGCCTATCATTTCTTTTACCACTGCCGCCCGGCGTCAGAACAGGCGCGCTGGTTTATCCGCCATGTGCCGAAGGCTGCAGGATCACTGCCGCCGGTTCTGGATATGGAATGGACGCCGTTTTCACCAACCTGCACGATCCGGCGCGATGGGGCTACGATCCGGTCAGAGGCGCGCGATTTCATCCGCGTGATCGAGGCGCATTATGGTCAGCGGCCCCTGATCTATGCCTCGATCGACTTTTTCGAAGACACTGAACTCTGGAAGCTGGACGGTGTTGAATTCTGGTTGCGCTCGGTCGCACGGCACCCGAAAGATGCCTATGACGGCCAGGCCTGGAGCTTTTGGCAATACACATCAACCGGATTGATTGCCGGTGTTTCAGGCAATGTGGATATCAATGTTTTTGCCGGATCGAAGGCGGGCTGGGGGCAGTGGCTGGCGGTGCGGGCCCAGTAGGACCGAGTTCTTTCAAGAATTCGGTCCGGAAAATTCAAAGTCTTCCGGGTTTAACCATCCACTCGAATGCGCGCGTTGCTTGGGTCGAACGGGCTGTCTTCCACAACGATCACATCCCACAATTGCCGCTGCATCCGCACCTGCATCTTGGTGCCAACTTCGGCCAAATCGCTGCGCACATAGCCCATGCCGATCTGCTTGCCGAACCCAACAGACCAGCCGCCCGAGGTCAGACGCCCGATTTTCACGCCGTCCACCACCAGCGCCTCTTTGCCCCATGGGTCGGCATCCGAAGGCCCATCAATCAGCACCGTCACGCATTTGCTGCGGATCCCCGTGGCCAACATCGTGGCCTTGCCCTGAAAGTCTTTCGACAGGTCCACGAACCTATCCAAACCAGCCTCCAGCGGAGTTGCATCGCGGCCAAGTTCCGTGCCGAACGCCCGGTACGATTTTTCCTGCCTGAGCCAGTTTTGCGCCCGCGCGCCGACAAGCTTCAGCCCGTGCTTGGCACCCGCCGCCATCAGCTGATCCCAAAGATAGCGTTGCATTTCGATCGGGTGATGCAATTCCCAGCCAAGTTCCCCGGTATAGGCCACGCGGATCGCATTGACCGGGCACATGCCCAGTTCGATCTTGCGCGCCGATAGCCACGGGAAGCGCTTGTTCGACAGCGCCGTTGCGGGGTCGGCATCCTTGATCAATTCGGCAAGAATCTTGCGGCTGTTTGGCCCGGCGATGGCGAAGACGCCCCATTGCGTGGTGACATCATGGATGTCGATATGGCCAAACTCGGCCTCTTTATCCGCCGCAGATTTGCGCATGTAGTCAGCATCATAGGCCGTCCACGCCCCCGCGCTGACCAGATAATAGTCATCCGGCCCGTTGCGCACGATGGTATATTCCGTGCGCGTCGTGCCCGTTGGCGTCAACGCATAGGTCAGGTTGATCCGGCCCACCGCAGGCAGTTTGTTGGTGGTGAACCAGTCCAGAAACGCCGTGGCCCCCACCCCGCGCACGATGTGCTTGGTAAACGCTGTCGCATCAATCAGCCCCGCGGTTTCGCGCAACGCCTCAGCCTCGGCCTTTGCGTACTGCCACCAATCACCGCGCCGGAAACTACGACTGTCGTGATCAAAACTATCGGGCGCACCGATGGGCCCGTAGTAATTCGGCCGCTCCCAACCGTTCACCTGCCCCATTTGCGCGCCAAGTGCTATTTGGCGGTCATAGACCGGGGCGGTGCGCAAAGGCCGTGCGGCGGGGCGTTCCTCATCCGGATGATGCAGAATGAAGACGTGGTCGTAACATTCTTCGTTCTTCCTCGCGGCATATTCCGTGGTCATCCAAGACCCGAACCGTTTCGGATCAAGTGATGCCATGTCAATCTCGGCCTCGCCTTGCGTCATCATCTGGGCCAGATAATACCCGGTGCCGCCCGCCGCCGTGATCCCGAACGAAAACCCTTCGGCCAGCCACATATTGCGCAATCCCGGCGCTGGCCCAACAAGCGGGTTGCCATCGGGCGTATAGCAGATCGGCCCGTTGAAATCGGCCTTCAGCCCCACCGTTTCCGATGACGGCAAACGGTGGATGAAGGACATATACTCCCCCTCGATCCGTTCCAGATCCAGCGGGAACAGATCGGCGCGGAAGCTATCGGGCACCCCATATTCAAACCGTGCGGGCGCGCCCTTTTCATAGGGGCCTAAAATCCAGCCACCCCGTTCTTCGCGCACATACCACTTGGCATCGGCATCGCGCAGCACCGGATGTTCCGGGTTGGTCTTGCGGTATTCGACCAAGGCCGGGTCCGGTTCCGTCACGATATACTGATGTTCCACCACCACCGCAGGCGTCTTGATCCCCAACAGGCGCGCGGTCCTTTGTGCATGGTTGCCGGTTGCCGTCACCACATGCTCGGCGTGAATTTCAAACGCCTCTTCTGACGCAACCAGATTGCCGCCCTTTTCCACCATCCTTGTACAAGACACGATCCATTCGTCGCCCGTCCAACGATAGCCATCGACCTGAACTTTACGCTCAAACGTCGCGCCATGTTGGCGGGCACCCTTGGCCATGGCTTGGGTCACATCGGCGGGGTTAATATAGCCGTCTTGCGGGTGATACAGCGCGCCGATCAGGTCCTCTGTGCGCAACAGCGGCCAGCGGTCTTTCATTTCCTTGGGCGTCAGAAATTCGTGATAAACGCCCGCGGTTTCGGCGACGGATGAATACAATTCATACTCATCCATCCGCTGCTTATGTTGCGCCATCCGGAGATTGCCGACCACGGCGAACCCAGCGTTCAGCCCCGTCTCCGCCTCCAGCGATTTATAGAAATCGACCGAGTATTTGTGGATATGCGTGGTAGCAAAAGACATGTTGAACAGCGGCAAAAGACCCGCGGCATGCCATGTGGACCCGGACGTCAGTTCGTCTCGTTCCAGCAGCATCACATCCTGCCAGCCCGCCGCCGCAAGGTGATAGGCGATGGACGTGCCAACCGCGCCGCCACCGACGACAAGGGCTTTGACATTGGTTTTAAGCGGGGCGTTCATGCGCGTGACTCCTGGCTGTGGGTTCGGGCGGCGGATTTCGCTGCAATCTGACTTAACACGGTGCCAAAGGCGACAGCCAGCCGACCTGTCGCGGCGTGAATGCGACGCAGGGCGTTGACGGCAGCGCGGGGGCAAGATTGCAA
>JANNSG010000119.1:0-13406 GCA_031402355.1 Pseudorhodobacter sp. | reverse complement strand
TTCTTGTTCTGCGCCCGCAACCGGGCGAACGTGTCGTCAATTCTGGTCATCACTGCGCCCATTTCTGCAATTCCAGCCCGGGTTTGCACGGGCGGCGGCAGAAAATCAATGCCTGTCAACCGCCACCTCCGGCAAAGCTTGTACCTTCCCCCCCGCCCCACTAGAACACCCCGGCAAAAGGGAGTGCGGACATGGGTTTCAAGATGGGCATCGTTGGCATGCCAAATGTCGGAAAATCGACGCTTTTCAACGCGCTGACCCGAACCGCAGCGGCGCAAGCCGCGAATTTTCCGTTCTGCACGATTGAACCCAACGTCGGCGAAGTGGCGGTGCCCGATGCGCGGCTGGACAATCTGGCGGCCATTGCCGGCTCCAAGCAGATCATTCCCACGCGGATGACCTTTGTCGATATTGCGGGTCTGGTGCGCGGCGCGTCCAAGGGCGAAGGCCTGGGCAACCAGTTCCTTGCAAACATCCGCGAATGCGATGCGATTGCCCATGTGCTGCGCTGCTTCGAAGATGGCGACATTACCCATGTCGAGGGCCGGATTGATCCGGTCGCAGATGCCGAAACCATCGAAACCGAATTGATGCTGGCGGATATGGAATCGATCGAAAAGCGCCTGGCCAACCTTGCGCGCAAGTTGCGCGGTGGCAGTGACAAAGACGCCGCCGATCAGGATCGATTGCTGCGGGCCGCCTTGAAGGTGCTGGAGGCCGGGCATCCGGCGCGCACTGTCAAGGTGGTGGAGGATGATCAGCGCCAATGGCGGTTGCTCCAGCTTTTGACATCCAAACCAGTGCTTTACGTCTGCAATGTTGAAGAATCCTGTGCCGCCAACGGCAATGCGCAATCCGCCCGCGTGGCCGAAATGGCCGCCCGTGAAGGGGCAGCAATGGTCGTAATTTCGGCCCGGATCGAGGAAGAAATATCCCAACTGGCCGCCGATGAAGCCGCGATGTTTCTGGAAGAAATGGGCCTGCACGAAGCGGGCCTCGACCGGCTGATCAAGGCCGGTTATGCGCTTTTGGGCCTGCAGACCTATTTCACCGTCGGCCCGAAAGAGGCCCGTGCCTGGACCATCTCAAAAGGAACTCTGGCGCCGCAGGCGGCGGGGGTGATCCACGGCGATTTCGAGAAAGGCTTTATCCGCTCGGAAACCGTGGCTTACGCCGATTACATCGCCGGAAACGGCGAGGCGGGCGCAAAAGAGGCTGGCAAATTCCGGGTTGAAGGTAAGACCTATGAGGTCAAGGACGGCGATGTGCTGCATTTCCTGTTTAGTGGGTGAACTTCTGCGTAAGATATTGATATCGCTATGGTAATAGGTAAGTGTCAGTTGGATTTGAGGGTATGCAACCCGTGCATCTGATGTGCTTTATCCCTGCATACCCACGGTGGACTGGGGGCACATTAACCCTGTCGGGCGAATCAGCAAATCGTCGGGGTGAAGCCGGCTTTACGGAGCGGCAGCAGTCTCGATCGACGAAAGCAGCCCATCGGCTGCGGCCACGTAGACGGTGGCTCCGATCTCTTCAAAAACTGCGCGAGCTTGCATCGTCTGTTCGCGGGCTGTGTTGAGCCAAGCGGTTTGATGGGTTTTCTGAAAATAGGAAACGTCGAGCAAAGCTAGGTTATAGGTGGTCATCGCCCAATCTAGAGGTACCAAATCCCGGCGGCGCTCTTGCAGGGCAGACGTATAGGCAAGGCGGGCTTGATCAAAGGCGGCGGTGCCTTCTTGTCGTTTACCCAAGGCTCGCAAGGCGATGCCAAGGTTGCTTTGCGAGTTGGCCCAATCAAGCGGCACAAGATCGCGCCTGCGCTCCTTTAGGGCTTCGGTATGTGCGGCGATGGCCTTATGCAACAGATCGGGGCTGTCTTGCAATTCAGCCAAAGAGGTAAGCGCATTGCCAAGATTGTTCTGTGTCCGAGCCCAGTCCAGCGGTTGCTTTGATTGCGAAAGTTCTGTCAGAGCTTCGGAGTAAGCAGTCACTGCGTCTTGAAACAAGTCGGCGCTATTTTGGTGCTCGGCAAGCCTTGCCAAGACGTTGCCAAGATTGTTTTTTGTCGTCGCCCAATCTGCCGGTTCGTCTGCCTTGGTCCGAACGATCAGGGCCAGTTTGAAAGCCGCTGCGGCAGCTTCAAGCAGTTCTATACCACCTTCGCGTTCGGCAAGTTGGACAAGGGCAACACCAAGCGCGTTTTGGGTGAAGGCCCAGTCGTATGCAGGCGCATCGTCTGGGTAGAGATCGAGTGCTGTTTGCAGGGCCGCCACCGCTTTTTTTAGCATGTCAGCATCCCCCGACTGGAGGCCAACAATTTGCAGAGCGAGCCCGAAAGATAGAAACAATCGGCAGCGATCGTAGGCGGACATCTGATCGGGGAGCGCGTTAACGAGCGGGGCAGTCAACGTGATAACCCGTGTCATGCGGGGCACGACGTAAGTGCCATGATCTTGTGGCTTCATCTCAGCCAGCGTCAGCATCTTGACCGCAATCAACGCACCGATGTCTTCACCGAAATTGGCATCAAGGGTGTTGTCCTGCACCATGTATTCCCGATTTGCGCTGTCGCGCGGATGGGTCATCGAAAGATTGATCTTCAGACCGCTTCCCACCACTTCGCCCCAGATCACCACATCGGCCTTGGTCCATGTGGCGATATCCAATGCGGTTTGCTTGGCTCCTTCATAGCGGTCTGCCGCATTGCCCGCGGTCGGGTAAATGGTGCAGGGGACGGCTTCCAACTGGATTGCTCCGTCGACATCTTGCCCGTAAAGGGTGCGAAGGTTCTGATCGAGAGACCGGGTCTGGGTCTGGTCTTCATCATTCACGAGGTCGGTCATAATGATCAGATAGGGGCCTTCTGTCGTCTCAGGCCGACTGTCCAGGTACTGGTCAACGCAGGCCTGTTGCGCCGTGACGGCAGTCTGAAATACCGCTGACGCCTTTGCGATTGCCCAATGGCGCAGGTCATCGATGGTGCCGACGACGATACCGGTGCACAGCGCACAGCTTGTCACCAAGCCGTAGGGTTTTCTCAGCCAGTCCATTAATCCTTGCTGCATCGCAACCCCCGCAACCGCGATCGTCCGGCCATCTTGCGCCAACCTCGCCACCACGCAAGGATTCTTGCAAACAGCGCCGTCCTTTCCCTCTTGCCCAGCCTGCCCCGCCCCGTTAAACAAAACCCGTCGGAAGCGTGGCTGAGAGGCCGAAAGCACTCGGTTGCTAACTGAGCGTGGGTGGAAGCCCACCGTGGGTTCGAATCCCACCGCTTCCGCCAATTCACCCTGGATTTTACCCTTCGTGCCGTCACTAGATTGGCTTAGCATTCTTGGCCGGACTCAGCGATATCTCACCCAAGGCTCCGCCGTTCCGAACAAGGGCCGGGCGGGCGGCGGGCAGGTTCTGCACCAGACTGCGCAGTCAGAGATTTGCGGGTACGCCATCAACCATGAAGGGCTTGGCTTCGGCGTCGATTTCTCGTTGCTCGCGGAACGGGTCATCCGCAGCTTTCACCGCATCAACGCAAAGCGCAGCAGGCCCGGCACAATTCGGTCGGTCCATGGCCCGGATACATCAGTGGCAAGCTGCTGGAATGGGGGGATTGCCAAGCACGTCTGACCCAATGTAAGCCTGCTTTCCGCGACGAACACACCTATTTGCCGCGGCGAAACAGCCGCGCGCGCGCGTAGAGCTCCTCCAACCGCTTCAGCCGGATCTGGGTTTCTTGCCATGTCAGGGTTTCGACAGCAGCCAGAAGGGTTTCGACCAGCACCTGAATGGCAACCGTCGAATCCCAGGCTGAGGGGGCCTCAATATGGGCGGAAATCCGGTAGCGGGCATGGGTGGCTGCAGGAGAGACCCATTGATCGGTGATCAAGATGACTTCTGCACCTTGATCCGCTGCAATTTCCACAACTTGCAGGACATTATTCTCATATCGGCGAATGTCGAAGGCCAAAAACACGTCACCTGGCGAAAGGTCAATCAGCGCCGGCGGCCAGGCGCTTGACGCATGTGATACCCTTTCGACATTGGGGCGGATCACCTTCATATGGGTCGCGAAATAGTCGGAAGCCGAATGGGTGATGCGCCCACCCATGGTAAAAATCTTGCGGCTCTGGTCAGCCATCAGCGCCACGATCGCATCAAACTCGTCGTGGTCAACCTGCGCCAATGTGGCCTGAAGATTGCCCAGAACCACATCCGCGAACCGGTTGAGCATATGGGTTTGCGGCGCGCCGCCGGTCCAGCGATCATGCTTGACCAAAGGCGAGATCAGGCGTTCTTCCAGCTCAATGCGCAAGGTGTTTTGCAGATCGGGATAGCCTTTGTAGCCCAGCTTCTGCGCCAGCCGCACCACCGACGGCGTTGAAACCTTGGCGCCGTTGGCCAGCGTCGTGATCGACCCCATGGCGGCAACCGGATAGTGACGTGTTATATGGCTGGCCAACCGGCGCTCGGCAGGGGTCAGCGTGTCAAACGCCGATTTGATCTGCTGCTCGATTGTGGGTTTTGCAGTGGGCATCGACCGCTCCTGACACGACAGGTCAGGCTTAGCACAAGAAACAATTGTAACAAGAAGATACTCTTGAAACTATCTTGACAGGACATGTTCAATAAAAAGCCGCCAGACCAATCAGGGCAAAGCACATCAAAGCGGGGCGTCCCTGATGGCATGACCCCAAGGGCCGCCCGGCCCAACTGGCTGCTGCCCGTGATCAGCCTCCTGCAACCCCGCATCGGCCCGCGCGGGTTAGAATTCGCCCGCGCGCGGGTGGAGATGAAAGCAGTCGAGACCATCCTCCACCTCCGCCGCACCCACCCCGCGAGGCTGAAAAACATGGTGCCAAAGCATGTGTGGCGGTTGGTGGAACGCTACGGGCTGGTGCCGGACAAGGATGAAACGCGGTAGGGTGCGTGCTCGCACGCACCGCTCCACCCGCGCCAACGGTGCGTGAGATCACACACCCTACCCCGCAAAGCCACCGGCTACCCTCAAAAGATGCTATCGCCCCCTCCCCCTCGTGGGGAGGGATGGGGTGGGGGCCGCCCAAACTCCCGCAACCACCCCCCTCCCCCAACCCCTCCCCACAATGGGGGAGGGGAGGCACCCGCTATCTCAAATTTCGCACAACACAGGGCCGCGCCCGAACCGAGGGGTGGACGCAAAGCGCCCGCCCCGTAGGGGGAGAGGCGGATCAGAAAGCGGTCCAGTGGACCGTTTTCCCGCCGAACGCCCTGCGCAACGCGCAGGGCCGGGAGAACGGGCGCTGCCCGGTCAAAGGGACCGGGCGGTTCTTGGTGCCGATGACGTTCGTAGGGTGGGTGAAACCCACGCTGCTATCGCAGGCATTTGAGAAATGTGGGTTCGGAAAATCGTGGGTTTCACCCACCCTACCGCTCGCTAACCCCTCCCCACAAAGGGGGAGGGGAGGCACCCCACGCCACAAACCACGCATAACACAGGGCAGCGCCCAAAATTTCTACCAAGCGCAAACTCACCTCCGAATACGGCTGCTTTGCACCCTCGCTACGGTTTGCGCCGCTTCATCTGATCAGCGATGTTTCGTTTGCCCTGCGCTTCCAGCCCAGCCACGGCCCCGGCGAAATCGCGCGCATCGCGGTTCTGGCTTAGCTTGGATTTGGCAAGCGTCCGCTGCACAGCTATGCGAAACGCGACAATACCGTCCAGCATCTGCGCCATATAGTCCGCTGGCGCATCAGCCATGCGCCAAGCCTGATCACCGTTCAGCCGCCGCTCATGAAGCCGGGTCAAAAGACCCACAGCAGCACGTTTGGCATGGGTGTCGTGCTGAAATGTGATATACCCATGCACATGCACAACCTGATAGTTCCATGTAGGCACATGGCGGTGTGTTTCTGCTTTGGATGGGTAAGAATTGGGCGAAATATAAGCGTCGTCACCCCTGAAAATTACCAGCACATCTTGCCCATGATCCAGCACGCGATGAAGATCATTCGCAAGTGCGACATGCCCGATCAGTGTGCCATCGGGCGCAGCGAGCAAGGGGATGTGGTTTGCAACCAATCCATCAATCGTCTGCGCGACGATGCAGGCCAATGGTGCCGCCTCTATCACGCGTGATATCTCGGCGGTGTCGATTTCGTGGAAATGCGGCGGAATATACATGATCAGCCCACCCGCCCCGCCACATCCAGCATCCTGTTCGAAAACCCCCACTCATTATCATACCAGCCAAACACCCGGAGCATCCCCCCCGCCGTCACCCGCGTCTCCGGGCAGGCCATCACAATACTCTCCGCCCGCGCCCTAAGATCGGTCGATACCAGCGCCCGGTCGGTTGCCCCAATAACCCCGCCAGCCTCGCTAAACACCGCATTCACCGCCTCCACGCTCGCCACCCGCGCCGTCATCACGCACAAATCCACCGCGGACACACTCGCCACCGGCACCCGCACCGCTGATCCCGCAATCCGCCCCGCCAGCCCCGGCAGCACGGTGTCCAGCAGCCGTTGCGCCGAGGTCGTCGTCGGCACCATCGACAGCGCTGCCGCGCGTGACCGTGAAAAATCCGCAGCGGGCGCATCGACCGTGGGCTGCGACCCGGTATAGCAATGGATCGTGGTCATCGACCCCGTCACAACCCCAAATTCCCGGTCCAGCAGCCGCACCAACGGGGCCAGCGCATTCGTCGTGCAAGACGCGTTGGAAACGATCCGCTGCCCCGCCAACCCTTCGTCATTGGCCCCCAAAACAACCGTAAAATCCGCCGCCGACGATGGCCCAGAAATCAGCACGCGACCCGCCCCTGCGCGCAAGCCCCGCTCCGCCACATCGCGCGCCTCCGCCCGCCCGGTGCATTCCAGCACCACGTCGATGCCGCGCAAATCAAGCGAGGATATATCCGCCGTACGGTGCAGCGGAATGGCATGGCCGTTCACGGTGATCGTGCCTTCGCCCAGCGCAACCGTGCCCTTCCAAGGCCCAAAAACTGAATCAAATTCAAACAAATAAGCGCACATATCGGCGGCGGCGATATCGTTGATGCCCGCAATCACCATCCCCGGCCAAGTGTCCGGTGCAGTCAGATAAGCCCGCAAAACAGACCGCCCGATGCGCCCAAAGCCGTTGATGAACACCCGCATGACGACGCCTTTTATGTAACCCGCGAAAAAATCAAATCACGGCGCGGTCAAAGGATCAATCAGTTTGCGTTGCTATTTGATCAAATCTTGTACCCGATACAAAGCAGGCCGCGCCGCGAGATACAGACGTGAAGAATTGGTTAAAGAAATACACTTTGTATAACTATATCAATATCTTATATTTGGTAACACGCGTGATATCACACCTCAACTTCAATCCCCAAACCACGCTCCCTCGCCCGCAAAACCGCAACCCCAGCGACCGCCAAATCCTGCAACCCGACCCCCGTTCCATCAAACAGCGTGATCTCCTGATCCGACCTCCGCCCCGGATGCGCACCCGTCAGAACATCCCCCAGCGGCGTAATATCCGCCCCCGAAATTAACCCCATCCGAATCGCATGCTGCGCCTCCCCGATAGATATCGACTGCGCCACCTCATCCGTAAACACGCTCACCCGCGCCAACAAACCAGGCTCCACCTCCTGCTTGCCGATCGTATCCGTCCCCATACACGCCAGATGCGTGCCGGCCTTAACATGCCCGTCCAAAAGCGACGCCTTATCCGACGAGGTGATCGTCACAATCACATCCGCCGCCGCCCCCAGTTCAGCCAGACTTACCGCCTCAAACGGCAACCCCAGCTCCGCCGCAATTGCCCCCAGTTTCGGCAGCATTTCCGGATGCAGGTTCCACGCAACCACACGCTCAAACGCCCGCGCCTGCGCTGCCGCCCGCAACTGAAACCCCGCCTGATGCCCGGCCCCGACCATGCCCAGAACCCGTGCATCCCGTCGCGCCAACCGATCAATCGAAATTGCCGAGGCCGCCGCCGTCCGCAGCGCCGTCAACAAATTCCCCCCCACCATCGCCAAAGGCCGCCCAGATTCAGGATCAAACAAAAACACCGACGATTGATGATTGATCATCCCCCGCGCCATGTTGCCCGGAAAATAGCCCCCCGCTTTTACGCCCAGACTGGCCCCGGCCCGGTCTAACCCCGACTTGAAGCCATACTGCCTCCCTTCGCCCAACGCCTCGCGCACGACCGGAAAGTTGTACGCCTCCCCGCGTGCCATAGCCGCGAAACACGCCTCGATAGCCGTAAAGGCATCGGCAGGTGACACAAGTTCCGCGATCAGGCGTTCAGGAACGATCAGCATCAGTAAGCCTTGCCGCGCGCTGATACTGGCCAGACGACTTCAACCTTGCCGCCCCGCACACCAACATACCAATCATGCACATTGCAGGTCGGGTCACAGTGGCCGGGCACAAGTCGCAGCTTGTCGTTCACCTTCAAAACGCCGTCCAGATCCTCGACCACGCCGTGTTCATCTGAACATTTCACATACTTCACGTCCGTCCGCCCAAATACCACGGGCAGGCCAGAATCCACCGATTGCGCCTTAAGCCCGGCATCGACAATCGCTTTGTCGGCCTTGGCGTGGCTCATCACAGAGGTCAGAATGAACAACGCATTTTCCCATTCGCCTTGGTCAATCCGCTTGCCATCTTTATCCAGAATCCGGCCATAATCGGCATCCATGAACGCGTAAGACCCGCATTGCAGCTCGTTATAAACGCCCGATGTGCTCTCAAAATAATAGCTGCCAGTGCCGCCTCCACCGACGATGTCGCACTTGATCCCGCTCGCTTTCAGCGTATCCACAGCGTCCTTCACCATGGCCACCGCAATCTCCAGCTTGGCACGGCGATCTTCATACTTATCCATGTGCTGCATCGCACCCTGATAGGCCTGAATGCCCGCGAACTTCAGCCCCGGCGCCGCCTCCAACGCCTGCGCCAAAGCCACCACGGCGGGCGTCGTCGTCACGCCGCAGCGCCCGGCCCCGCAATCAATTTCCACCAGAACTTCAATCTGCGTACCGTGCTTTACCGCCGCCGCCGACAGATCGGCCACATTGGCCAGATCGTCCACACAGCACAGCACCCGCGCGCCGAGTTTCGGCATCCGGGCCAAACGGTCAATCTTCGCCAGATCGCGCACTTGGTTGCTGACCAAAACATCCTTGATCCCGCCGCGCGCGAACACTTCGGCCTCTGATACCTTCTGGCAGCACACGCCGACAGACCCGCCAAGACGCTCCTGCAACAGCGCCACATCCACCGATTTATGCATCTTACCATGCACCCTGTGGCGCATGCCCTTGGCTTTGGCAAAATCGCCCATCTTCTTGATATTACGCTCTAAAGCGTCCAGATCGAGCACAAGGCACGGGGTCTGAATATCGGCCTCGTCCATCCCTGGCAGGGCGGGAATATCATAGCCCACTTCAAGGCCTGCAAAGTTCGTATGGCTGTTCATGGTGTTACCCTTTCATCCAAGGCAAAGTGTCCAGATCGACGTTGCCGCCAGTGACAATCACGCCAACGCGGCGGCCCCGAAACACGTCCGGGTTCTTCAGAATGGTCGCCAATGGCACGGCACAGGAAGGCTCTATCACGATCTTCATGCGCTTCCATGTCAACTTCATCGCGTCAATAATCTCATCTTCCGACGCCGTCAGAATATCGGTCACATGGGTTTTCACGAAATGCCATGTCAGGTCCTTCAGCGGCACTTTCAACCCGTCGGCCACCGTAACCGGCGCATCATCGGCAATGATATGCCCCGCGTTGAAACTGCGATAGGCGTCGTCGGCCTGTTCAGGTTCCGCCGCATAGATCTTTACGCCCGGTGCCGTGCTGGAAACCGTCAGACAGGTGCCCGAAATCATGCCGCCGCCGCCGATCGGGGCGATAACCGCCTCCAACCCCTCCACCTGTTCCATCAACTCGCGGCTGCAGGTCGCTTGCCCGGCAATCACGCGCGGGTCGTTATAGGGATGCACGAAATCGGCACCCGATTTGGCAACCATTTCGGCAAACACCGCTTCGCGGCTGCTGGTCGATGGCTCACATTCCACGATCACCCCGCCATAGCCCCGAACCGCGTCTTTCTTGGCTTGCGGTGCCGTGCGCGGCATCACCACGTTGCAGGCAATTCCCCGCCGTCCCGCCGCATAACTCAGGCTCAGCGCATGGTTTCCCGACGAATGCGTCGCCACCCCACGCGCGAGCTTGTCATCCGATAGCCCGAACACTGCGTTGCAGGCACCCCGCACCTTGAACGCGCCAGCCTTTTGAAAGTTCTCACACTTAAAGAACAACTCGGCCCCGGTCAGATCGTTCAGATAGCTCGATGTCAAAACCGGGGTGCGGTGAATATAGAGGCGTATCCTGTCATGCGCCGCGATTACATCGTCAAATGTTGGAATATACACCGTAACCCCCAAGTCCGCCCGCAAGCGGCTTTTTCTTCGCCCAAATACTCATCTTATTCCGCCGCTGCCTTCATCGGCATTGCCGCAGACCCGCGATAATACTCCTGCGCCGCGGCAACACCCGACCCCAGTTTTACGGGCCACCCCAGATCAGCCATGCACATCTCGGCGCAGGCCAGACCTGACAGCATCATCACATCGGTCAGCATCCCGAGATGGCCGATCCGGAATACCTTGCCCGCCACCTCGCCCAGGCCCACACCAAAGGCCACGTTGTATTTGGAGGCCGCCAACGCCACCAGATCGGTGCCATTGCAGCCTTCGGGCACCACAACCGCCGTCACTGTGTCGGAATACAAATCCGGCGAGACGGCACAAGGTTTCATGCCCCAGGCTGCTATTGCATGACGCACGCCTTCGGCCAAGCGGTGATGGCGGGCATAAACGGCCTCAAGACCTTCGTCTTCCAGAAGTTCAATTGAATGCGACAGACCAGCAATCAAACCAACAGCAGGCGTGTAGGGATATCCACCCGCAGCATAGCTGCGCAGCATATCGCGGAAATCAAAGAACGTGCGCGGCAGTGTGGCGGTTTCCATCGCGGCCAGTGCTTTTGGGCTTACCCCTAATACGGCCAAACCTACGGGCAGCATGAACCCTTTCTGACTGCCTGCGATCGCAATATCAACGTCCCAACCTGCCATATCAAACGGCATTGATCCAATCGAGGATACACCATCGACAAACAGCATCGCCGGATGCTTTGCCGCATCCATCGCGCGACGAATACCCGCAATATCACTGCGCACACCCGTTGCCGTCTCATTATGCGTGCCCAGCACGACCTTGATTTTGTGGCCCGTATCCGCCTTCAACGCAGCCTCTATCGCCGCCAAAGGCGCGCCCTGCCCCCAAGGCGTTTCCAGTATCTGCACGTCCAACCCATGCCGCTCACACATATCTATCCAGCGGTGGCTGAACATGCCGAACCGCGGTGCCAACACCGTATCACCAGGCGAAAGCGTGTTGCTTATCGCCGCTTCCCAACCACCTGTGCCAGTGGAAGGAAGCAAGATCACCTCGCCCTCAGTCATTTTCAGAATACGGCGAACACCGGCGACGGCGGGTTTGAAAATCTTGGCAAAAGCGGGCGACCGATGATCGATCGTCGCCATATCACAGGCCTTGCGGACAGAGTCCGGAATGTTGGTCGGGCCGGGAATGAAAACGGGGTTTTGCGTCGACATGGGATGTGCCTCTGGTTCAAAGCCTGAATTTGTCTGGACACGCTATGCGGTCTGCTTTCATTGTACAATTTTTTCGAAATATTTTTTCATTTTGTGTGGCTTTCATTTTTCCCTTGTATTTTCATGGGTTCCGAGTTTTTCATTAATCATGAAAAGATTTTTCGGTTAGAAATAGAGACCGGTGAAAATGGCAAAGCTCGTCGAATCCCGCCCTCGGGGTCGCCCAAAGGCGTTCCACGACACCACAGATCAGAACACCGTGCAGTCGCTTGACCGGGCGATGATCTTGCTTGATCTGATGTCGCACAGCGCAGGGCTTACCCTATCTGATATGGCCCAACAAACCGGCCAAGCCGCAGCAACCGTTTACCGCGCGCTGATCACCCTGCAAGCACATGGCATGGTAGAGGTGGAAGAAAAGGGCCAGCTTTGGCATGTCGGCGGCGGCGCGTTCCGGGTGGGATCCGCGTTTCTGCGCCGCACCAAAGTGGTGGAACGTGCGCGCGCGCCGATGGATGCCCTGATGCGCGCAACCGGAGAGACGGCAAATCTGGGCATCGAATCCGGCGATGAGGTGCTTTTCCTCAGTCAGGTCGAAACGCATGAAGTCATTCGTGCCTTCTTTCCCCCCGGTACCAAAGGGCCGATGCATGTGTCGGGCATCGGCAAGGCGTTGCTGGCCTGGTATCCCGCCGACCGGGTACAAGGGATTATCGCCCGTCAGGGTCTGCCAAAATTCACTTCGCTATCGATCACCTCAGAAAGCAGCCTGCTGCGGGATCTGGCGCATACCCGCGCGCGTGGCTATTCGATTGATGATCAGGAACGCGCGAGCGGCATGCGCTGCATTGCCGCCCCCATCTTTAACGCCTTCGGCGAGGCGATTGCAGGCTTGTCAGTGTCTGGCCCGGCTTTCCGGATCAATTTGTCTGATGCCTCGCAAATAGGTCACGCGGTTCGACAGGCCGCAGACAGCGTGACCCAAGCAACAGGTGGCGAAATCCCAACCTGACCCGTTGTTGGGGTCGATTTGATATATGAACGAAAGATCACATTTGGCGTGTTCTTGAACCAAAACACCCATCGCCATCGCACGATTGGCCAAAGGCCCGGCGGCTACATCTGAAAGGTCTGCACCTCAGGGTGGTAACGACACAGTCCAGACCTGATCCAACCAATGTCAGGGCGGAACACCTAGTTCCAGAGCAGACTTTGCTTCCCGCCCAGTTTGGAATTCGCAAGCACGGGAAAGTTGCGCGCGAAAGCCTTGATTTCAGGATCGTCCACCTGCGACAGAAACGCTGCGATCCAGGCGAATTGATAGGCTTTCAGTTTCGCCGGATCGGCATCAAACTTTTGTTTTTCCCCGGCCAGCGGCTCAACTATCCTGGGGTCTTTGGCGCCTGCAACGGCAAATCTTGCCGCGCGTATGACCGCGCCATCGCAGGCATCAAGAAGGCCGGGCGCCTTATCTGCCAGCAGGGCCGCCGTGAACACCAATGGCCCGACGGCATGGATCTGATAATGCAATGCCAGTTTCCCGCGCCACATTTCGTTGGGCAGGCTGCCATCGGCATTTGCCGCACAAGCCACCCGACGGACTGACGCCGCAGCCCAGGTGATCATGGCTTGGTCATTCAAGATCAGACCAACCTGTGCCGCCCCAAGCCCGGCCCAGGCACGCAGGTTGTTGCTGCTGGCACGGGTCGGGGCCTTGAGGTCGAAATAGTCCATGCTG
>JANNSG010000118.1:0-2758 GCA_031402355.1 Pseudorhodobacter sp. | reverse complement strand
CTTGCGGCCTTCACTCAGCAGCAGATCGGCAATGCCGAAACCATCGGCCCGGTCGCAGCCCGTCGCACAACCGTGGTTGTAGATTTCGACCGCATGAGCCGCTGAAATGCTGCGCGCATCTGCCAAAGTCATGCCAGACCATTGCGGATGGGCAATGGTCACGAAAGCCCCGGCGGCAACCGCCCTTGCCGCGATTTGTGGTCCGGTTTCCTGGCCCTCGATCACGCTAAAGTGCGGGGCATCTGGCCGCTTGAAATCAGCAGGCAGACCGACCGCCAGAATATGCCACAACTCGCCATTTTGCATTGGCCCGGAATGCAGTTCCGCACCAAGGATCGTCGTAAAATCAGCCTCCCTATAGGGAACAGTATCGACGATAGGATAATCATAAATGCCAATGAAATGATCTGTCAGCGCGATGAAATCATAGCCTTCCGCCTTGTACCTGCGGCACACCTCGGCGGGTTCCAGCACCCCGTCCGACCGCGTCGAATGGGTGTGCAAATTGCCGCGCCAGAATTGGCCGGGGGCGGTGAACGCGGAAGGGCGATTGTGCATGGCGATCCTCGGATTCTGTGACATCACCTTAGACAGTTTCTTGCTGTTGGAACATGACGTTTTGAAAACAGCGACCATGCCAGAAACGCTGGCGCGGCAAAAAGAAACTTCGCCTAACCTCTGCCGATGAAGGGCATTGCCGTTGCCATCAGCGTCAGGAAGGGCACGTTCACCGATAAGGGCAGCCGGGCCATATGCAGCACGGCATCCGCCACATGCGCCGCGTCCATCACGGCCTCGACCTTGATCTGACCATCCGCCTGCGGCACCCCTTGGGTGAAGGCCTGCGCCATTGACGTTAGCGCATTGCCGATATCAATCTGGCCGCAGGCAATATTGAACGCCCGGCCATCCAGCGCCAAAGTGCGGGTCAGTCCGGTAACTGCGTGCTTCGACATGGTATAAGGTGCGGAACCCGGGCGCGGCACATGCGCCGAAATGGACCCGTTGTTGATGATCCGCCCGCCCTGTGGGTCCTGGCCACGCATCAGCCCAAAAGCCGCGCGGGCGCACAGGAACATGCCGGTGATATTGACAGAGGACAGCGCCAGCCAATCCTCGACCGGGATTTCATCTATCGGTGCCGCCTTCAGTGACTGCCCCGCATTGTTGAACAAGACATCCAACCGCCCCCAGCTTGTTTTCAGCACCCCAAAAGCCGCATCGACCGACGCAGGTGACGCCACATCACATGGCAGAACCAACGCCGCCGCCGCTCCATCCGCCGTATCGACAAGCGCCTCCGCCCTGCGTCCGACCAGCGCCACTTGCCATCCCGCGGCCAGAAACGCCCGCGCCGTGACCCGTCCGATGCCACTTCCAGCGCCGGTGATCATGATGTTGCCTGCCTGGCTCATATCGGTCGCTCCTTGGTCATTGATTGCTGTGCAGGCCAGCAGTGTGCAGGTTTCCGCCGTCAGACGAAAGTGCAAATGTTATCGATAACGTGCCTCGCGAAATATTCGGCTCGCTTCGGTTTTTCATCGGTTTTGCCTAAGTCTAACAGACCTGCGATAGCCCGGATTGATCCGGTTTAAGTCGGACTTTCAGCCATCCGCATGGCAGGGCAGCCGTTCATCACCAACGCATGACGAGCCGGGCCAATACGGCGGCCTATCCGCAAGGCGCATCAAGGCATAGGCGGATTTTTGCCGATCCCGCCATGGCCGTTCACGGGACGGTGCAGTTTCGCAACATGTGGATTGCAAAAGAAACCGGCAAGTGTGGCCAGAGGTTTGACAATTTGTGGCCAAGATCGCATAAGATACTATCAGTAGTATGTGAGTTCAAAGGAAGAGTGACATGAAGAAACTGATTGCAGTAGTGGCTTTGGTCCTTTCGCAGACAGGTATTTCGTCTGCCGCGACCATGGGATTTGACAACCTGTCGACATTTGCGAATGATTTTACCGGTCGGACCTATGAAGAGAACGGCATCAAAGCCACAACGAACGGCCCACTGTTCGAGTCCTTTTTCCGATCCCCAGATAGCTTGTATCTAGCAAACAGCGGTTGGGGCGGAGCAACAAAAGTAACCTTCACCACAGGCAGCCAATTCAACGCGACCAGCTTTGATCTGCAGCCGAGCGTGTTTGACTATGTTATCCGCAACACCAAAACGGGAAGAGTCCGTCAGGCAAGCTACCGCAACGTTCATGTTGCCGGTTACAACGATTCTGGTCTGGCAGTCGAATTGGCGTTCAACATGGGCAAAGTGATGTCACCACAGACGGTCTTGCTTGGCGAAGCCTTCAGCAATCTGACAAGTCTGGTGATCGGCTTCAAAGAGCCCAAACTTGGCAAGATCGGTCGTAACAGAGTGGCGGAATGCTCTGCCCCGTGCTCGCGGTTCAGGCTGGACAATGTCGCACTTGCACCAGTGCCGCTGCCGGCAGGTTTGGGTCTGATGGCGACAGCACTGGCAGGCTTGGCATTTGTTGCCCGCCGCCGCCGGGCTGTTCCAAGTATCTGAACTAGAGATGGTGAAAAAACGTAGCCCTTGATTCACGCGGTCAGGGGCTTCACCGTTTTTAAGAAGATGCCTGCCATTGCATCAAGACTTTTTGCGAAATGGTGCCCCCATACGGACTCGAACCGCAGACCCTCTGATTACAAATCAGATGCTCTACCAACTGAGCTATAGGGGCACACCGACTGTCCATTAGCGCCACTTTCTGCATGAGGCAAGCCCCTCATTCCCT
>JANNSG010000117.1:0-32636 GCA_031402355.1 Pseudorhodobacter sp. | reverse complement strand
TTTTTGCGAAATGGTGCCCCCATACGGACTCGAACCGCAGACCCTCTGATTACAAATCAGATGCTCTACCAACTGAGCTATAGGGGCACACCGACTGTCCATTAGCGCCACTTTCTGCATGAGGCAAGCCCCTCATTCCCTATTCGTATGCGCAAGGATGCCCACAGCGGCCAAGCCGACCAGCATCACCAACAAGGCGGCCGGAGCGGCCTCGCCAAGCCGCTCCAGGCTGGCAAGTTCGAAGGTGCGCGTTGACAAGGTGTTGAAATTGAACGGCCGCAAAAGCAGTGTGGCGGGCAGTTCCTTGACGCAGTCCACAAACACCACGAGCAATGCTGTCGCGACGGAGCCCTTCATCAGGGGCAGGTAGATGTCACGCAGCGTACCGCCTGCGCCGCGCCCCAATGACCGCGCGGCCATTGGCAGATTTGGGGATATGCGACCAAAAGCTGCATCCAATGCGCCTTCGGCCACACCGAAAAACCGAACGAAATAGGCAAGGATAATGGCCGCCGAAGTGCCGGTCAGCGTCAACCCCGGATCCCAGCCCGTCAACCAAACCACGCCATCGGCGATCCCGTGATCGAGGGCCGCAAGAGGGATCAGCAACCCTAGGGCCAGAACTGCACCTGGGGCCGCATAGCCCAATGTTGTCAGTGGCAAAGCTATGCGTGCCACAGTTCGCCCCATCAATCTGGTCCCGTAAACCAGATAGGTAGCAGCCAGTACAGTCAGTATGGCGGCAATGCCGGCTACGAAGACCGTATTCCCAAACGCAGGCAACAATCCCGGCGCGGTCCAGACCTCGGGCCGCCTGATCGCATGGCCTGACATGACTGTCACCGGCAACACAAAACCCATCGCAAAGGGAAGCAGACAAAACCCGGTAGCGGCCCAGCCCCGCACACCGTGCAAGACAACTGGCGCGATCGGGCGCAGTGCACGATTTACCGCATGAAACCGTGCCTTTCTGCGGCCGTAACGCTCCAATGTCACCAAAAGCAGGATCAGCATCAGGATGACGACAGCTATTTGTGCGGCGCCACCTGCATTGTTGCCCGAGAGCCAGGTTGAAAACACCCCGGTGGTCAGTGTCTGAACGCCAAAATGCAGCACCGTCCCGTAGTCTGCCACCGTCTCCATCAAGACTAACGCAAGACCTGCCGCCACGGCAGGGCGCACCAGCGGCAAACCAAGCCGCCAAAACAATGCCCAATGGCCCGCGCCAAGTGACCGCGCCACTTCAAAGGCACTGCCCGATTGTTCGCGAAACGCCGCCCGCGCCAGAAGATAAACGTAAGGATACAGTGCCGATGCCAGCACTATGATGGCGGGCCCATGTGACCGCACTTCTGGAAACCAGTAGTCGCGCGTGTCTTGCCAGCCAAACATGCCGCGCATGGCCGATTGCAACGGTCCGGCGTAATCCAGAAAATCGACCAGAGCATACGCTCCGACATAGGCCGGAATTGCCAGCGGAAACAACAAGGCATAGCTCAGCCAACGGCGCCCGGGAAAACGATACATTGTCACCAGCCAAGCGCAGACCACGCCGAACAGCGCTGTCAATGCCGCGACACCGACCATCAATATCAGGGTGTTGCCCAAGTATCTTGGCAACACCGATGCCATCAGATGCGGCCAGATGTTTTCGGACGGGTGAAGGGCGATCCAGACGACAGACAGAATCGGGCCCAAGACCACCAATGCGATGATCAGTGCCCCAACCGTCCATCTGTCGAGACGACGTCTGCGGCGCGGCGCAGCGCGCCCCTTAACTTGACTGTTTTGCTTGGTCATCTTGATCCGGCGGATACAGGAAACCGGTTTCCCTGTCTACAAAAGCCCGTATACTTGCGCGAAAACAAACCCCAACGCTGGAAAAATCGCCCGCCATGCGCATTGTCTATCACCTCGGCGCCCACTGCACCGATGAAGAACGTCTATTGCGTTGCCTTTTGAAGAACCGGGCTGTTTTGGCCGCAGAGGGTATCCATGTGCCCGGGCCAGCCCGTTATCGCAATCTGATGCGCGATACAGCCGTCGCCCTGAAAGGCAAGGCAGCCAATACCGAAACCCAAAGCATGATCCTTGAGCAGATCATGGAACAGGACGAGGCCGACCGCTTGATCTTGTCTTGGGACAATTTCCTGAGCTACCCGCAATGGGCCGTTCGCGGGTCGCTTTATCCGAACGCCGCTGAACGCATTCGCGCCTTTACTCAGATTTTCCCAGGCATTGAGGCCGAGTTCCACTTGTCGATCCGCAATCCGGCAACTTTTTTGCCTGAATTGTTCAAGTCGCAAAAGGGCAAATCCCATGAAGAATTCCTTGACGGCGTGGAACCGTTGCGGCTGCGCTGGTCGACCATGATTGCGCAGGTTCGCGCGCTGAACCCCGCAGCACCGCTGACCATCTGGTGTGATGAAGACACACCCCTTGTCTGGCCTGACGTCCTGCAATCAGTCTCGGGACACAGCCAAGGCCTTGTTCTTGACGATTCCGACGCCCTTTTGTCCAGCATCATGACAAGTGACGGCATGCAAAGGTTGACCGCTTACCTTGCCGAAAACCCGCCTGCCTCGCCTGATATGCGCAAGGGCATTGTTGCGGCATTTTTGGACAAGTTCGCTGACCCTGCTAAGATCGAGATGGATCTTGAAATGCCAGGTTGGACGGATGCTTTGGTTGCCGAAATGACGGAAACCTATGAGGCGGATATTGACCAGATCGCCCAGCTTCCGGGCCTGACCTTCATTTCAGCCTGACGCTGGGCAGGACTTAGGTCAGGGCAATGACCAAAAACCACCGGTCTGGCGCTGGGTTGTGATCCTTGCTGTGTCTGGACACAGCTTTTCCGCCCGCAGCCGGTCAGGTTTTACGACATTCCCAGGGCGGTCTTGTACATTTCTAGAATCGCTTCTTCTTCGGCGATGTCGTCGGGTTTGCGTTTGCGCAGGGCAATTACCTTGCGCAGGATTGACGTATCATAGCCCCGACCTTTCGCTTCGGCCATCAGCTCTTTTTGCTGTTCGGCAAGATCCTTTTTTTCCGCATCCAGCTGTTCAAACCGCTCGATGAACTGGCGCAGCTCGTCTGCAGTAACGGAATAGGTGTCGACTGAATCGCTCATGGTGCCCCCGGGAAAATCTGGCCTCTCCCTACCCTGCCCGGTGGCTGGGGTTCAAGCCAACAATTGCTAGGGCCCTGGTCCCTTGCCAGGACAACCCCGGTTCGATAGTGGCTGCAAAGCCGAAACAGAAAAGGCAGACTGTGATGACCATGTTGATCTGGCTCGGATCGTTCTTGTCACTTTGTGGCGTGGGCGGGTTGATCTATTGCATCCTTCAGGCGCTGAAGGCGCGGCGGGCCGGGCTAAGCGACGACGTGATGCGCGCGCGACTACAGCAAATCGTCGTGCAGAACATGATCGCGCTTGGCGTTTCAGCGCTAGGGCTGATGCTGGTGGTGGCAGGCATCTTGCTTGGCTAACGCTGGTTGAGCGAGGCAAGTGTGCGCCCGTCTTCTATCAGGTGATCAAACAACGGATCGGGTGCCCAGACGTCATCTTCGGCCGCCCAAATTCGCAGATTGCGACGCAAGACCAGCAGTCCTCGGACATCTGCAAGGTGCATCGGCCCGCCCGATGATCTGGGAAACCCGAATCCATTGACCATGATCACGTCAATATCCCCAGGACAAAAGGCTGCCCCCAGAGACAGCAGTTTTGCCCCTTCGTTGGCCATGGCCGCCAGAACCCTGTCTGCAATAGCACCATCCTGAATAGCCATCAGTGCACCCTGCCCCTCGGCAAGCCCTGAAGGCAACCGAATGAAACCCGATACCGCACGCACAGCTTGCGCCACGGGCACACCTGCGTGACACAGCGCCTGCACTGCTTGCAAGCCTGCCCCTGAGACGCGCCCGCCAATGCCGCCAATGCGCCCCCGCAATCCAGATTTAACGGGCTTCAGGCCAAACTTGCGCAAAGCCGCAAGTCCGGTGGCGATTGTCCCTGTCGACATCCCCGAAGTCAGTGTCACCTCGGCAACAGATTGTGGCGCAAGAACAATGCCCATCACATCATCGCCTGCCCCCTCCGGCACGCCGCCGGCGACAAGAACCGTGGTATCCTGCCCCAGTCCTCGGGCAAAATCTACGGCCAGCGGCCGCTCGGCCTCGGTCAGAATGATCACCTCTGCCCCTGAAAATGCTTTCGGATCAATGGCAGGGATCAAACGCGCCCAATCGGCGTCGCGCGCATCTGCCGTCAATAGACCCGATGCTACTGCCGCCTCTTGTGCGAGACCGACTGCCTCCAAAGCCGATACTAGCGCTTCCCGGCTAGGGTCGCACACCGTCACTTTCAGGCCGACTTGCAATGCAGCACTTGTCAGACTGACCGCTGCGGCCCCAGCCCCCCAAATGCCCAGATGCGTGATTTCTTTTGCGGCGGCGGCATCATGGCCTGCGGGCGGATGGTCTGCCTGCCGCTCTGCCAAAAAGATATACCGCAGGGCTGTTGCTTCAGGACTGGCGCGCAAATCTTCAAACGCCGTCCGTTCAAAGGCCAGACCCTGATCCAAAGGCAATAGCAATGCCGCCTCGACACAATCGACAATCCGGCCCTGTGCGGCGCTGCCCGATTTTGTAGCGCTGCGGCGGGCTGCGGCAAGCGCTGTGATGTAGTCGGCAGGATCAGGCGTCCATCGGCGTTTTTGCAGCGTTGCGTCCGAGCGGGCCAGTCTGATCGCTGCCGGCAACAGCCCGCCGTCTTTTGGGACCACTGCATCCAACAAACCCAGATCGAGGGCCGCCTCGGCGCTGACCGGCTGACCTGTCATCATCATTTGCAACGCGGCCTTTGCACCAATCAGCCTTGGCAGCCTTTGTGTTCCCCCGGCACCCGGCAAAAGCCCTAGGGCTACCTCTGGCAATCCCGCCCGCAATCCGCTTTGGCCTACCCGTGCGCCTGCCGCCAACCCAAGTTCCAGACCACCGCCTAACGCAAATCCGTGCAGCGCTGCGACCACAGGCTTGCCGAAGTCTTCAATCCTTCTGCATAGGTCTGGCAGCGATGGTCTGCGTGGCGGCTGACCAAATTCGCGAATGTCTGCCCCGGCAGAGAACCCCCGCCCTTGCCCCTGAATGACAACTGCAGAAACAGCCGGATCCCGTTCGGCCCGGTCAAGTCCTGCCGCCAGCCCCAGACGGATATCAATGCCAAGCGCGTTCACCGGGGCATTGCACAGGGTCAGGATCAAGATCGCACCGTCAAGATCTTGCCGCACCGCCGCGTGATCGTTGTCATCCATCTCTGCGACTCTCCCTTTCGCTACCTTAGCAGCTAATATCGGACTTTTGGCAAGCAGGCGGCACCACTGCCCGGTGATTGAATACCGCGAGCAGTCGCGGTACTAATCAAGGACAGTCAGCGTCAGGGACACGCCATGTTGAAACCAGACGTCACCGCTTTTTTTGACGAAGCGACCAACACGATTACCTATGTGATATCGGACCCGCAGGGCAGTGCTTGCGCGATCATCGATTCGGTTCTGGATTTCGATTATGCATCGGGTCACACCGATACCCGATCTGCAGACGCTGTGATCAGCTTTATCCGGGCGTCGGGGCGCGACCTTCAATGGATTCTCGAAACCCACGTCCACGCAGACCATTTGTCTGCCGCCCCCTACATCCAGAACCAGCTTAGTGGCAAGATCGGCATTGGGGCACGGATTGTCGATGTTCAGAACACATTCGGCAAGGTCTTCAACGAAGGCACCGAATTTCAAAGGGATGGCTCACAATTTGACCGGCTGTTTACCGATGGCGATCGGTTTGACATTGGCCAGATGCGAGCGGATGTGCTGCATACGCCCGGACACACGCCTGCGTGCATGACCTATGTAATAGGCGACGCGGCCTTTGTCGGCGACACCTTGTTCATGCCGGATTTTGGCACTGCAAGATGTGATTTCCCCGGTGGATCAGCATCGGTCATGTATTCGTCCGTGCAACGCATTCTGGCTTTGCCAGACGAGACGCGGGTTTTTGTCTGCCACGATTACAAAGCGCCGGGACGCGACAGTTTTGCATGGGAAAGCACCATCGGCGATCAAAAGGCTCTGAATGTGCATATAGGTTCTGGACGCAGCCTTGAGGATTTCGTGGCGTTAAGACAAGCACGCGACGCCAGTCTGCCAATGCCGCGCCTGATCATTCCTTCGTTGCAGGTCAATATGCGGGCCGGACACATGCCAGCACCCGAGGCCGATGGGAAAACTTTCCTCAAAGTGCCGATAAATGGCCTGTGAAAGCGTAGCGCGCAAATATTGTTTGACTTATTCGAACAATTCGCAGCCCCAAGATCGAAAAAAATCCGGCAAAATGGATATAAAGGAACAATTTCAATGAATATGACCGATTGGATCTGGGGCGCTGCAGGCGGGCTGATGATCGGCACGGCTGCTGCCGTTTATCTGCTGGTGAACGGCCGCATCATGGGGGCGTCGGGCATCCTGGGCGGTTTGGTGGATGGTACAGGACACGGCACCGCGACCGAGCGCCTGTCGTTCCTTGCCGGCTGTTTGATCGTGCCGGCCCTTTTTGTCTGGGCGCTTGGCGGCGCCCAGACGCATCTGACGGCCAACATCGCCGTCATCATCCCTGCTGGATTTTTGGTCGGGCTTGGCACACGGCTGGCCAACGGCTGCACATCAGGCCACGGGGTCTGCGGCATTTCAAGACTGTCGCCGCGGGCCATCGTCGCCACCCTGGTTTATCTCGCAGCCGGGGCCGTGATGATGGCCGCAGCCCGCCACCTGTGGGGTATTGTCTGATGCGTGCATTTTTTGCCGCCCTGTCTGGAGGTGTTTTTGGTGCGGGCCTTTTGCTGTCAGGGATGACCGACACCACGAAGGTCCAAGGCTGGCTGGATGTCTTTGGCAACTGGGATCCTACACTGGCCTTCGTTCTTGGCGGCGCGATTTTGCCCATGGCATTTGCGTGGCGGGTAGCGAAAGGGCGCAAATTGGCGGTGTTGGGAACGCCACTGCCCGAATCCGCCAGCCCCGCGATTGACCGCAGGCTTTTATTGGGGTCGCTTCTTTTTGGTGCAGGCTGGGCCTTGGCGGGGTTATGTCCGGGACCCGCCATAGCGTCCCTCAGCTTTGGCGGCACAGGAGGTGTGGTCTTTCTATGTGCGATGTTGGCAGGTATGCTTGTTGCACCGGCCATTGGCCGCCGCTTCACCCTTTCGGCACCAGCAGGAGCAGACATGGACATTCGCGCAATTACCCCTGGCTATGCGGTCTCACCCCAGATCGCATTGGAAGACCTGCCCGCAATCAAGGCCGCCGGCTATACGACCATCATCAACAACCGGCCTGATGGCGAAATTCCACCGCATCTGCAGCACAAACAAATGCAGGCGGCAGCTCAGGCGATTGGGTTGTCGTATGTCCAGAACGCGGTCATAGGCGGGGCGATGACGCAAGCCAATATCGATCTGCAGGCCGCAGCACTTGCTGCGGCCAGTGGCCCTGTGTTTGCCTATTGCGCTTCGGGCAATCGGTCATCGGTGGTATGGGCTTTGGCGAATGCCGGGGCACTGCCAACAGATGATCTGATCAGTCTTCCCGGTCGCTTTGGCTATCAACTTGAAGGGTTGCGCGGCCAGATCGATGCCCTGGCGAACAAGGGATGACGCTGGCCCGGGCAAACCGTCACGCGGCTGATTGACACTTCGTCAGCCCGTTGCTGCCAGCTGCGCTTCGACGACATTGTCGTTCATTTGAAGAATGGACGACGTCGCTGGCTGCATAGGCCCGTTCAGGCGCACGGCGCGCATGCCCCTGTTCTGGCCTAGCCTGCCTTCGGCTACGCGATGGCCATCCAATCCCTCAAAGCCGACACAGTCTAGCGACGCCTTGGGCAAGGGCATGACATCGCCCACTTGCAAAGCCATGACCGAGGCCAACGAACATGACTGTCGGTCGATCACCGCCTGCAAGACGCAATGAGACGCTTCAAGCTGTTCTGCAAGATCCATTGAAAAGGCGTGACCGGCTGCAAGTTCAGGCGACAGATGCATGGCTGACCGGGGCCGCTGCCCCCGGCCCGTTGCAGGTAATGCCATCAGGATCTGGCCAAGTCTTGTGCCATCCTCGACCGAAATATCGGCCAACAAAACACGGTAGGGAATATCTTCAAGCAGCAATCCCAACGGTCGAGGATCGGCCATGAAAGACGCATAGCGAAACCCGCCTGCCCAAATCAGATCGGCTTCGTCAGCCAATGCCACTTCCAGACCGGCGAGGGCAGCATCGATGAACCCCGCAACCATGACTGCGTCGGTACGGGTGGGCTTGCGTGGTGCGGCGTCGCTGCCTGCGACCCGGCCAATGGTTTGCTTTTCAGTCATCGCCGCCAGCAATGGCGCCGAAATGCACAGCAAGCCCAGTCCTTCGGCAGGACCTTCCAAGACGGCGATCAAGGCCCTGTCCGGAGGCAGATCCAGCAATTCACCAAGCGATGCTCGCGATTGGTCAAGCCGGACGACGTCCAGTTGCAAAGCCATTGCATCGCGCGCCGCACGGGCCAGCACAACGCGCCAGGATCTGTCTGCCCCCGGCCCGCCCTGCCCGTGCGGCACGGCAGACAGCGCCACCTTCCTTCGCATTGTGCTATTGTCGTCTGAACTGGCCACGCCGGGCACCCATGTTGTCTTCCTTGGGTTACAGCTTGGCGCATAGCCGTTGCCAAAGCATTAATCGCGCTTGGCAGCGGCCACATATTGCAAAGGCAATGTCACGCGGAAAGCAGGCCCGCCCTGGCCAGGAAGATACCCAACGCTTCCCCCCAGATTGGCCATCACTTCCCGGCTGATTGCCAGTCCAAGCCCTGCTCCTCCAGCCCGCGATGCGTCCGTCAGCCGCGCGAATTTCTCAAATATCAAGGCTTGATTGGCTTTTGGCAAAGCGGCACCATTGTCGATGAAGTCAATATAGACCCGCCCGGCTTTTTGCTTGACCGCAATCTTCATCCATGGCGAGGCCGCGTCGCAATACTTTCGTGCGTTGGAAATCAGATTGATGAACACCTGCACCAACCGGTCAGAGTCTGTGCGCAGAAAAATTTCCTCGGCCAGAGGATTGCGTACAATTTCAAAGCTGCGCTCGGGTCGAACATTGCCCGCCGCGATCAGCGCCCGGTCGATCATGAGACGCATGTTCGCCACACTCAGATCCAGCCGGACCGATCCATTCTCGAGCACGCTCATGTCCAGCAGGTCATCCAGCAAACGCGTCAGCCGGACGGCTTCGGCATTGATCACTCCAGCCTGCGCGGTGACTGTTTGCCCCGGCACATCCCCCTCCATAAGCAATTCCGAAAAGGCACGGATCGATGTCATCGGGGTTCGCAGTTCATGGCTGATCTGGCTTAGGAACGCATCCTTTTGCATCGAGACCTGAGTCAGTTTCTCATTTGCTTCCCGCAGCGCGCCTGCGGTGCGCGTCAATTCGATCTGCTGAGCTTCCAGCCGCCCTGAATATTCCATGATCTGCGCCGTCTCATTCGCGACAGCCATCAGATCTTCGACAGAAACACGCTCACGTCCGACCAATTCAGAGATCATGGCATGTGCCGTTGCGGCACCGACCGACCCGGCCAATTGCCGTTCCAGCTGGTCGACGAATTCAGGGCTGGCGTCAGGCAAGTAGCCTTCTTTGCCCTGCGCCTTGGCTTCGGCCGCAAACAGACCCAGCGCCGCATCGCCCAGAATGCGTTGTGTCATCACCAAAAGCGCCTCTGGTTCGGCGCGCCCGCCCGTCCAGGGCCGTGGCCGCAGGCCTTCGTTGTGGCTGTCAAATACATTCACAAAAGCCGCGCTTTGCGCGCGTTCCACCGGCCCCGGAAAGGTCAGCAGAGACCCCGCAATGAAGGCAGTGGTGTTCAGAACCATTGACCAGAATACCGCATGCAACAGGGGATCCATGCCCTCGACGCCAAACAGGGCTTGCGGGCGCAGCCAACCGATACCAAACGGGCCGTTGGCAAAGACCTGGACTGAAATCACCGCGTCTGGTCCAAAGGACGGCAGATACATCGAATAGGCCCAGGTCGCAAAACCGATCGTCAAGCCCGCCGCGGCCCCTACCCGGGTGGCCCCGCGCCAGAATATGCCCCCTAGCATCGCCGGCAGCACCTGTGCCGCGCCGGCGAACGACACCAGACCAATGGCCGCCAGCGCACCCGACCCGCCCGAAAGCCTGAAATAGCCATAGCCAAGCGCCAGCACCGCCGCGATAGACAGGCGCCGCGCCAAAAGCACGATCCGCCGCAAGTCGCCTGAAACCGCTGTCTGCGGGCGAAACCGTAGCCAGATCGGCATCACGATATGGTTTGAAACCATGGTCGACAGCGCAATTGCCTCAATAATCACCATCGACGTCGCGCTGGAAAATCCGCCAAGAAACGCCAGCATCGCAAGACCGCCCTGCCCTGCAGCCAAAGGCAGCGTCAGAACAAACATATCCGGATTTGATCCGCTGGGCAGCCGTTCCAGACCAAGCACCGCAATCGGCACAATGAACAGGCTCATCAAAAGCAGGTAAAGTGGAAACGCCCAACTGGCCCTGGCAAGGCGTTGCTCGTCCCCATCCTCAACGACCAGCACCTGAAACATGCGCGGCAGGCAGATCACTGCTGCCCCGGCTAGAAAGATCACCCCAAACCATCGCCCCGGCAGTAATTGCCATTCCGCCAGTCTTGAGGCGTCAATTCGGTTTACGATATCTGCCGGGCCGTCTGCCAGACCCCAAACGACAAAGACGCCCACCGCAACCAATGCAACCAGCTTGACGACAGCTTCGACCGCGATGGCGGTGACAACGCCGTGATGCTGTTCCTTGGCGTCCAGATTTCGGGTGCCAAACAGCACGGTGAACAGCGCCAATCCGACGGCAACCCAAATTGCCGTGGCATTTCGATCAGGCAAGGCCCAGCCTTCGGGCGTATCCGATGCGAAGACCCCGAAAGACAAAGTCACCGATTGCAGTTGCAAAGCGATGTAGGGCGTGGCCGCAACCACGGCCATGATCGTTACAATGACACCCAGCAGATTAGACTTGCCATAGCGCGACGAGATCAGATCGCCGATGGATGTCACCCGGTGTTTACGGCCAATGCGGACCAGTTTTCGCAACACCCACCACCATCCGACAAAGACCAGAGTTGGCCCAAGATAGATTGCCAGAAATTCGAGGCCCGACCGCGCGGCATAGCCAACGGCGCCGTAAAACGTCCATGCCGTGCAATATATCGACAGCGACAAAGTGTAGACGAGAGGTGACCTCAGCCATGCAACCCGGCCTCGGGCCGCGCGGCGGTCTGCCAGATAAGCGACCAGAAACAGGAAAAAGACATAGGCGAAACAAGTCAGGACAAGGACATTGAACGGCATCTACACGCCGTCCCCTTGGCGGGGCGGTTGCGCGACTTCGTCACTTCCCAAAATGCCGGGCTCGGATTCTGGCAAAGCATCATCACGTTCCGCTGCAGCGGCCAGTCGAGGTGCCAACCAGGCCGCCACCGCGACAAGGGCCGCCCAGACAACAAACAGGTAAATACCGCTTCGCGCGGTCCCGCCAGTCTGCACGTCGGTTTGGGTCCACAGGATCGGCAAAAGCACCAGAAACCCGCCGAAAATAGGCAACAACCTGGCTGCATCGACCAGCCTGCGCCGAAGATAATCAGGCCGCGGCAGGAAAAGCGAGGCGCGCGGACGTCTCATAGCCCGACCAAGGTACGGGCCTGCGACACAATTTCGGAATTGGCAAAAGGTTTTGTCATGAACAGACTGACCCCGGCCCGCGTAGCGGCCTCACGGTCGCGTGCAAGCCCTTTTGCCGTCAACATCATCACTGGCAGTGATTGCGTTTCGGTCTTTGCCCGCAGCAATGTGACAATCTCCAGCCCGCTCATCCCAGGCAGCATCAGATCAAGGATCACAAGATCGGGCGACAGGCGTTTCACTTCCGCCATGGCGGCCGATCCATCTGTCAAAACCGACACGCGCCAGCCATCACGCTGCAAAACAAAGCGGATCGCCTCGGCAATGTTGGGTTCGTCCTCTATCAACAGCACATGCTGCCCCATTTGGCTTTCCCCCAGACTCTCTCCGACTATCGTTCTAAACCGCCGCCCTGTCAAAAACACCTTCGTCAGGCAAGCTTAGCTGGCATCTGACAAGATGGAAGGCTCTCGCCGTGCAGCACATTTTGGGCGCGCACAAATTCTGCAGGTCGAACCAATGGGCACGGCGTCGCCTTTCTGGCTGTCGTCCGGCCAATACAGCATTGCCGCTTCACGCAGCTCCATGCCGCCAAACCCCCCGGCCAGCCGAACCTGGCAAATTGCCCGCACAGCAAATCTTTGTGGTACCCGGGTGGCGGTTTCGACCACGGCCGCGATCGCCGACATCGGGCGCGACAGGGCCGAATAGATTGGCCACAGCGGACAGGCCGCGCCAAAACGGGGAACGGCAAAACCTTCGATCGTTTTGCGAAACGTCAAGGTTCCCGATCCATCGCAGATGACCAAACCGTAGCGCGACCCCGGGAGCAGAGCCAATCTGCGAAATACGGCCAGCATCTCAACACCAAATCTTTGGGCCAAAAGTGCCGGATCTGGCCCCAGTTCTGACAATGCCGCCTGAAATTCCGGCAACGGCAATTCTGCTGCATCGCGCAAGACCGTCTTTATCCATGAACGCGCCAATGTTCTTGCAGCAGGCGACTTCAGCCCAAGCATTTGTTTTTCCAAAGCGCCCAGATCGCCTTGCTCCAGTTCGCCCAGATGCCACCCCCAGACCGCAAGCCAGGCCTCCAGCTCTTCTTGTGGCGAAGCTACGACATCATCTTTTTGTTCGGGGCCCTCAAGGTATGACACCAGCGCCTGCGCCCCGACGGCAAGCCGCTCGGCGTCGTCTTGCAAATTGGCGTGAAACCGTTCCCGCCAGACCGCATCAAGATCGTCGGTCTCGGCCAGAATTGAGGCGGTTGAGCGGACCGAGCTGAGAGCCGACAAAACCTCATGCAACGTCGCCGACAAATGTGGATCATGTGACATTCGGTCGTTGAGAGCAGCAACCGCTCGTTCCAACTGGGCCCCTCGCCGGTGTTGAGCCGCCAAAAGTGCGGCCCAACCCGGAAATCGACCGGCAAACTCTTCCAGCCGGTCAACTTCGACGACGACGCCCGCCGCCCCTTCCGCTACTGCGGCATGCAGATCGTCAATCAAGCCGTCCTGCGTAGCCCCTTCCAGAACAGCTGTCTCCAGTCCAAGCGCCAGCGCCAGTCTGCGCAAGACCTCGCCTCCAATCCTGCGCCGGTTATGTTCAATCAAGTTCAGATATGATGCGGAAATGCCCGCCCGGGCAGCCAGATCTGACTGGCGCAGGCCTTTCAGCAGGCGCTGTTCGCGAATATGGCTTCCCGTCAAGGCAAGTCCCGGCATGATCCCCCCGATGCTGTAAATAAATTTACAGACAATTGCGGATTTCACAAACCCTGAAAATTGCGGTCAGCAAGCCCAGGCCCAAAACGACGCAGGGCCTGATCTTGCCAGAGGCTATTCACCCGGAGCCATTTTTTGTTTGCGCCGAAACCACCCTTTACCCACGCTCTTGCTTTTGTCACCGCGGGTGACAAGCATCAGCATGGACGGCGTTACGATCAGGGTCAGGATCGTGGCAAAGGCCAGCCCGAATACGATCGCGCTGGACAGCGAAATCCACCACTGCGTCGACGGCGCCCCGAAAGTGGTCTCATGGTTCAAAAGTTCAAGGTTCAAGCCAAACGCAATCGGCAAAACGCCGAAAATCGCGGTCAGCGCTGTCAGCACAACCGGCCTTGCCCGCTCACGGCAGGTTTCCAGAATGGCATCGATCTTGGCCATGCCTTCGTCGCGCAACTGGTCATAGGTGGCGATCAACACGATGTTGTTGTTCACCACGACCCCGGCAAGCGCGATTACACCGATCCCGGACATCACGATGCCGAAGGGCTGGCCCATAATCATCAAGCCTAGAAAAACCCCGATGGTTGACATGATCACCGCAGACAGCACCAGACCCACCGAGATGAACTTGTTGAACTGCGCCAGCAACACTGCAAAAATCAGAAAGATCGCCGCCCCGAAGGCTTTGGCAAGGAAGGCCCCGGCCTCAGCCTGTTCCTGATCTTCGCCTGCCATTGTCCAGCGGATGCCCTGTTCGGTGAAACCTTCTGCCTTGAAGGTTTCGTCCAGCATGGCGGTAACTTTGTCGCGGATCTCTTGTGCCTGAACACCTTCGCGAATTCCAGCCTGCACTGTCACCGTTCTTGCGCCGTCGACGCGCGACAATGTTCCGGTTGTCGGGGCCGCGACCCGTGTGACGAAGTTGGATATGGGGACAGGGCCAAGTTCAGTTTCGATCCGCAATTGATCCAGCGCCGAAATGGTCCGCTGGTCTTTTGGCAGACGCAGGACGATGTCTACCGCGTCATCCGACCCGGCGGGTCGGAAATCCGACAGCTTCAGGCCTGACGTGACCAATTGCACCACTGCGCCAACAGCACCGGGCGACGCGCCGTAGCGCGCTGCCTCGCCGCGATTGACCTGCAATTCCCAGTCTACCCCCGGTAAGGGCAGACCCGCGTCGATATCCGTAACGTCAGCGATGTCCGATAATCTGCGGCTGATCAGGCGGGCAGCATCGTTCAGGCCTGCAGGATCATCCGCCGACATGCGGATCTGGATGGCCTTGCCAGTCGGCGGGCCCGCATCCGGAACCGAAACTTCGATATCAACGCCGGGAATTCCCTGCATGGCGACCCGAAGATCAGCCAGGATTGCGTTGGCGTTCTTGCGTTGTCGCCAATCGACGAATTCATACTGGATCACGCCGATCACATCTTCGGCTGTGTCATTTCCGCCGCCGCCGCCAGAACCGACACGGGTGTAAATCGTCTCCAGCCCCGGCCAACCCAGCAGTCGGGCCTCGGCCTGCCGCACCAGCGCATCTTTCTCATCAATCGACAGGTTGCCGCGCGCCTTGACATAAAGCTGGCCGTAGTCAGGTTCGACATTGGGAAAGAATTCAACTCCTTTGCCGATCTGGGCATAGATGTAGGGAACCGCGACCAATGTCCCCAAGGTCAGGAACAGGACAAGGACCGGATGGCGAATGGCCTTTCCAACCAACCACATGTAGCCACCGTCCTTATGGACTGGCGGCGTCTTGAATGGCTTTGAGATAATCGCGCCCAAGGTTGGGACAAAGATGAGAGCGTAAAGCATCGAAGCGGACAACGTGGCAATCAGCGTGATCGGCATGTATTTCATGAACTCACCGACAATTCCCGGCCAGAACAACAGCGGCGAAAACGCCGCGATCCGGGTCATGGTTGAGGCGATCACCGGCCCTGACATGCGATGTGAGGCTTCGGCAAAGGCCTGACGTTTCTCCATGCCTTCGCCAATGCGACGCTCGGCGTATTCCGTCACAATGATCGCATCATCGACCAACATGCCGACTGCAAGGATAAGACTGAACAGTACCACCAGGTTGACCGTAAGACCGGCCATCTGAAGCCCAAGGATCCCCATCAGGAACGACGCCGGAATAGCCAACCCGATCAGGATCGAAGACCGGACCGACAAGGAATACAGAATGATGATGAAGACCAATATCACCGCCGTCAGAACCGAATTTTGCAAATCGCTCAGCAATTGGCGAATGGTGGTCGATTTGTCCTGACTGAAAGACACAACTACGCCGCCGGGAAGCTTATCCTGCAAGGCGGCGGTCACAAGTTTCACTTGATCGACCGTTTCTATCAGATTCGCACCGATCCGTTTGGACACTTCGATGGCGACTGCAGGTTTGCCGTTCAGCCGTGTGATCGACATCGGATCCTTCAATGTTGGTCGAATATCCGCCAGATCACGCGCACGCACCACGGCCGTGCCATTTGCCACAATCGGCAAATCCGCCAGATCCGCTATCGTCTCGATCAGCGAGGGCACCTTGATGGCATAGCGCCCTTCCGCGCCTTCCATCGCCCCCGCCGCGATAAGCCTATTGTTGGCGTTGAAACCCGCAATCATGGCATCTGGCTGCAATCCGTAAGACGACAGCTTGGCCGGGTCGATGACAATTTCCACCAGGTCATCGCGCACGCCTTGCAAGGCTGCGTCCAGCACGCCGGGGATCTCTTCGATGCGGTCGCGCAATTCCTTGGCGGCAGTGTTCAGCACCCGTTCCGGCACATCGCCCGACAAAGAGACGACCAGAACCGGGAACTCCGAGATATTGACTTCGTTGACCGAAGGCTCGTCGGAACCATCAGGCAGTTCGCGGCGCGCGTCATCGACCTTGTTGCGCACATCATCAAGCGCCTTGTCCAGATCGGCACCGGCCTGAAATTCGACCACCACATTGCCGCCGCCTTGATAAGCGGTGGCGGTCATCTTCTTGATACCCTGAATGGATTTCAGCGCGGTTTCCATCGGTCGGAGCAGAAGCCGCTCACTGTCTTCGGGGGAAATGCCGTCATATCCCATGCTGACATAGAGGATGGGGATCTGAATATCCGGCTCGGCTTCTTTTGGGATATTTACGTAGGCAACGGCCCCGACCAGCATCAGGAACAACAGCACAGACAGGGTCAGGCGGGCATTTCGGATGGCGGTTTCGACAAGTTTCATTTTGATGCCTTCAGGGCATCGGCAAGCGACACTTCGGTCACGGTAACTGCATCACCGTCGCGCACAAGGTCTTGTCCCGCCACAATTATCCTGACCCCATCAGGGACACCGGTCACGATCATTCCTTCAGGTGTGTCATCCAACAGAGTAACCGCTGCAAAGGTTGCGATATTGTCGACCCCCACCACCCGCACACCGATCAGACCATCTTCCGAAAGTGTTATCACCGAGCGGGGCAAAGAAATTGATGGCACCGGAGCCGCGTAAAGCCGCATTTCAGCGGTCATGCCGGCGCCGATGCTGAGATCTGGATTGGGAAGCGCCACTTCGACCACAAAGGTGCGCGTTCCAACCGATGCCTGCTTGGCGATATGGCGAACACTTCCTTCCATTTCGGCCCCGCTGACCAGTCGGATCAGGGCTTTGCTTCCGATGGAAACCAAGCCGATATCCCGTTCGCTGATCTCTGCCTTGACAACAATCGGGTCCAAAGACAGGACGGTTGCAATCGGTACACCGGCCTGCACCCATTCGCCCAATTCGACATCGACCCTGTCGACCGTCCCTGCAAATGGTGATTTCAAAAGCAATTTGTCTTCGGCTGTCTGAGCTTGTTGCAGCGCTGCATCAGCCACCGCCTTTGCTGACCTGCGGGTGGTCAGTTGAAGTTCGGCAAGCCCGCCGCGCGCGAACAATTTCTCACCAACCTGTAATTCCTGACTGGCTTGGGCAACCGACGCCTCCGCCATCGCGATATCAGCTGTTACATCCGCGCCGACCAGTTTCAGCACTAAGGTATCGGACCCGATCTCATCCCCCTGCGAGACGCCCAGCATTTCCACGATACCATCCGCCTTGGCGGCCAACACAGCACTTTTGTCAGCTTCGGTGGCACCGGCAATACGAATCTCGCGTGCATGATCTGCAAATACCGGCACCACGGCGGCAACAGTTCGCAACGGGGCGGGCGCGTCAGAGACAGGTGCAGCCTCGGTTGCCTCGGCAGTGCCTGGCTCAGCGGCTGTTGCCTCTTGGCTGCCAACCGATGAAAATTCACCCGTCGCAACCCAGATCCCTGCTCCGATCAGCACGACCAATGCGGCCAAGCGGTGTGCTTTGAAAAACGTCGCCATGAAATTCTATCCCGTATGTACCGCTGCCAAAACAGTGGCGGATGACCGATGTGGCCGAAGGAACAATAGACAGTGGCCCAGCCGACATATGGTTCGGACTTGGTCTATTTACAAGAATGGTCAATGCCCGACAAGCCCGCGCGCGCGCCTGTCGTCGGGCAGACGAACCGCCAACAAGAAATAGGGGTCGCGTTCAAGCAAAGAAATGCCAAGTTGAACTGCAGCTTGCACAAAACTGCCCTTGCGGCCTTGGCGAAATCGACGACTGGCCAGCAATACACGCATATTGTGGCAATGGTTGCGAAACATCGGCTAAGAAGGAATTGTAAGGTGCTGGTCGCCTGAGAAAGGGGCCTGATAAGGATTTGGCGCACGCATCCACAAGGCTTGTCTATACCGATCCCGGCGTGCTTAGGTGCGCCGTTCAGCGTCGCCAGACAGGCGCAGCCAGGAGATACCCGTTGCCCAGACCCTTTCGATTTCCAACGTTCAGGGCACTCGCACTGTCTGTGGCGCTTTCGGCCTCACTCGCAGGCGCAGGTGCTGCTGCTACACTGCCGCAGGACACGCTGGCGGTCTGGTACCGCCTGACGCTGGAGTTGATCCGCCACACACCGACCTATTCGCCACCCGTGGCAAGCCGGGCTTTGGCCTATATCGGCATCTCTGCTTACGAAGCTGTCGCGTCCGGTTCGGACCAGATGCAATCGCTTGCCGGGCAGTTGACCGATCTTTCGCCTTTGCCAAAACGCGAAACCGACAAGGTTTATGATGATGCAATTGTGCTGCAATCCGCCCTTGCGACATCGGTCGCAGGTCTTTTCGCGAACACCGGGCCGACCGGTCAGCGGGCGTTGGCCTCGATCACAGCAAAGCAACGCGCAAAAACCGCAGATGGGGTTGCCGCGGATGTTGTGCAGCGCTCCGAGGCGTACGGGCTGGCAATTGCCACCCATATCCTTGCGTGGTCGCAAAGCGATGGCGGCGCGGTCGTTGAAAATATGGGCTTCCCCTTTGACTACGCATTGATCGAAGGCCCCGCGCATTGGGTACCGACAAATGCGCTGCGGCAACAACAACTGCCACTGCTGCCCGGCTGGGGCAGCAACCGCCCGTTCGCAGTACCGGATGCAACAGCATGTGCTTTGCCACCACCACCTGATTATAGCGAAGACACGGCATCGGCCTTCTTTGCCGAAGCAAAGGAAGTATTTGACACAAAAGCAGCGTTGACACCGGACCAGGTGGCCATTGCGCGGTTCTGGTCGGATGATGCGATGCTGTCATCCACTCCTCCAGGACATTGGATTTCCATCGCACTGCAAATTCAAGATCGGGATCAAATGACGCTGGAACAGTCTGTTGACATGCTGGCCCGGCTTGGCATTGCGAACGGCGATGCCTTTATCGCGGCATGGCGTGCCAAGTATCAGTACGATCTGTTGCGCCCGGTTACCTACATCCGCCGCACGATGGACCCTAAGTGGGAAAGCGTGCTGACCACACCCCCCTTCCCCGAATATCCCAGTGGTCATTCGGTTGTTTCGGGGGCTGCCGCCGAAGTCTTAACTGCTTTGCATGGTGATAACTTTGCCTTTGACGATGCCGCCCATGCCGAAGACGGGCTGGCCACCCGGCGCTTTCCCAGTTTCTGGGCAGCGGCACACGAGGCTGGAATTTCTAGACTTTATGGCGGAATTCACTTTCGTGCCGCTATTGAGCAGGGCCTGGAACAGGGGCGGTGCATCGGTGCTTTCGCAGCGGCCCTAAAGACGCGGAGCAATTGATGAAGACCCGGTTTATTTGCGCTATTGCGATCTGTATTGGCAGTTCGGCCTTTGGTCAGACCAACCCGGCCGTTCCGAAGTTTGCTGAAGAGGGTGCCGCGGCGGGTATCACGGCCATGTATGCAGGGGATTGGGAATATATGGTTGGCGGTGGGGTCGCCAGTTTCGATTGCAGCCAGGACGGCAAGCCGGATCTGCTATTGGCGGGCGGCCTGGCCCCGGCCACATTCTACCGCAATACCAGCGTCGTAGGGGGCACATTGTCGTTCTTGTCCGACCGCAGTGGGTTGGAAGTGGATGCAGTGCTTGGGGCCTATCCGCTCGATATAGACAGTGACGGCATCCAGGATCTGGTGCTGCTGCGAACCGGCGAAAATCTGGTCATGCGCGGCCTTGGCAACTGCAAGTTTGAGCGCGCGAACGAGACCTGGGGCTTTGATGGCGGTGATGCCTGGTCCACAGCCTTTGCTGCCACTTGGGAAAAAGACGCAGACTGGCCGACGCTCGCTATCGGCAATTATCTGAACCGGTACGAGGAGGATTTCCCCTGGGGGTCATGCACTGACAACTGGCTGCATCGCCCTGATGCCGGTTCAGCATCCAGATTTGCCTTGCCGCTGCCGCTGAAGCCCAGCTTTTGTGCCCTTTCGATGTTGTTCACTGATTGGAATAGATCGGGCACGCCGTCGCTGCGCATTTCAAACGACCGGGAATACTACAAGGGCGGCCAGGAACAGTTGTGGCACGTCAATCCAGGCGAAGCGCCTGTCCCCTACACCGCCGAAGAAGGTTGGAAACCGCTGAAAATCTGGGGCATGGGGATCGCATCCTATGACCTCGATTTCAATGGCATGCCGGAATATTTTCTGACCAGCATGGCCGACAACAAATTGCAACGCGCGGTTCCTGCCGCCGAAGCTGCGGCCGCGACCGCCACGTTTGCCGATATCGGGTTCAAGGCCGGTGTGACCGCGCACCGCCCCTATACGGGACCCGAAAAAAAGCCCAGCACCGGTTGGCACGCGCAATTCGAAGATCTGAACAACGATGGAATGGTCGATCTGTTCATTGCCAAGGGCAACGTCGATGCGATGCCCGATTTTGCGAAAGAAGATCCCAACAACCTGCTGTTGCAACGTGACGACGGCACCTTTCAGGAAGCCGGCGATCTGGCGGGTGTAGCCAGCACGAAAACGTCGCGTGGGGCGGCGCTTGCCGATTTCAATCTGGACGGCCTGCTTGACCTGGTTGTCGTCAATCGCCGCGAAGCGGCGCAGCTTTGGCGCAACACCAGTGCCAACGCCGGTCACTGGATCGAAATGCAGGCATCCCAATCGGGGCCAAACCGCAATGCCATTGGTGCTTGGGTCGAAGTGAAGCGCGGCACTTTGGTGATGCGCCGCGAAATCTCGATTGGTGGCGGCCATGCCAGCGGACAAAGCGGCTGGTTGCATTTCGGGCTAGGCCAGGCCAGCCGGGCAGAAGTACGGGTCCTTTGGCCTGACGGCGTCTACGGCCCATGGGAAACCATCAATGCGGATCAATTCTTCAAGATACACCGGGACCAGCCCACAGAGGTCTGGCTTCCGCAATAGCACCCGAAACAGCCGCTCTTGGCTTGCTGCCCCGCCACGCGTCGTCTATCAGACAAGAACCGCAACTTGGGGCGAGATATGCGCATTCTGATCACCAATGACGATGGCATCAACGCACCCGGTCTGGACGTCCTGTTCGATATTGCCACCGACATCGCCGGGCCAAAAGGCGAGGTCTGGATCGTAGCTCCAGCATTTGAACAATCGGGTGTTGCGCATTGCATCAGTTATACCCGGCCGATGATGATCGCTAAGCTGGGCCCGCGGCGCTATGCCACTGAAGGCAGCCCGGCGGATTGTGTGCTTGCCGGACTTTTTGACGTGCTGGAGGGTGCCCGTCCGGATCTGGTTTTGTCTGGCGTGAACCGGGGCAACAATTCAGCTGAAAACACGCTTTATTCCGGAACCATCGGGGGCGCCATGGAAGCCGCCCTGCACGGATTGCCGGCCATCGCCTTATCGCAGTTTTTGGGGCCTTTGACCGAAGATCTGGCCGACCCGTTCGAAGCCGCGCGCAAGCATGGCGTGTCGGTGGTGCGGGCATTGCTGGAAAAAGGCATCTGGGACAGCGCCGATTACCGCATATTTTACAACGTCAACTTTCCGCCAGTCCCCGCAGCGTCCGTCAAGGGTGTCAAAGTGGCGGCGCAGGGCTTTCGCCGCGACACAGCATTTGGGCTGGAGCCTCATTATTCGCCGTCGGGGCGCAAATTTCTGTGGATCAAGGGGGGGCCACAACAGACCCCTACCTTGCCGGGTACCGATGCGGCGGTAAACCTTGAAGGCTATATCTCTGTTACGCCAATGCGCGCGGATCTGACGGCACATGACCAGCTTTCCGATCTTGCAGTGCGACTGGGATGACGAAACCCGGCGGCCAGGCAGACTGGATGGATAATCCCGGCGGCACCGCCGCAGAACGCAAGATGCGCTTCATGTTTGCATTGCGGTCGCGCGGCATCACCGATGCGCGCGTCCTGACAGCAATGGAGGCAGTTGACCGCGGGCTATTTGTGCGCGGTCATTTTGCCGATCGCGCCTATGAAGACATGCCATTGCCGATTTCATGCGGGCAGACGATCAGCCAGCCCTCGGTCGTGGGGCTGATGACGCAGGCCCTGGATGTGAAGCCGCGTGACACTGTGCTGGAGGTAGGTACGGGGTCCGGCTATCAGGCCGCCATCTTGTCGCATCTGTCGCGGCGCGTCTATACCGTCGATCGTCACCGGCGGTTGGTCCAGGAAGCTCAGGCCGTCTTTGGCACGCTGCATTTGACCAATATCACCGCTCTGACGGCAGATGGCAGCCATGGACTGCCTGACCAGGCCCCGTTTGACCGCATAATTGTGACCGCCGCCGCCGAAGACCCCCCCGGCCCCCTATTGGCGCAGCTAAAGATTGGCGGTATCATGGTTCTGCCCGTTGGCCAGTCTGATACCGTGCAAGGCTTGATCAAGGTGGTCCGTGGTGACACGGGTTTCGAATACCATGAACTTCGGCCGGTACGTTTCGTTCCGCTGGTTGAAGGACTGGGAGCAGATTGAATGAACCTGCGTGTCCCGGGATCAACCCGGGCGCTTTCAAAATGAGGCAGAGTGATGATGACCCGTCCCCTAGTTTACCGCAGCCCCAAGTTGCGTATTTTGGCCCTTACCACGGCTTTGGCAGCACTTGGCGCCTGCGATGACAGCGTCGGTGGCGGGCTTAATCTGGATTGGGATCTGCGTTCGGGTGGTGGCACCCTTGATACTTCGGGGGCTGCCCAGCAGGCCACCGCCAACCGCCCCGCAGCCGATGGCCAGGGCATCTTGAACTATCCGACATACCAGGCTGTCATTGCGCGGCGTGGCGATACGGTTTCAAGCGTTGCGGCCCGGATCGGTCTGGGCGCCCAGGAATTGGCAAGCTACAATGCCCTTCGCCCGGATGATCCGTTGCGCGACGGCGAAACCCTGTTGCTGCCGCGCCGGGTACTGGCCGGCTCAGGCGGGGTGAACACCGGCTCCATCATCGGCGGCACGGGCGGCGTTCAACCGGTTGATGTGGCGGGCATCGCCACGACCGCACTGGACCGGGTCAGCCCAGCCACACCACTCGCGCCCGCAACCCCATCGGGGCCAGAACCAAAGCGTCACAAGGTTGCACGCGGCGAAACGGCGTTTTCGATTGCTCGCAGCTACGGGGTTTCAGCCAAGGCAATTGCCGAATGGAACGGCCTTCCAGCCGATCTTTCTGTGCGTGAAGGGCAATTCCTGATCATCCCGTCCGCCGCTGCAGGACCATTGTCGTCTGACATCGAGGTGGCCGAAACTTCCCCCGGTATCGGCTCGCCGACGCCCGTGCCGCCTTCGGCCGCGAAACCACTGCCAGACGAAGATGTGGCACCGGCGACTGAAGCCGCGAAAGAAACCCCGGTCTCGCCGGAATTGGGCGAAGACCGCAGTGCCGCCTCGGCCGCGTCATTTGTGTTGCCTGCCGACGGTAAGATCATCCGCGGCTATGCCAAGGGCAAGAACGACGGGATCGACATTGCCGCACCGGCAGGGGGTTCGGTAAAGGCTGCCGCAGACGGCGTGATTGCAGCAATCACCAAGGACACCGATCAGGTGCCGATCGTAGTGATCCGCCATGCCGACGGGCTGCTGACCGTCTATGCCGGCCTTGACGGGATCAAGGTTGCCAAGGGTGCCAAGGTGAAGCGGGGGCAAACTATCGCCGCTGTAAGGGCAGGTAGCCCGGCATTCCTGCACTTCGAGGTTCGCAAAGGCGTAGACAGCATCGATCCGCTGACCTATTTGCAATAGACCCTTCGGAGCAATGATTTGCTGGATTGCTGAGGTTCGAGGGGGAGACAGGCGTATGGCGGGTTTAGAGCCTGATCCCGTGGCGGGCAGCCAGATCGGTAAAGAACTGCCAGGCCACCCGACCAGACCGCGCCCCACGGGTCGCCTGCCATTCTATTGCCTCACGCCGCAAGTCGTCGGCCGCTATTTTCAAGCCATGGGCCGCGCAATACCCGACGATCATGTCCAGGTATTCATCCTGACTACAGGGGTGAAACCCTAGCCAGAGGCCAAAACGGTCGGACAGCGAAACCTTTTCTTCGACAGCCTCTGACGGGCTGATGGCGGTGGACCGTTCGTTTTCGATCATGTCGCGCGGCATCAGATGGCGACGGTTCGACGTGGCGTAAAGCACGACATTGTCTGGCCGCCCTTCAATGCCGCCATCCAGAACCGCCTTCAACGATTTGTAGTGCTGGTCATCATGGCTGAATGACAAGTCGTCACAAAACAGGATGAAGCGGTGGTTGGCCTTCCGAAGAAGGGCAAGCAAACGGCCGACCGAAGGCAGATCTTCGCGGTTCAACTCAACGATCTTGAGAGGCAAGCCTTCGGCAGTGATCGCCGCATGTACGGCTTTGACCAGGCTCGATTTACCCATTCCGCGCGCGCCCCACAAAAGCGCGTTGTTGGCAGGCAGGCCCTGCGCAAAAAATCTGGTGTTTCCTAACAAAGTGTCACGTGACCGGTTCACGCCGACAAGCAACCCGATGTCCACTCGCGAAACCTGCAACACAGGCTCCAGCCGGTCCGGATCAATGTGCCAGACAAAAGCATCGGCCTCGGTATAATCGGGGGCTGGCAGCGCCGCGGGGGCCAATTGTTCCAAGGCTGCGGCGATGCGGTCAAGCGGGTCTTCTGTCATGCTTTGCCAGTGCCGCTTGCCGGTTCTTCGTCATCGTCGTCTTCGTCGACCCATAATCCTTGTGCCCGCAAATCGGCCTCGCGACGCTTTTCTATCCTGGAAATCAGGAAGATCGAGATTTCATAAAGCGGATAGATCGCAGCGAACAATATGAGCTGTGACATGAAATCGGGTGGGGTCACGATGGCGGCAACGATCAGGATGACGACGATGGCATAACGCCGCATCGCTTTCAGCCCGCGCGAGGTGACCATCCCCGCCTTGCCCATCAGGGTCAGCAGCACGGGCAACTGAAAGCAGACCCCGAATGCCATGACAAAGCTCATGGTCAGCGACAGATATTGCTCCATCGACCCCTGGAACAAGACCCCGGCAGGCGCTTTGGATATTACCTCGCCGTCGCCCGCCGTGGGGGCAAAGTTCTGCTGAAACTGCAAGAAAAAATCAAAGGCAATCGGCAAGACAACGTAATACGAAAACGCCGCCCCCAGGATGAACATCACAGGCGAGGCAATCAGGAACGGCAGAAAGGCGTTCTTTTCCTGCCGGTACAGACCTGGCGCCACAAACCGCCACATCTGATAGCCGATGACCGGAAAAGACATCGCAAACCCGCCCATCACAGAAATCCGGATGGCCACGAAAAACCCTTCTTGCAGCTTCACCAGGATCAGCCCGCAGGTTTGATCACGGGCCTCCAGCGCATTGCAGATCGGTTGGGTCAGGAAGTTGAAGATCGGGTTCCAGATCGTGAAACACAGGCACATCGCCACTACAAAGGCCAGCAGTGCATAGATGATCCGGGTACGCAGTTCCTTTAGATGCTCGATCAGTGGGGCGGAACTGTCGTCGATGTCTTTGGCTGCGGCCATGCGTCAGGCATCCTTTGCAGGTTTGCGCGGCGCGCGGGGTTTTGGGGCGGGTATTTCGGCTGCGGCAGGCATTGCGGCTTTGGCCACGGCCTTTGGCGTGCGCTTGCGTACAACCGGTGCCGCCTCGGCAAATGTGACCGGTGCTACCTTAAGTGCGCGCAGCTTTTCGGCGGCCTCGAGCGTTATGGCTTTTTTCGCGGCCTGCGCATCCGCCAGCGCTTGCGTCGCTGGGCCGTGGATGGTTGGGGCCACGTCGGTCAGCGGAACCGCTGGGGCGGGCGGAGTGGCAGGCTTTGCAGCAGGTTTCAGCGGATCCCATTTTTCGAACCTGCTGGCGGCGTCCTTTACAGCATCCAGCCCCATGCTTTTGGCCGAGGTAGCCGACTTCAGGTCTGCGGCGATATCATTCACCCCGGTTTCCTTTGCCGCCTGATCCATGGCGCGTTGGAAATCGCGCGCCATCGACCGCAACTTTGCGGTAAATCGTCCCATGGTTCGGAACATGTCGGGCAGGTCTTTCGGACCGATCACGATCAGCGCCACAATGCCTATCAGCAACAACTCGGTCCAGCCGATTTCAAACATGTGCTACCTGCCCTGCCAGCAACCGATCGCGATCAGACTTTGTCTTTTTCGGTGGGCGTAACATCACGCGCAGCTTCTGCAGTTTTTTCAATCTCGGTAGTTTCTTCCTTCACGCCCTTCTTGAAGGCTGTGATGCCCTTACCCACTTCGCCCATCAATGAACTGACTTTGCCGCGCCCGAACATGACAAGCACGACAACGGCAATCAGCAAAAGGCCGGGCAGACCGATATTATTCAACATGATATTCTCCTTTTGGGCGGCAAGACTGCTGCCCGAAACGTTACATTGTGCCATTTAGGCCTTTGCGGCCCCGGATCAAAGCCCCAAACGACCCGGCCTGTCAGGTTGGACTAGCGTCCCGGCGGTTATTGCTGACAGCTACTTGTCAGTTGCCCGGATAGCGGACATCCTGTCGCCCGTATTCCGCATCACCGAAAGACTACCGACTTGCGCCGCACCGACCGCCTGTTCGATCTGATCCAGACCTTGCGCGATGGCAGGTTGCACCGGGCTGGCGACTTGGCTGCGCACCTTGGTGTCTCGACCAGAACGATCTGGCGCGACATGTCGATGCTGGCCGCTGCCGGTTTACCTGTTCAGGGGGAACGTGGGGTTGGATATTTGCTGCGGGGGTCGATCACCCTGCCGCCAATGATCCTGTCAACCGACGAGGCGGACGCTTTGCACTTTGCCTTGGCGGCAGCCACCGAAGCTGACGACCCCAGACTGGCACGGGCGGCAAAATCCCTGGTTGAAAAACTGGCAGTCATTTTGCCGCAAGCGCCAGTCGAGCCGATCTAGCGCGCGCGCCTTTCAACCGGAAAGACAAAACACTTGTCGCGCCGGATCATCAGCCACAGCAGGGTTCCGGGCTTGGGCAGAAAAACCCCGGGGACCGACGCCGTCAGGATCTTGCCGTCAAAATCCATTGCAAAATCGACCAGGCTTTCGCGGCCAAGATAGCGCGAACGGATGACCGCGCCGCGCGCCGCAGTGCCATCTGTCGGGGTCGGATTTGGTCCCCGACCGGCCCGGTCAAAGTCGATCTTCAAATGCTGGGGCCGGATCACGATATCGACATCGGCCCCGTCAAAGTGCCCCGGCGTCAGAAAGACCCCGAACGGGGTATCGGTCAAAGCCCCTTTGGAAATGCCCCTGATAACATTGATATCACTAAAGAATGCCGCTGCTTCCCGGTCTACGGGCGTGTTGTAGACATTGTAAGGCGCACCACGCTGCACAATGGCCCCATCGCGCATCAAGGCAATTTCGTCGCCCATTCGCATGGCCTCATCGGGCTCATGCGTAACCAGCAAGACGGCAGTGTTTTCGGCTTTCAATATCTCCAACGTGGCATCCCGGATGCCGTCACGCAGGCGGTTGTCGAGCCCCGAAAACGGCTCGTCCATCAGCATGACCTTTGGGCGCGGCGCAAGGGCCCGGGCCAAAGCTACGCGCTGCTGCTCACCCCCTGATAGCTGATGCGGGTGCTTGCCGCCAAAGCCGGAAAGCGACACACGCTCCAGCAAGTCATCAACACGTCGAAGAATGTCGGCCGATGTTCCTGTCAGGCCGAAGGCCACGTTCTGCGCAACGGTAAGATGCGGAAAAAGCGCAAAATCCTGAAACATGAGACCGACTGAACGCGCCTCTGGCGGCGCTGATATCCGGCCGTCATCCATCAGCTGATCGTCGATGGCCACCGTGCCGCTGTCAGGCGTCTCAACGCCAGCAATCATCCGCAATGTGGTGGATTTGCCGCAACCTGACGGACCCAACAAACAGGTAATCTGTCCGGCAGCCACGTCGATAGATACCTCGTTGACGACGGCGCGCCCGGCAAAGGTACGGCATAACTTTGTCACCTTGAGACGGGGTGAAGGGTGCTGCAACGATTTATCCGACCGATTTTGTTGGATTTATCCGTATCAGTCGTGAATTGGCACGGCAAGAGGCGGCTTGGGTGGCGATCCTTGCCCCTCGCGCCGCAGTCTCTGGGTCATTCCCTATAATTCCATTGGCATGATTGCTGCGACCTGTCTTGCAGGATGCGCATCAGATCGTGGCATTCGTGGCACCACCGTCAAGCAGGATATTCTGTCCGACAATAAATCCGGCATGTTGACTGCACAGGAATGCCGCCATGGCCCCGAATTCCGCCGCGGTGCCGTAGCGGCCTGCAGGGATGCCAGCGTGGCGTTGTTTGCGCGCGGCGTCCAACGTGATGCCCTGCGCCTTGACCAGGCCCGCATCCAGCGCATCGGCACGGTCAGTGGCGTGAATTCCCGGCAGCAAGTTGTTGATCGTCACACCCTGCCCCGCCACTTGACGAGCGGTGCCCGCCACAAACCCGGTCAGACCAGTACGGGCGGCATTGGACAGGCCAAGTTGCGCAATGGGGGCCTTGACAGATTGTGAGGTAATGTTGACCACCCTGCCCCAACCGCGCGCAATCATGGCGGGCATCAGCGCCTGCATCAGGGCGATGGGTGTCAGCATGTTTGCATCTATCGCGCGGATGAAATCATCGCGGTTCCAATCAGACCACAAGCCGGGGGGTGGGCCACCCGCATTGGTAACAAGGATGTCGATAGCGCCGGTGCCCGCCAGGACTGTCGCGCGGCCAACGTCAGTCGTAATGTCGGCGGCGATAGTAGTAACAGTGACACCGAAGGCTGCCCGGATCGAGGCCGCAGTGGCCTCCAGCGCTTGGGCACCTCTGGCATTCAGCACAAGGTTAACACCGGCCTCCGCAAGCGCTTCAGCACAGCCACGACCCAGGCCTTTTGATGCGCCACAAACCAGAGCGCGTTTGCCCGATATTCCCAGATCCATCGCATCACCCCGCCCATTGGCAGCAGGTTAGCGTGGCCATAGCCGTTGCGCCAGTAGCACCGGGGCAAAACTGTTCCCGCCCCGGCTCTTTTATCCTTTGTTACCGATGGGCTGCGTCAGCTGGCGTAGAAAAATTCTTCCCGCACGATCTTGCCGCTCGCAACGTGATAAACGGCGACCTCTTGCATCTGGCCGCGCTTACCAGTGGCGTTGTCGGTATAGTCCACATCAAAAGTCACGGCAAAACGGTCGTCGCCATGCGGGAACGGCCCCCTCACTGTTTGGCTGTGCACCGTCATGCTGTTTTCCCACCAGTCATGCTTGCCTTCAATCGCGGCAATTCCGGTAACCGCCCGACCGTTGCCCATATCTGCCGCCTCGATCGATTGGGCATCTGGGGCGTAAAGCTTTTGCAGGTTTGCCTTCGCCCTGTTTTCGCGGCATCCGGCAACCAGTTCGTCGGCAATCTCTTTCAGAATCATGGCAACCTCCATATGTTCATTTAATGTTCTCATCCTAAACCGCTTTCGTGACGCCGCCAAGACGTGCCCTGCGTCGGCGGTTGCAGGGTGGCCAAGCTTCGCCTATATCCTGCCGCTATGTCCAACAGCCACCTCCTTCCCGCCGAAATTGCCCGCCGCCGGACTTTTGCGATCATTTCGCATCCCGATGCCGGCAAGACGACGCTGACCGAAAAATTCTTGCTGTTTGGTGGCGCCATTCAGATGGCGGGCCAGGTGCGCGCCAAGGGCGAGGCGCGGCGCACCCGGTCTGACTTCATGAAGATGGAACAGGAACGCGGGATTTCAGTATCGGCATCGGCGATGTCGTTTGATTTCCGGGCCTACCGGTTCAATCTGGTGGATACCCCCGGCCACAGCGATTTTTCCGAAGATACTTACCGCACGCTGACGGCCGTGGATGCCGCAATCATGGTGATTGACGGGGCGAAAGGCGTGGAAAGTCAGACTCGGAAACTGTTCGAAGTCTGCCGCTTGCGCGATTTGCCGATTTTGACATTTTGCAATAAAATGGACCGTGAAAGTCGCGATACGTTCGAGATAATTGACGAAATTCAGCAAAATCTGGCGATTGACGTGGCGCCGGCATCCTGGCCGATCGGGATGGGCCGTGATTTCCTTGGCTGCTACGACATTTTGCATGACCGTCTGGAATTGATGGATAGGGCAGACAGAAACCGGGTGGCGGAAACCATTCAGATCAACGGCTTGGACGACCCGAAACTGGCCGAACATATTCCGGCAGGGCAGTTGGCGACCTTGCTGACCGAGCTGGAAATGGTGCGCGAACTGCTGCCTGCGTTCAACCGGCAGTCCTTTATGGAAGGGCATCTGACGCCGATCTGGTTCGGGTCGGCGATCAATTCGTTTGGCGTCAAGGAACTGATGGACGGCATGGGCGAATACGGACCAGAGCCACAGGTGCAAAAGGCTGTGCAGCGCGGTATTTCGCCGGATGAGGCGACGGTGACAGGTTTTGTGTTCAAGGTGCAGGCCAATATGGACCCAAAACACCGCGACAGGGTGGCCTTTGTGCGGCTTGCCTCGGGGCATTTTGAACGCGGCATGAAGCTTACCCATGTGCGCAGTAAGAAGCAGATGGCGGTGACCAACCCGGTGCTGTTCTTGGCCGCTGACCGCGAATTGGCCGAAGAGGCCTGGGCAGGCGATATCATTGGAATTCCGAACCACGGGCAATTGCGCATCGGCGACGCGTTGACCGAAGGCGAAGGTTTGCAGTTCACCGGCATACCAAGTTTTGCCCCGGAATTGTTGCAAGTTGTGCGGGCCGGGGACCCATTGAAAGCCAAGCATCTGGAGAAAGCCCTGATGCAGTTTGCCGAAGAAGGAGCGGCCAAAGTCTTCAAGCCGATGATCGGGTCGGGTTTCATCGTGGGTGTTGTCGGTGCTTTGCAGTTTGAAGTGCTGGCCAGCCGGATCGAACAGGAATACAGCCTGCCCGTGCGGTTCGAGCCGTCGCAATTCACTTCGGCGCGCTGGGTGGCAGGGCCAAAGGTGGCGGTCGAAGCATTCGCAAATATCAACAAGGGTCATATCGCCGTCGATAGCGATGGTGACATGGTGTTTCTGACCCGGTTGAAATGGGATATCGACCGGGTCGAACGCGATCACCCTGAATTGAACCTGACCTCAACCAAGGAGATGATGGTGTAAGCCATATTGTCTGACGTCGGGCAATATTTCAACCGGTCACTTCCGTGTTGGCGTGGCTGTAGCGGTGTCTTGATCTGCTAGACCTGTTCAACGGCAGTGCAGGGGCCAAGCGGATGAACAAGATATCATTGGTGCTAGGACGGGCAATCGCCCGCTACATTGAAAAGCAGACCAAAGGCTATGTGCTTCTATCTGCAGTCTCATCGGCCAAGGTTCGGGCCTGCCTTCAGCCCGGTGACGTGGTTCTGGTCGAAGGCGACCGGCGGATATCGACAGCCATCAAATACCTGACGCAGTCCACCTGGTCACATGCTGCGATGTTTGTGGATGACGGGCAAGGGCGTGACCTGATCGAGGCCGACCTGCGCGACGGCGTGCGGTGTATTGCGCTAGATGAGATGCTTCATCTGAACATGCGCATCTGCCGAGCCGTCGGCTTGACCGACGAAGACCAAAAGCGGGTAACCGACCATATGCGCGCAAGCCTTGGAAACAGGTATGATCTGAAAAACGTGACCGACCTCGCCCGGTACTTGTTGCCACAACCGCCGGTGCCAAAGCGATTTCGTCGCCGTATGCTGGCGCTTGGATCGGGGGATCCGACACGAGCCATTTGTTCGTCCCTGATCGCTGAGGCATTTCAGTCGATCCGCTATCCGATCTTGCCAATGATTGAATCACTGCAGCAGGGCAGCGAGATCAAGGAGATATTGCACATCAAACATTTTTCGCTGTTCGCGCCGCGCGATTTCGATGTGTCGCCCTACTTCAAGATTGTTAAGCCGACAATCGAACATGGCTTTGATTACGCAGCCCTGCGCTGGGGCGGCCCCGCACCGATCGGACGCAGGCCCGCGTTGCCTGAAGATGACAGTTGACCCGCCGTTGTCTTCACTGAGGTCTCTTGGTTTACCGCTGCTTGCTTGACGTGCCCGACAATATCCTTTACCGCCATTCCATCCTCAGCCGAGGGTTTGACGCCGGGACGCCCGGAAATGCAGCGTCCCTTCATTCAATGCGGTCCGATACCGCATTTCATAGGACGCACATGACCAAATTTTCCGATCTCGCGCTGGACCCGCGCGTATTGCAAGCCGTTGCAGAAGCTGGCTACGAAACCCCCACCCCCATTCAGGCGCAGGCCATTCCGCACGCGCTGATTGGCAAAG
>JANNSG010000116.1:0-2232 GCA_031402355.1 Pseudorhodobacter sp. | reverse complement strand
ATCCTTGCGTATTTCGGCCCCGGCCAGCCGCTCTATCTGCTGTTCTTTACATCGCTGATCGTGTTCTTTTCGTATTTTTACACCGCCAACGTCGCGTTCAAGACCGAAGAGGTTGCGGAAAATCTGAAAAATCAAAGCGGCTTCATTCCGGGTATTCGCCCTGGTCAGCGGACGGCGGACTATCTGGACTATGTCGTCAACCGTATTCTGGTGCTGGGGTCGGGCTATCTGGCGCTGGTGTGCCTTTTGCCGGAAATTCTGCGCAGTCAGTTTGCCATTCCGTTCTACTTTGGTGGCACGTCGGTGTTGATCGTGGTGTCGGTGACGATGGATACGATCCAGCAGGTGCAATCGCACTTGCTTGCGCATCAATATGAAGGTCTGATCGAAAAATCGCAATTGCGTGGCAAAAAGCGTACGGGCACAAAAGCCCCGGCGCGGCGTTAAGTCTTCCGGGGGGGCAGGCGTGGTCAATATTATACTACTTGGCCCGCCGGGTGCGGGAAAAGGCACGCAGGCCAAGCGTCTGGTTGACGAGCGCGGCATGGTGCAATTGTCCACCGGTGACATGCTGCGCGAAGCAAAGACCTCGGGCACCGAGATGGGTCGCAAAGTGGCTGCCGTGATGGATCGCGGTGATCTGGTGACCGATGAGATCGTGATCGGATTGATTGCCGAGAAGCTGGCAACGCCGTCAGTTGGCGGGTTTATTTTTGATGGCTTCCCGCGCACCTTGAAACAGGCCGATGCGCTGTCGGATTTGCTGATGCAATCGGGGCAGGGCCTGGATGCCGTGATCGAGATGCAGGTTGATGATGCAGCATTGGTGGCGCGGATTACCGGGCGGTCCACCTGCGGGAACTGTGGTGAGGTCTATCACGACACTACGCGGCCGCCCAAAAAGGCCGGCGTCTGCGATGCCTGCGGGTCAACCGACCTGAAGCGCCGCGCCGATGACAACGAAATCGCGCTGCGGACCCGGCTGATGGAATATTACAAGAAAACCTCACCTCTGATTGGCTACTATTACGCAAAAAAGCAGCTCTTTACGGTAGATGGATTGGCGGAAATGGACAGAGTTGCAGCGGCCGTTGCAAAAGTTCTTGACAGACAGGATTGAGCCTGCCGCCGCCCTTGACGGGCATGGTAAAACCCCATAGATCACGGCGTCTCGTCAGAGAATCGTTATCGGCTTTGGGAAACCAAAAGATCGTGACAATCGTACCGGGGTGCCCACAGGCGCTGACCGGGTTGTGAAAAAAAAGGTTCTGGAACTACGGAACCGCAACAAAGAAGGAAGACACGTTTGGCACGTATTGCTGGCGTTAACATACCCACCGCGAAACGGGTTCCGATCGCGCTGACGTATATCACGGGCATTGGCCCGTTCATTGCAGAACAAATTTGTGCCTCCGTTGGAATTGATCGCGCCCGCCGCGTCAACCAGTTGACCGACGCGGAAATCCTGCAAATCCGCGAATACATTGACGCGAACTTGACAGTTGAAGGCGATCTGCGTCGTGACACATCCATCAACATCACGCGTCTGATGGATCTTGGTTGCTACCGCGGTCTGCGTCATCGTCGCAACCTGCCGGTTCGTGGCCAGCGCACCCATACCAACGCACGCACCCGCAAAGGCCCCGCTAAGGCCATTGCCGGCAAGAAGAAATAAGGGGCGCTGAGATATGGCACGCGAAAAAACACGCGCTAAGAAAAAAGAGCGCAAGAATATCGCCGCTGGTGTGGCGCATGTGAACTCCTCGTTCAACAACACCAAAATCCTGATTTCTGACGTGCAGGGCAATGCGATTGCATGGTCTTCGTCAGGCACCATGGGCTTCAAGGGTTCGCGCAAATCGACCCCTTACGCCGCCCAGATGGCTGCCGAAGATGCGGGCCGCAAGGCACAGGAACACGGCGTGAAAACGCTGGAAGTTGAAGTGCAGGGCCCCGGTTCAGGCCGCGAATCCGCACTGCGCGCTTTGGCTGCCGTTGGCTTCAACATCACTTCGATCCGTGACGTGACGCCGATGGCCCACAACGGCTGCCGTCCGCCAAAACGTCGGCGCGTCTGACACTTTCTCTACTGTTGGGCCGTGCGGGGATCGCGCGGCCTGATTTCGTTTTTTCTGATCCTCGGGCGTCTGCTGCTTAGGGACATGGGCAGGGGACTAGTATGGAGGCTATACGCATGATCCATAAGAATTGGGCTGAACTGATCAAGCCAAC
>JANNSG010000115.1:0-1861 GCA_031402355.1 Pseudorhodobacter sp. | reverse complement strand
GGGATCAGACAGGGTTTCCGGGTTTGAGGTGGTGCCATTGGCATTGCTCGGGCGGCCACGCATTGATGTGACTTTGCGCGTTTCTGGCCTGTTCAGAGACGTATTTCCGGGTTTGGCGCAGATATTTGAAGCAGGCGCAGCGGCGTTGGCACAGCGCGAAGAAGCGCCCGAGGATAACCCTTACACCCTGCAAACCTACCGGGTTTTTGGTCCAAAACCGGGGCTTTACGGCATGGGCATGGCCGGGGCGCTGGAGGATTATTCCAGCGAAGGGCGCGCAGCTGCGGGCGAGGCTTGGCTGGCAGCATCCGAATGGGCGATTGATGCGGGGGGAGCGGTGCATAACGCGCGCGCGACACTGGAGGCACGGGTGCTGGCCGCTGACGCCTTTGCCCATGTGCAGGATTTGGCGGAAACCGATGTACTGCTGGCATCGGATTACGCAGCGCATGAGGGTGGCTTTGCCGCCGCTGTGGCTCGGTTGGGCGGGCAAACCCCGGCACTTTATCATCTGGATGCAACCAAGGCCGACAGTCCGCAAGCGCGCACTGTGGCCGAGGAAATTGCCCGCGTTGTGCGGGCGCGCGCGGCCAATCCGGCCTGGGCCGACGGCATGATGCGGCATGGTTTCCGGGGTGCTGCTGAAGTAGGGGCCACGCTGGACCATCTGGCGGCATTCGCGCATTTGACACGGGCGGTGCCGGCGCATCTGTTTGATTTGTATCATGAGGCGACGCTTGGCCGCGATGATCTGGTGGCGTTTATGGAACGCGAAAACCCCGGTGCGCTGGCCGCGATGCGCGATAGATTTGCAGCCTTGCATGCGGCAGGTTTGTGGGTGACGCGGCGCAATTCGATTGCCGTGGCGATGGCGGCGGAGGCATGAGCGCGCCCATAGTGCAAGGCTGGTGCCCTGGGGCGTTGCGACCGATGCTTTCGGGCGATGGTTTGGTGGTGCGTGTGCGCCCTCGGGGCGGGCGGTTGTCGGCAGATCAGGTGGCGGGAATTGCGGCGCTGTCGGCCAAGCATGGTAATGGGCTGATTGATCTGTCATCGCGGGCGAACCTGCAAATTCGCGGGGTGACGGATGCCAGCTATGACACGCTGATGGCGGGTTTGCAGACTTTGGGCCTGCTGGATTTGAATGCCGAGGCTGAGGCGCGCCGCAACATTCTGGTGACGCCGTTTTGGCGGGATGGCGACGGCGCGCAGGAAATTGCGGCTGGTTTGGCGCAGGCTTTGGCAGGCGACGATGCACCGGATTTGCCGGGGAAGTTCGGCTTTGCGGTGGATATAGGGGCCGTGCCTGTGCTGGGCGCCGCTTCGGCGGATATTCGGATAGAACAGGGTCCAGATGGCCTGATTTGCCGTGCGGATGGCGCGAAAAGCGGCGAAGCAGTCACAATAGAGACAGTCGTTGAAGCTGCGCTTCGCCTTGCGCATTGGTTTATGGATAGCGGTGGTGCGCCCAGTGGCCGTGGCCGGATGGCGGCACATCTGGGGAGTGAGGGAAAATTTTCGTGCGAAAATTTTTCGGGCCCCGCGCCGGGGTTGCATGCCTTGGGATATCTGGTTGGGCTGGAATTCGGGCAGCTGACTGCTGCAACGCTGGCCAAGCTTAGGGCCGTGCGGTTGACGCCTTGGCGGATGCTGTTGCTGGAAGGCGTGGACCGAGCGCCCGATTTACCGGGGCTGATCGCGAAGGCGTCTGATCCGCTGTTGCGGGTGGTGGCTTGCACGGGTGCGCCGGGGTGCCCGCAGGGGTTGCAGCCGACGCGCGGCTTGGCGCGTGCATTGGCGGCGCAGGTGCCCAAGGGGCGGGTGCTGCATGTATCCGGCTGCGCCAAGGGATGTGCGCTGC
>JANNSG010000114.1:0-27849 GCA_031402355.1 Pseudorhodobacter sp. | reverse complement strand
AAACCGCGCCTGATTGCCAAGGCGGGCCTCCGCCTCGACCGCCGGGCCGCCGGGCTGCGGCAGCGCAAGAAGTTTGGCGATCTTGTCAAAGGCCTCACCGGGGGCATCGTCGATCGTTCCCCCCAGCCGGACAAAGTCATCGACCCCGGCCACTCGCAGGAACTGGCAATGGCCACCCGATACCAGCAGCATCAGATAGGGAAACTCCAACCCATCCGTCAGCCGGGGCGTCAGCGCATGCCCTGCCAGATGGTTGACACCGATCAGTGGCAGGCCACGGGCCGCGGCAATTCCCTTGGCGCACATCACGCCAGAAAGAACCCCGCCGATCAGCCCCGGCCCCGCTGTCACCGCGATGCCGTTCAGGTCTGACAAGGCCACTTCGGCCTGTAACAGGGCCTGTTCGACGCAGTAATCCAGCCGTTCCGCATGGGCGCGCGCGGCAATTTCGGGCACCACGCCACCAAAGGGCGCATGCAGCGCCGTCTGACCATCCACCACCGATGACAGGATCTGCGGCATCTGCCCCGGCAGGTGGCGGACCACCGCCGCTGCGGTATCATCGCAGCTGCTTTCCAGACCAAGAAAGGTAAGTGTATCGGGCATCTGCCACCGATTGCCTTAGGGATGAACCGCAGGTAACACCGGATGCATGGTCACACAATCCCCCGCCAGAGCCCAGCCTTTGCTGTTGACCCGCCCCTTGCCGCAGGGCGCGGCCTTTGAGGCGGCGTTGCGGGCAAGGTGGGGCACCCACCTTCGCCTCGTGTCCACGCCCCTGATGGCCCCTACATTCCTGAAACCGGCGCTGCCCGAGGCGATCTTTGACGCGCTGATCATCACGTCGCAAACCGGTATTGCGGCACTCGCGCGGCTTGACGCACTGGCTCTGGCGTTGCCAAGGGCGGTCTATTGCGTGGGCGCTCAGACGGCAAGACAGGCGCAGGCAGCGGGGCTGGACGTAGTCGGCATGGCGCCCGATGCTGCCGGGCTGATACGGCATATAATGGCCCGCCCCCCAACCGGAAAACTGCTGCATCTGCGCGGTCAGGACGCGCGGGGCAACATCGCAAAGACCCTTCATCTGGCTGGAATAGACACGCATGAGGCCATTATCTATGCGCAGGTCCGGCAGGCCCTGACGCCGGATGCAATAGCCGTATTGCAGGCAGCGGCCCCGGTGCTGGTGCCGCTTTTCTCGCCCCGGACCGCAACCATTTTTGTGCAGGAAATGCACCGCGTGACTGGCCTCGCCCCGCTGTTTATCGCCGCCATCAGCACCGAAGTCGCCGCAGCACTTGGCGATCTGAATGCCCATATTCTGGTGGCGGCACAGCCAGACGCGGCCTCGATGATTGATGTGGTGGCAAGTTTGGCGCAAGCGGCTCAGCGCGCTTGAATGCGCTACCCCGAACAGACTAAGATGTGTCAGGCGACGTCAGCTTTTGTCGCGGGTATAGGCCAGACATCAGGCGGAGATCCGGCATGGCAAACGTAAGAACTGCAAAGCCCGGCGAGGCCGCGACGCCGACCGAAGACGACACAGATCTGCTGGCGGTCGAAGTTGCTGAGCCGGTGATCTTGCAAGAACCAGAACGGTCGGCGAATGCGCCGGATGCCGCCAGCGACCAGCCCGCACAAAAGCCGCCAAAGCAATCCAGCGGCTTTGCAGGCTTTGTCATTGGCGGGGCACTTTTGGCAGGTGTCGGGTTTGGCGCGGCGAAATTTCTCTATCCTGCCCAACAGACCGCTGACGCCATTGCCGCCCTGCAGGTGCAGCTTGACGCATCAATCGCACAAAACGCTGAACTGACGGCTCAACTGCAGGCCGACATTGCAGCTCTTGCCGCAGGCCCCGCGCCAGATGCGGCCCTGATTGACCGGCTGGCTGCGGTAGAGGCGGGGACTGTTGACCTACCGGCACTGATCGGACGTGTGACGGCCCTGGAAGACCGCCTGACCGCGATTGAGACCGCGTCAGTTGCCGGCACCGGCAACCCGTCTGCCGCACTTGCGGCACTGGGGCGCGAGGTGTCGGATCTGAAGACTGCTCTTGCCGCCCAAAAAGCCGGGGGCGCTGGCCCAACCGCGGATGTCGCAGCGGCAACCAAAGCGGCCCAAGACCGTCTTGATGCCGCCGAAGCCGCCGCGCAGGCCGCTGCCAGATTTGCGGCTTTCAGCCATCTCAGAGCCGCTTTTGAAAGCGGTGCACCGCTTGATCCGGCGCTGCAGGGGCTCACGTCCATTGGTGTGACGGTGCCGCCCGCTTTGGCAGATGCCAAGGGTGGCATTCCTGGTCTTCTTGCCCTGCAAGACGGCTTTGCTGCCCCGGCACGCGCAGCGCTTGATGCCTCGATCCGCGCCAATATGGGGGACGGCTGGGTCGACCGGCTGACCGGCTTTCTGCGCAGCCAAAGCGGGGCACGGTCCTTGACGCCGCGCGACGGCAGCGATCCGGATGCCGTTCTTTCGCGGGCAGAGGCAGCCCTGCGCGACGGGCAGCTTGGCCAGGCATTGACCGAACTTGCGGGTCTGCCACCGGTCGGGGCCGAGGCGATGGCACCCTGGGTGGCCGACGCGACCCGACGGATGGTTGCCGAAGCCGCGATAGCCGACCTTTCCGCAACATTGAACGGGCAATAGAGGTGCGGCGATGATCTGGTCCTTGATCAAGGTTCTGTTGTTTGTGGCCTCGATTGCGGCGCTGACACTTGGCGCGGGCCTGTTGCTGGATACCGGCGGCGGCATCCGGATCGCGGTTGCGGGCTACGAATTCACCTTCGCGCCTCTGCAAGCGGTCATTGCGGCGTTGGTTCTGGTGCTGCTGGTGTGGCTGCTTCTGAAGCTTATAGGCCTGATCGTGGCGACCTTGCGTTTTCTGAACGGCGACGAAACTGCCATTTCGCGCTATTTTGACCGCAACCGCGAACGCAAAGGGTACCAGGCGCTGGCCGAAGGCATGATGGCCATCGCCTCGGGCGAGGGTCGCCTGGCGCTTGCCCGCGCCACCAAGGCCGAGAAGTTCCTTGATCAACCAGAGCTGACCACGCTTTTGACAGCTCAGGCCGCGGAACTGGCCGGTGATACCAGACGCGCCACGGCCGCCTACAAGACCCTGCTTGGCGACGAGAAGACCCGGTTTGTCGGCATTCGCGGGCTGATGAAACAAAAGCTGACCGAAGGCGATACCGAAACCGCGCTCAGGTTGGCGGAAAAGGCTTTTGCCCTAAAGCCAAAGCACACCGAAACCCAGGATGTGTTGTTGAAATTGCAGGCCGAACATTCCGATTGGAAAGGCGCCCGCACCACGTTGGGGGCAAAGCTGAAATCCGGCGATCTGCCCCGCGATGTCTACCGCCGCCGCGATGCCGTTCTGGCCTTGCAAGAGGCGCGGGTGGTGATGGACGATGCCGCACCGATTGACGCGCGCGAGGCCGCAATCGAAGCGAACAAACTGTCGCCCGACCTGATCCCGGCAGCCGCCATGGCGGCGCGCAGCTATAGCCTGAAAGGCGACAAGAAGAACGCAACACGGGTTATCAAGAAGGCCTGGGAAATGACCCCGCATCCCGATCTGGCCGCAGCTTTCGCTGAAATAGAGCCTGAAGAGACCCCGGCCGCGCGGCTGAAACGTTTCAAAACTCTGACCGCGTTGCGCGCTGATGACGGCGAAACAAGAATGCTGCTGGCCGAACTGAACATAGCAGCCGAGGATTTTCCCTCTGCTCGCCGTGCTCTGGGCGATTTGGCTACCACGCAGCCAACCGGGCGCTCGGTTGCCCTGATGGCGGCCATTGTGCGCGGTGAGGGCGCCGAAGACAGCATCGTGCGTGAATGGGTCGCCCGTGCGCTTGCCGCCCCCCGAGGGCCGCAATGGTGCTGTGAGAAATGTCAGGCGATCCACGCTGAATGGCACCCGATCTGCGACAATTGCAACGGGTTTGATACACTTAGTTGGCGCAAACCGGCAGCCGGGTCTGCCCCGGGCTCAGGCGGCATCGATCTTGCCCCATTGATGATGGCGAAAGCCGAGATTGCGGTACAAGAACCAGATGTGATTGATGTGGAAGCGATCGTCCGCCGCGCAAATTAGGGGCTACAAAGCGGCGCCATGTAATGCTAATAGGCAAAAATTGGGCCGCTGTAGCTCAGCTGGTAGAGCACATCATTCGTAATGATGGGGTCGGGGGTTCGAATCCCTTCAGCGGCACCACTTTACCATTCAAAATCATCCGATGACATCCAAAAACCCTTGTAATATAAGGGATTTGCTGGGGCCGTTTGTCCAGCGACGTGTGACCAAAGCCGCTACCATACCCCCGAATTGGGGGTACGTTTGGGGGTACGGTACACACCTTGGATTGGACCGTACCCCCAAATGTCCCTAAGCGACGCAAAGATTCGAACGCTGAAGCCCACAGACAAAGATTTCAAGGTTGCCGATACAGGCGGGCTATTCCTGCTGATGAAGGCTTCTGGTTCGAAGTCATGGCGCATGAAATACCGGCTGAACGGGAAAGAGGGTTTGCTAGTGATTGGCGACTATCCTGCGATTTCCCTTGCCCAAGCGCGGGCTATCCGCGACGCCGCCAAAGTCGAACTTGCAGTTGGCGGCGACCCCAATGCAGCAAAGCAAGAACTGAAACGCATCAAGCAGGAAGCGGAAGCCGAAACCTTCGAAAAGCATGCGAAGGCCTTTACGGCAAAGACAGTGAAAGAAGGCAAAGCCGAATCAACTTTGGCGAAGACCGAATGGCTACTCGGCATCGCTTTTGCAGATTTTGGCAAGAAACCGATTGCACAGATAACGTCGCCGATGATCCTGACCTGCCTGCGCAAGGTGGAGGCGAAGGGCAACTATGAAACCGCCAAGCGATTGCGCGCTGTGATCGGCGCGGACTTTCGCTATGCTATCGCCAATGGCAGCGCTGAAACCGACCCGACCTATGCCCTGCGCGACGCGATCATTCGCCCGACTGTGACACCCCGCGCCGCCATCACCGATGTAAAGGCGCTGGGCGGCTTGCTGCGGGCGATTGATGGTTTTCATGGCCAAGTGACCACGCGCATCGGTTTGCAGCTTTTGGCGCTGCTGGCCCAACGGCCCGGTGAGTTGCGCAACGCCAAATGGGGCGAAGTTGATCTGGAGGCCTCGGTTTGGTCGATCCCTGCCGAAAGGATGAAAATGCGCCGTCCGCACCGTGTGCCGCTGCCTGCGCAAGCTGTGGCCTTGCTGAAGGATTTGCAGCAACTGACTGGCAGCGGTGATCTGCTGTTTCCTTCGCTGGTGTCGGCGATGCGCCCGATGTCTGAAAACACCCTAAACACCGCCCTTCGTAGAATGGGGTTTTCGGCGGAAGAAATGACATCGCACGGCTTTCGGGCGACATTTTCGACGCTTGCCAACGAAAGCGGCCTTTGGAACCCGGACGCTATTGAACGCGCCTTGGCCCACATCGAAGGTAACCAAGTGAGGCGGGCTTATGCGCGGGGCGAGCATTGGGAGGAACGCGTAAGAATGGCCGATTGGTGGGCTGGATTTTTGGAGGATGTCAGGGCAGGGTAGCTTGATGGACTAGTGATTGGAAATTCATGGCCGAAGAACCCAAATTAAGCCGTCAAGATTGGACCGAAAGCATTATTCGCCGAACACTTGGTAACCTTAAAAAGTGGGAAGAGCCAAACATTCGTGACACCGTCGGGCCCTATTTTCCGACTGTGTTTCGGGGAGTCACCGAGCAGGCTCAAGGCATCGTCCATGACTTGTCGACCGCAATTTCAAAACTTTCCGGTGAAGACTTTCTGGCATGTTTTGAAACAAATGGAGCGCCAAAGTCAGATGCAGCAAGACAGATTGTCAGTACCAACGCTGAGAAGGCTCGTGCTTGGGAAAAGACTATCCCAATATGGTTTTCAGGAGGCTTCGGCCATCCAGATTATGTCGCGGATTTCGAATATTGGAGCAAAATGGCCCGCTTGACACTGGAAGAATCGGTTAGTTTGACACTGGGTGTTGAACCAAAACACCTTCCGCAAAGCCTTCTGGAAAAAATAAAGAAACTTGAAGACACACTAGCGCCGGTTCCTGAGTACCTTCTCAGACGCTACGAACTTTTGCGTCGCAGGTTCGATCCGCACAACTTTAAGGACAACCTTGACCCTAAAGAGTTGGCTGAATGGATCAATGACCAGAAATTAGAAGTCCACCCAGACTTTCTTGGTTATTTTTATAAACCTCCGAAACCAATCGAACAGCTCGATGAGGTGCAAACAGGTGTGTTCACTGGGGACAAAAGACAGCTCAATTCAATTTCCAAACTGATTGCCGCAATGGCCATAGATGCCTATGGCTATGTTCCGGGCGATGCGCGTAGTCCAATTCCGAAGGAAATTGAAGACATTGCAGCGCGACTCGGACTGAACCTTGGTCGGGATACAATCTTGACTTATCTTCGGATCGGCACAAAGGACTTGCCCGAAGGATGGAACGACCAATAGTCACTATTCCTATAAGGAATAGCCAAAGAAAAAGCATTTTTTTTTAAATACATAGCCTGTTCCGATGAGGCAGTTTTCTAATCCGCCTCATACAGTTTTTTCTGTGAAACGGATGTTAGCAGACCAAATAACGCAAGGCTGCACCATCATGCACTACCCCAATTTCCCCCAAACCGGTTTTGTCCGGCTGTCATCCATCCTCGCCCCCGCTGGCCCGATACCGGTTTCGAAATCGACTTGGTGGCAGGGCGTCAAAGAGGGGCGGTTTCCAAAGCCGCAAAAGCTTGGGCCGCGTACCACTGTCTGGAAAGCCGAGGACATCCGCGCGCTTTTCGATGGATCGGCAAATGGCTAAGCGCCCGAACCCTAGGGCGATCAGGGCGGCGCGGGCTTACACCCTTCAGGAAGGCGCGGATGCACTTGGCGTGACGGTGGGGTCGGTGCGGGGCTGGATCAGGCTGGGACTGCCAGTGATGAAGGCCCAGCGCCCGTTTTTGATCTTGGGCAGCAACTTTCGCCAATTTCTGGAGGATCGGCGCAGCAACGGCAAAGTGCCGCTTGGGCAGGATCAGCTTTATTGCCTGACCTGCAAGCAGGGGCAAACGCCTTTGGGGAAGATGGTGGATTGCCTGCCGCAAACCGCCACAACCGCGCGGCTGGTGGGGCTTTGTGGGGTCTGTGGCGGCACTTGCAACCGGATGATCAGCCGGGCCGATTTGGGGCGTTTGGTCGGGATATTCGACATCGCCTATCCCGACCATCGGCAAGCCTAAGGGATACACCCAATCCCCTCTTAAACCATCGCTTCGAAAGGTAATCCCGATGGCCCGGAAATTCAGCGAAGAAAACGAACGGATCAAGCGCCGCTACATGCAGTTTCTGCGCGAGGCGAAACGCTGCGATCAAACCACGGTCGATAAGGCCGGTGACGCGATTCTGCGATTCGAAAGCAGTGCCGGATTCAAACCATTCAAACGGTTTCACATTGAACAAGCGATGACCTTCAAGCGCCAGTTGGAGGCAGACAAGAACTCAAAAACTGGCAAGCCTTTGTCGAAGGCCACTATCGACGGCACCTTGCGCTTAGTGAAGGCCTTTGTTCATTGGCTGGCAGGCCAGCAGGGCTACAAGTCACGTATCACCTATGCGGATGCTGAATATTTCAACCTGAACGCCAAGGACGCGCGCGTTGCCCATGCTGAACGCGACGCGCCCTATCCAACCATGGAACAATGCGCCCATGCCTTTGCCCAGATGCCCAACGTCAATGATATTGAACGCCGCAACAAGGCGCTGTTTGCCTTTTTGATGCTGACCGGCGCGCGGGATGGGGCGATTGCTTCCTTGCGCCTGAAGCGGGTCGATCTGGTGGAGGGCTGCGTTTACCAAGATGCGCGTGATGTGAAAACTAAGTTTGCCAAGACCTTTACCACTTGGTTCCTGCCGGTCGATCCGGCCTATCTGGAATGCTTCACGGCTTGGGTTACCCACCTGCGCCACGGTCTGTTGTTCGGCCATGACGACGCGCTGTTTTCAAAACCTGAAATGGGTCTGGTGGAGGGGGGCTTTGCTGCGCTGGGCCTGTCGCGCGATACATATGCCAATGCGGGCAAGATAAGGGAGGTGATCAAGACGGCTTTCACCACCGCTGGCCTTCCCGCCTTTGCCCCACATAGCTTTCGCAAGACCTTGGTGAAATGGGCCGATAAGGTCTATCCGTCGCGCGAGGCGTTCAAGGCGTTTTCGCAGAACATCGGCCATGACAGTGAGATTACAACCGTCGGCTCTTACCTGAAAGTATCGCAGGAGCGGCAGGCGGAATTGATCCGCGCATTCGCTTGACCGCCCTCGCCCCTTCGGCGACTGTCCGGCCAAACGCATTGGGGCAAATATGTTTGAACAGACCTTCAAGAATCTTGACGACATCATGTTTCAGGAACCGGGCTGCAATACCGAACTGGACTATGTCGAACAATCGTCTTGGATGCTGTTTCTGAAATATCTGGATGATCAGGAAGAACAACGCGCCGTTGAAGCCCAACTTACAGGCGAACCTTACGATTTTCTGTTTCAGAAACGCTTTCGCTGGGGCACATGGGCGCTGGATGATACCCTGATCGGGGCTGACCTGATCGAATTCGTCAATGCAGCGCTTATGCCCTATCTGCGCGGCTTCAAGCAAACCGCCACCAGCCCCGATACCGTGGAATACAAGATCGGTGAGATATTCACCGAGGTGCGCAACAAGTTCCAGAACGGCTATATGCTGCGGGATGCGCTGGGCCTGATTGATCAGTTGAAATTTGGCACCCAGGAACAGAAACACGAACTGTCCGACCTGTATGAAACCCGCATCAAGAACATGGGCAATGCCGGGCGCAATGGTGGGCAGTATTACACGCCGCGCCCACTGATTAGGGCGATGATTGCTGTCACCGCCCCGATGCTGGGCGAGCGGATTTATGATGGCGCGGCGGGATCGGCGGGTTTTCTGTGCGAAGCCTATGAATACCTGCGCCCCATGGCGACCAGCCCCGACGCCCTGCGCACCCTGCAAAGCAAAACCTTTTACGGCAAGGAACAGGCCCCGCTGGCCTATGTCATCGGCCTGATGAACATGATCCTGCACGGCGTCGCCGCCCCCAACCTGTTGCGCACCGATACGCTGGCAGACCGGATTGCGGACATCGAGGAGAAAGACCGCTACCACGTTATCCTTGCCAACCCGCCCTTTGGCACCAACAAGAACCGCCAGTTGCAGGCGAACTTTCCGATAAAATCATCCGAATCCGCCTATATGTTTTTGCAGCATTTCATTGAATCGCTGAAAGCCGGGGGCAGGGCGGCGATTGTGATCAAGAACACGTTTCTATCCAACACCGATGGCGCGTCGATAGCGCTGCGCAAGCTGTTGCTGGATGATTGCCATTTGCATACGATCTTGGATTGCCCCGGTGGCACCTTTCTGGGTGCGGGGGTGAAAACCGTGGTGCTGTTTTTTGAACGTGGGCGGCAGTCGCGCGACATCTGGTATTACCAACTGACGCCGGGCCGCAACATGGGCAAGACCAACCCGTTGAACGACGCTGATCTGGCGGAGTTTGTGACCCTGCAAAAAACCCGCGCGCTGGGCGAAAAGTCTTGGGTCGTTGATGCGCTGGCCTTGGATAAAACCACCTATGATCTGTCAGTGAAAAACCCGAATGCGCCGGAGGAGGCCCCGCTGCGCGACCCCGCCCAGATTATCGCCGATATGCTGGACCGGGATGCCGAGACTGCCGGGATTCTGGAAACCATCCGGGGGATGCTGTGAAGGCTGGGTGGGAGGTTAAGGCGCTGGGGGAGGTTTGCGAAATTCATTCCGGAGCAGGATTTCCGAAAGACCTTCAGGGTGAAGGCGTGGGTGAGTATCCCTTCTTCAAAGTAGGCGACATGAATGCAGATGGCAACGAACAGGCATTGATTGTCGCAAACAACTACGTTTCGGATGCTGTTCGGCGCGATCTTGGTGCCAAGCTAATTGCACCGGGAAGCGTTGTGTTTCCCAAAGTGGGCGGGGCCATCGCTACCAATAAGAAACGAAAAATAGTTATTCCGAGTTGCGTGGATAACAATGTTATGGGGCTAACCCCTCGCATCGGGCGCATTGTCCCCGATTATTTGTCTTGGTGGCTCGATGGTTTCGACATTTATGAATTTTCCAATAAAGCGGCATTGCCATCTATAACAAAGGCAACTGTTGAGGCTTGGCCAATCCCCCTCCCACCCCTAGACGAACAAAAACGGATCGTTGCGGTTTTGGATGCGGCGTTTGAAGGCCTCACCCGCGCCCGCGCCCACACCGAAACCAACCTCCAAAACGCGCGGGAGTTGTTTGAGAGCGCGCTGGGTTTTGAAATTTTGCCGAATAAACGCGATTGGGCCGAATACACGCTTGGCGATGTGTGTCAGTTCGTCGGTGGATCACAGCCCCCTAAGTCGGACTTCCTTCCAAACCCCGGCGATGGACTGGTTCGACTGATCCAAATACGTGACTACAAAAGTGACGCGAAAGCAGTATACATCCCAATCAAGCTTGCACGTCGATTTTGCAATCCCGAAGATATAATGATCGGGCGCTATGGCCCGCCAATCTTTCAGATTTTGCGCGGAATTGAAGGTGCATACAACGTCGCGCTAATGAAGGCGGTGCCAATCGAAAAGTTAATGTCAAAGAACTTTTTGTTCTATTTTCTAAAGAACCGCGAAATCCTACAATACGTGATTGATGCTTCAAGCCGTGCCGCAGGACAAGATGGTGTGAACAAAGATGCCTTGGAAGCTTACCCGATCAGCCTTCCGTCGACCGATGAGCAAGTCGCTATCGTCGCGCGGCTTGAAGGCATTCAGGCTAATTCGAGGGAGTTAGACCGTCACTACCGTGCCAAGCTTGCTGACCTTGATGCCCTCCGCCAATCGCTGTTGCAAAAGGCCTTTGCGGGCGAACTCACCTGATCTAGGTTTAGCCCATGAGTGACATTAACAGTGAAACCGAGGCTGATACCCGCGCCACCCGCATTGATCCGGCGCTGGTGGCGGCGGGCTGGGTGCCGCCCGGCGCGCATGTGCGGCGTGAGGTGATTGCACCGGGCCGCATCGTGCCGGGGGCCAAGCCCGCCAACCCGATGACCGCTGATTATGTGCTGCATCACAAAGGCCAGAAACTCGCCGCGATTGAGGCAAAACGCGCGGGGATCGCCACCGCCGAAGGGGTGGCACAGGCCAAGGAATACGCCACACGGCTGGCCGCCCCCTTTGCCTATGCCACCAATGGCCTGACATGGTACGAGATCGACATGAAGGGCGGCGAAGGCGTGGTTGCAGGCCCGCCAAGCCCGCAGGCGCTGTGGGACCGCATCTATAAAACCCCGAACCTGTGGCGGGATCGTTTCGGGGCCGTGCCGTTTGAAGGCGCGGGCGGCAAATGGCAGCCGCGCTATTACCAGCACAACGCCATATCAGCGGTGCTGGAGGCGGTGGCGCTGGGCAAACGGCGGATTCTGCTAACTCTCGCCACCGGCACCGGGAAAACCGGCATCGCGTTTCAACTGTGCTGGAAGCTGTTCCATGCCAAATGGAACCTTGGGGGGGAGCCCACCCGCCGCCCGCGCATCCTGTTTCTGGCGGATCGGAATATTCTGGCCAGTCAGGCCAAGAACTCTTTCACGGCGTTTGATGAAGGCGTTTGCCGACGCGTTGACCCGGAAGAAATCGCCAAACGCGGCGAGGTGCCAAAGAACGCCTCGATCTTTTTCACCATCTTTCAGACGCTATCGACTGGCGGCGAAGGGGCCGAAGCGTTCCGCCAATACCCGCCCGATTTCTTTGATTTCATCATCATCGACGAATGCCACCGGGGCGGGGCCAATGCCGAAGGGTCGTGGCGCGCGATACTGGATTACTTTGAACCCGCCACCCAGCTTGGCCTGACCGCCACCCCCAAACGCACCGACAACGCTGATACCTATGCCTATTTCGGCGACCCGGTGTATACCTATTCCCTGCGCGAAGGCATCGAGGATGGCTATCTGACCCCGTTCCGCGTGCGGCAATATTCATCAACGCTGGATACCTACACCTTCGAGGGTGAGGATAAGGTCGTGGCGGGCGAGGTGGCCGATGGCACCAAGTTTGAGGAAAAGGATTTCAACCGCATCGTGCAAATGCGCGCCCGTGAATTGCACCGGGTGCGCACGTTTCTGGGTGAAATTACGCCGGGTGAAAAGACAATCGTTTTCTGCGCCACCCAAGCCCATGCCGCCCTGATCCGCGATCTGATCAACCAAGAGGTGCGCCACCCTGACCCGTTCTATTGCGTGCGCGTCACCTCAAACGACGGGGCCGAGGGCGAGCGGCATTTGGAACTGTTTCAGCAAAACAGCCGCACCATTCCGACGATCCTGACCACATCGCAAAAGCTGTCAACAGGGGTGGATGCCAAGAACGTGCGCAACATCGTATTGATGCGCCCGATCAACTCGATGATCGAGTTCAAACAGATCATCGGGCGCGGCACCCGCACCTTTGACGGCAAGGACTATTTCACGATCTATGATTTCGTGAAAGCGCATCTGAAGTTTGACGATCCCGAATGGGATGGCGACCCCGCCGCGATTATCGTCGATCCACCAGCGCCACGCGGCGAGCCAAAACCCAAGGGCGAAGGCCCGGAACCGGGCGGGGGTGGTGATGAGGGCGAGCCGGAAAACAAACCAGATATGGTGCAGATCGAATTGGCCCACGGCCATATCATCAACATTGCCGCGACCACGTTTTGGGGGCCGGATGGCAGGCCAATGAGCGCGCAAGATTTCATCACCCGCATGTTTGGCGACCTGCCTGACCTGTTCAAAGATGAAGACGAATTGCGCATCCTTTGGGGCAACCCCGATACCCGAAAAGCGTTGCTGGAACGACTAGCCGAACGCGGCTATGATGCCTTGGTGCTGATGCAGATCAGGCAAGCGATCTTGGCCGAGAAAAGTGACCTGTTCGACGTGCTGGCCCACATTGCCTATGCCAGCGATCCAAAGACCCGCACCGAACGCGCCGAAGCCGGTGCAATCGCCGTCAATGCCACCTATGACGCCAAGTTGGCAGCCTTCCTGACGTTTGTGCTGGGCCAGTATGTGGAAACCGGGGCCGAAGACTTGGACCGATCCCGTTTGCCGGATTATCTAAAGCTGAAATACGGCAACCCAGCCGAGGGGGCGAAGGCTTTGGGGGGCGTTGATCAGGTAATCGGGTCGTTTGTAGGCTTCCAAAAACACCTGTATTCTTAGGCATCAAAAGGAAATGGGGGTACGTTTGGGGGTATGATGGAAAATCCCACAATATAAAGCACAATAAATCAATAGCTTACCTGCTTAAAGCGGTTCCCTTCAGCGCACCATATCATCCTTCCGGATATCAAGCCTGCGTTTCGGGCTGGCCGTTTTCGTCAGCGTGCGACAAGCTGTGGCCGGCTTGTGATAGCACCAGCCCCGCCCCGCAACCAAAGATTGCATAGTACAGCAAGTCAAGGCAAACTGGGCCCATGGAACAAGCCGCTCACCAGAAAGACGAACTGGTCTTGTCACAACTGTCGCTTCGCAAGGGGCTTGGCATTCTGGGCCTGACCTTGCCTGTGGTTTTCATTCTGGTCGGTGCAGCAAGCCCGACCCATAGTTTGCAAAAATCGCTCAGCGCGTATTACTATGTCGCGCATCTGCGCGATCTTCTGGTCGGCGTGCTATGCGCAATCGGCGCTTTCCTGGTGTTTTACCGGGGGTACAGCACGGTACCGCGCCCGTTTCTAATCCTTCCGGGCTGGATCAGCCGTCACATGACCGACGCCAAACTGACCACCCTTGCTGGCGTCGGCGCCCTCGTGACGGCTCTGCTGCCCACCTGTCAGCCGATCGGGCCCTGTGGGTCAAGACTGATGGCGGGCCTGCATCTGGCCGGATCGGTGACCTTCCTCGGGACCTTGGCAGTGCTGTCGATCGGGTCTTTCACCCAAAGCAACACCCCGCGGCAAGACTGGCTGGCAGAAAAAATCTGGTCGAACCGGCTTTATGCCACCTGTGGCTGGATCATCCTTGCGGCCCTTGCCGCCGCCGGTCTGGTGCTTTGGCTGGACATCAAATCCGTCGGCCCGATCACGCAACCTGTGTTCTGGCTTGAAAGCCTTGCGATTTGGTCCTTTGGCATTTCATGGCTGGTAAAGGGCGATGCGATTGCCGCCCTGATCGGTCTTTTGCGCCGTGGGCAGCGCGCTGGCTAGAGCGTGGGCCTGCTTGCCGCAGGGGTAACGGCCTTGCTCATGTAAACCGTCGTGCCACCCATGAACGGCTCGGTCCGGTCAATCTGAAAACCTGCCGAGCGATACAGCCGGATGTTGCTTTGCATCAGCTGGCTTGTCAGCAAACTCAGCCTGTCCAGTTGCAGCGACTGTGCCAGATCTTCGGCACGCAGCAACAAGAACCGCCCCAAACCACGCCCCCGGTGGCTGGCATCAACCGCTATGTTTTCGATGAACAGATCGTCCGGACGGTGTATCATTTCAATCAGCCCCACCAACTGACCAGCCACATATGCCAGATCCACAAGATGCGCGCGCATCGCCAGATCATAATCCGCTTGCATCGGCAGCGGCTCACGGCCAAGCAGTGGCACCCATTCGGCATAGGCGTCACGCACGAATTGCCGCACTGCGGGGGCATCTGTAGGCTGGCCGCGTCTGATACTGATTGCGGAATGGGTCATGGGATGCTCTGACAGAAAGGAAATATGGGTCAGACCTACTTTAACCTGATCCGGTTCAAACCTGCCATACTGCCCGCGCCCTGACCGGTGCAATCATCAACCGAAAGCCCTGTCCATGCGCCTTCCCCGCTGGTTTACGTTCGGCAGCATGCGCCGTCCTGCGCCCCCCGCGCCCCCCGCGCCGCATGTCCCGCCCGTCAGCGACCAGCACAGGCAAACCCAGCCGCAGCCCTTCGCCGACAATTCCGCCCGCATCCATATCGCCACCAACGACCCCGAATTTCCGGGCAAACGCGAAGCCGCCATCAGCCGGATCTGCGCGGCCATTTCAGATGTCGCCCTGCCAGTTGGCTACAAACAGAAAGGCACCACATGGAGCAGGACATCCTCCCTTGGCCGCAGCGCCATCAACCTGCAGCGCAGCCGCTACGGCTTTTCCGCCACGATCAATCTGCGCTTTGTTTCGGCGAATAATCCAAATCTGCAATCCGGCGACTGGGCTGATGGCGGCGACATTACCCTTTCGCATTTCAAACTGCCCCACGAAGGGCCGCTGCTTGAGGACGGCGATATCTTCTATCTTGATGTTTGCGAGCTGCCTTTCGGTCTGGAATTGCCGATCCACATTCTGGCAAATCGCGCCCTGCCTTGGCTTGAGGCGCATCACACCGCTTCAGGTGCCCCGACCATTGCCGATCATCTGATGCAGTGCCTTTAGACCAACCCGGCCATGCCGTAGCGGGCAAAAATCACGATGAACAGCAATATCGTCAATCCAAGCAACAACGATCGCTTGACAGCATTGCGGGTTCTTCGCCCTTCGGGAACTTTCAACATCGGGTCCATCCCCGATCCGTACCGCGCAATTCGACCAAAACTAAGGCGAACCAAACTGCCCCTGTGGACAACACGTTTCCATAAAGGAAACCGCACCGAGGGCAGGGCGGTATTGACGCCAAACAAAGCAGGTATTTTGCCAGGCACATGCGCTTTCCCTTCTGCCCGGTTTGGGTTAAGCCGCAAAGACACGTTTCCGGTAGGCTTACACGATGAAATTCACCCTCTCTTGGCTGCACGATCACCTTGCGACCTCGGCAAGCCTCGATCAGATCACAGATGCCTTGACCGATGTCGGGCACGAAGTAGAGGGCGTCGAAGACCCCGCGAAAACCCTTGGCGCGTTTCGCATAGCCCGCGTGATCGAAGCAGCCCCGCACCCCAACGCAGACCGCCTGCGCCTGTGCCGGGTAGAAACATGGCCCAACGGCCCTGATGCCGCATCCGAAGAAGTGCAAGTTGTCTGCGGCGCACCCAATGCCCGCACCGGCCTGATCGGCGTCTTCGCCCCTGTTGGCACCCATGTGCCCGGTACTGGGGTTGATCTGAAACCGGGCGTCATTCGCGGCGTCGAATCCAACGGCATGCTGTGTTCTGAACGTGAATTGATGCTGTCGGATGATCACGACGGCATCATAGACCTGCCCGTCGACGCACCTTTGGGCATGCGGTTCATCGACTATCGTGGCCTCAACGACCCGATGATCTATGTCAAAATTACCCCCAACCGCCCCGATGCGCTTGGCGTGCGTGGCATCGCCCGCGATTTGGCCGCGCGTGGCTTGGGCTCCTTGAAGCCGCTCAACACCACCCCGGTGAACGGCCAATTCCCCAGCCCGATCACCGTGTATATCGACGAAGGTCTTAAATCCAAAGCCTGCCCCCTCTTCGCAGGCCGCGTCATTCGCGGCGTCAAAAACGGCGCGTCGCCCGCATGGATGCAAGACCGCTTGAAAGCCATTGGCCTGCGCCCCATTTCCGCCCTCGTCGATATCACCAACTACTTCACCTACGGCCTGAACCGCCCGCTGCACGTCTTCGATGCTGCCAAGGTCCACGGCAACCTGCGCATTCATGCGGCCGCCGGGGGTGAAACCCTGCTGGCGCTAGACGGCAAAACCTACACCATCGGCGCGGGCCAACTCCTGATTTCTGATGACAATGGCCCCGAAAGCCTCGCCGGCATCATGGGCGGGGACTCCTCCGGCTGCACCCCGGACACCACCGATGTGTTCCTCGAATCCGCCTACTGGGACCCGATCACCACCGCCGCCACCGGCCGCGCCCTCAAAATCAATTCCGATGCCCGCTACCGCTTCGAACGCGGCATCGACCCGGCCTTCACCCTACCGGGGCTAGAGGCCGCAACGCAAATGATCCTCGACCTCTGCGGCGGTACGCCATCTGACATCACGATGGATGGCGCCACCCCCAACACCAGCCGCGCCTACACCTTCGATCCCGCCCGCGTGGCAAGCCTCGTCGGCCTTGACATACCCGAATCCACCCAGCGCGAAACATTAACCGCCCTCGGCTTCACCCTGAACGGCACTCAAGCCACCCCTCCCACATGGCGCCCCGATGTGCTGGGCGAGGCCGATCTGGTCGAAGAAATCGCCCGCATTGCATCGCTGTCGAAACTGCAAGGCCAACCGCTGCCGCGCACCCAAACCGGCGTGCCAAAACCTATCCTGACCCCGCTGCAAACCCGCGAACGCACAGCGCGCCGCACGCTGGCCGCCCTTGGCTACAACGAATGCGTCACCTACAGCTTCATCGACGGTGCCGATGCCGCCCTGTTCGGCGGCGGCGCAGATGCCACCCGCGTCGATAACCCCATTTCATCTGAAATGACCCACCTGCGCCCAGACCTCCTGCCCGGCCTCCTGCGCGCCGCCGCCCGCAACCAAGCCCGCGGTTTCGCCGATATGGCGTTGTTTGAGGTCGGCCCCGTCTTCCATGGCGGCGAACCCGGCGATCAAACCCTGCACGCCACCGGCCTGCTAGTAGGCCACAGCGCCGCCCGCGATACCTTCGCCTCGCGCCGCCCGCTGGACCTTTACGACGCCAAAGCCGACGCTGAGGCCACGCTTGCCGCCATCGGTGCCCCTGCGCGCACCCAAATCACCCGCAAAACCCCCGCTTGGTTCCACCCCGGCCGCGCGGGCGTGATCGCCCTTGGCCCGAACACCCTTGCCACCTACGGTGAGGTTCACCCGCGCATCCTGACTGCGATGGATATCAAAGGCCCCGCGCTTGCCTTCACAATTCAAATCGCCAACGTGCCCCTGCCAAAAACCAAAACCCCCACAAAACCCGCCCTCACCATCAGCGATCTGCAAGCGGTCGACCGCGATTTTGCCTTCGTAGTGGATGCCAATACCGAGGCACTAACCCTCGTCAACGCCGCCCTTGGTGCTGACAAAACCTTTATCGAAACCGCCCGCGTCTTTGATCAGTTTACTGGCGACAAGGCCGAAGCACAGATGGGTGCCGGCAAGAAATCTCTCGCGATCACCGTCCGCTTGCAGCCGCAGGACAAGACCCTGACCGAAGCCGAGATTGAAGCCATAAGTACAAAAATCATCGAAAAAGTCGGCAAAGCCACGGGTGGGGTGCTGAGGGGCTAAACCCCCCGGGCCCAAACTTTCATTTTGGCTCAAATATCCCACAGGGGGTTTGGGGGGTGTGAAACCCCCCAAGCATTTGCAACGGGGGCGCGCCCAAGACCCTTACCGCCCCTTGCCGCTCCAAGTCCCCAACCACGCCATAAACCGCCCGAAAATCCCTTTCGCCCGGTCCCGCGCGGCGTCTGCTGTCGCATCCACCGAATCCCACGTCTCACCCGCGCTCGCCACCACCGGGTCAATCGTGCGTTCGCGAAACTGCATCCACATCCGGCGCAGCATAAACAGCACAAACCCCAGTACTACAAAGAAAACAATATTGAACCAAGGGATGATGCGCGCATTCTGCCCGTCTACCCGGGTTACTTCGACGGCATTCGGGAAGATTGTAAATAGTCCGTTGCGCCATCCATAATGCGTGACTGACACCCAAGTTGGCGCGCTGGACGGCGAAATCATCTCTTTGGCCTTGGTCTGAAGCGCGAAGGTGTCAATTTTAAAATATGGCGGCCAGCCCCAGCCAGTATCTTCGTTGCGATAGTCCATGATCGACCCATCCGGATAGATCGCATTGATGAAAAAGACGTCGCGCGACGCATTGCCTTCGGCCATTCCAACATCCGGGCGAGACCAAAAAATCGAGTTTACACCGACGTCAATGCGGCGGTTCTCTGTGCCAACAATCCGCACAATATCGTGCTGCGGCAGCGTGTAATGGAAAAACCCCACCACAAACAGCAAGAGCGTAATCCGAAACCCCCATTTGATATATCTCCACATGCCGCGTGCCCCTTAATCCCAGTTCACAAAATAGATAATCAGTCCCATCGCCAGTGCTGGCAGCACATACACCAGCCAGATCAGCTTTTTACGAAGACCCGTCTCATAGGCTGCCATCCCTGCCTTGATATAGGCATCCCGGTCGCCCGTTGCAGTCCCCTCGCGCGCGGGGTCGCTATCCCAGGCTTTTTCCAGCTTTTCACGCCGCACCGACCGCGAATAAAGCGATACCAGCACATAGACCACCGACAAGGCGAGGAAGCCAAACACCAAAAGCCGCAAAATCGCACTCATCGCCGATCCTTCCGCAAAGCCCCCCAAGGCCCCACCAGCGCGCCTATATCCCGCGCAGGCTTAGGCTCTGGGCGTGCTGCCTCGTCCATCCCCGGCTCTGGCCCAAACAACGCCTCGCGCGCGCCGTCCTTGTCCACCTTGTATTCCCGTTCCAGAAAATCCGCCACATAGCCGCGTTTGCGGTCAGACCATGTGGCGTAACTGGCGTAGAACAACTCCTTATGCAGGATATACATCTGCCGCACATCCAACGGCGACAGTTCCGCCAGCAGCATATTCACCAGATCGCGGTCGGCATGCGGCTTTGCCCGCAGCGTGTAAAAATACGCCGGATGTTCAGATGTGATGCGCGGCCAATCCCCGCCGCCCTCCACCCAGCGCAGCAATGCCGCCAGCCCGAGGAATTCCTGCGGCAACCCCGCCCCCAACCGATGCGCAATCTTGCGCAAATCCACGCGGCTGGCCGCCCCCAGATCAAGGCCCAGCGCATCCGCTGCATCGACCAGAATGAAATCCATCTTCTGGCGCAGCACAGCCGCCGCATCCATGCCGCGTGCCTGCACGATGGGTTCAACCAGCTGGTTCACCTCCAGAAATTCAGCAATATGGTTGCGCTGCGTCATATCCAGCACCGCCTTGACCGGCAGCTTGCCAAGACTGGCGCGCGCATTCGTCGATATCACTCCCGGTAGCGGCAAGGTGCGGAACACATAAATCCCGCCAAACAGCGAGGTCCAGTAATTCCCCTGCTCAAACACCATCGCCGGCAGATCAATCGGCACCCGTGTCACATCGCCGGTCTTTTTCGCCAGCCCGATCATCTCCGCAATCAACACGTCATCGCGCCAGCCGTTCGGCTCGGTGCGGAACCGCTCAATCATCGCCGCCAGCTTGCCCGCATCCGCCACATGCCCGCCAATGGTATCCGCCTCCACCGTCACCCGGCGGATATCAAACAGCTTCGCAGGCTGATCCACATCATAAACCGAATTCTGCAACTCCCCCGCCACCGCATCCCGCGCGGTCAACGCGAACAACTGGCTCTCGTTCCCCTCAATAAACTGCCGAATAATCCCCCGCGAGGTTGAAAATTTGATGTTCAACAACGGCGCGCTCTTCTGCGCCGTGGTCAGCAAAATAAACTGCCGGTTGTTGCCATTGGGGTTAAGGTAAAGATCATCCTTCAACTCATCGCCAATCTCCGGCGAATAGCCCGAGATATCGATGTGAAAATCGGTGAGCTTGGTCTGCTTGCCCGTCAGATGCTTCAACGCCCGGTTATAGCGTTCGATGAGGGCAGGCGAGGACACCTCGATCAGATTGCCAAACATCAGGCCAGAGGCGATGAGGCGTTTCATTTCGAGGCTCTTATAAAAACGGGAAGCTTAAAGCCCGGATGACTTGCGACAAAATCTTCTGGCAACCATTGTGGACGATGATGCGCCATACGATTGGGAAAAATAGGTTCAACAAACTCCTTGAACATCTCCAAATGGAGCCTGTCAGCCACATCAGCAAGCGCCAGTGTCCAAGCAATCCACGCATCTAGGGCGTCTTGAAAAGAAATACCTTCTTCGCTATCTTGCAACGCTCTGTGAATGCTTGATGAAAAGACAATCTCGTCGCCCATCGGATAATAGCTGTTCCCACTCGCTTCCGTCAGATAGAAGCTGCAATCTAGCGTTTGATCTATTGCTTCAACGCTCAAGACGGCCTCGGCAAAATCTAGGTGATTGGCCATTTTATGTCTGATCTGTTCAGCAATTTTGAAACCATATCCGAGACGCATTTCAGCAAGTTCTATCTCAAAGCTCTGGAAAACACGATGTAGCCTTTCAGAAAGCTTCTTTTTTTCTATTTGTTTCTCAACAAACCTGAGGAATTCAAAAAGTTTGGCGGTTGTTGTTCGTAGGATAAGATTTCTTTGTATGGCAATAGAAGGCGCAACAGTGGAATGCTCATCATGATCGTACATAGCAAAGAGTGATAGTCTCTTTAGCGCATTCAACTCGCTCACAACAAAGCTAAGAATTGAAAGGGACGCCTTCTCGTCTAAAGTCAGGGTCGATAAATCACTCCAATTAACATGATAGACGTAGATATGCTCTATTGGCGTTCCCATCACCGCCCCTCCCCATACCTGCGCCTTGCCTCCTCCATCCGCCCCATATCCCGCACCAGCCCCTCAATCGCCACCTCATCCGACTTGTCGGCATAGCGGAACTCCGAATCCGCGTAGCGGTTGATTTCCTGCACCACCATCTCCACCGTAATCGGCTGCGCCATGCCCCGGATCATCGCCAGCTTTTCGTCATAGCCCTTGAACAGGAACAAATCCGGCTGCTCCATCCATTCATCCGGCAATTCGAAATCCATCGCCCGCACCTTCACCGCATCGGTGATGTTTTTCACCGCGCGGCCCGTAAAGCGCGGATCGGCCACCTGAATGGCCTTCAGATAGGTCCCCAATTTAGCAATCGTATCCAGCGAGCCCACATCGACAGAAACCTGATCCCAAACCTTGATCAAGCCCTCCTCCTTGGGCCGCCCGTGCGACGCAAAACTCACCGCCACCGCCTTCTTGATCTCCTGAGACGCATACAACTCATGCTCCCCCAGTGGAATCGCGTGGTTCTTGCCCAACAACAGCGCCAGAATATCAATGTAATCATCGCGGCTGATCGGCCCGTCCACCAAAAACCGCGCGCCCGCCCGTTGGCGCAACGCGTCATCCACATTCTCGGGGTAATTCGAAAACATCCCAAACGTGCAATTGCCGCGCACCACGGTATTCGCGCCCGCAAAGGCCCCCATGAACACCGCCGTCACCTCTTGCTGGCCAGCGCTTGATTGCCTGTCGCCCCGCTTGCCCGCCACCTGATCAATATCGTCAATGGTGCCAAAGCCAATCACCGCAGGGTCCAGCACCGATTGCACAAAGGCCTGCGCGTTCTGCCCCGATTTGCCCTGATAGCTGTCGATCTGATCAATCGAGAAGTTCTGATACCGGAACGGATAGCCCGCGTTCTTGCAATACCCGTCCAGCAACCCCGCCATCATCTGGATCAGCGTCGTTTTCCCGGTGCCGGGCTTGCCATCCCCCATGAAGGTAAAGATAAACCCGCCCAGTTCCGCAAACGGGTTCAGCTTGCGATCAAAATCATAGGCCATCAGCATCTTCGCCAGCCGCATGGATTGATACTTGGCAATGTGGTTTCCAATCACCTCCGTCGGCTTCTTGAACGCCATGCTCAACGCCGTGCCCTTCGCCACCCGCGCAGGCGCAAACCCGGCAATCGTCAGCGCATCCGCCTCCACCCGCCAGGACCCTGACGAAAACCCGCCAACGCGCGGGGCCGCTTCCGCCCGCGCCGCCACCCGCTTCATCAGCGCCTCACAAAACGCAGCCACCGTGGCCACCAGCCGAGGCTCATCTGTCGCCAGAACCGAGATATCCTGATCCAATTCCCACAGCGCGCCCTGCAGGGCCAACGGCGCGTTATCCGTCAGCACCTCATCCACCGTGCCAACCTCTACTGATACCGTCCCCAGATGCGGGGCCAACAGAAACGCCGTTGCATTGGCAAAGACGTGCAAAACCACCAACGCCTCTGCGGCCAGCAGTTCCGAAAACTCTGCCTTTTTCCCCTCCGCCAGCCGCGCCTCAAGATTGGCCTTCTTCAACTCCACCAACCCCGAGCTTTCCGAAAACGTCCCCCCCATCGCCAGCGCAATCGCCACCCCGCGCCGGAGGGCATGCAGAACCGCCGCCTGCACCGGCGACACCAACCCATCACCGCCCGATTGCACCCGGTCGATCACCCTCACCCCACCGGGCCGCACGGTATTTTGCGTCACCAACCCCGGAGTTGTCGACCGAAACGCGCGCCGCACCCCAATGCCCGAAGACCGCTCCGGTGTCGCCGCATCCACCGCCTTGCCCAGCCGTGGCGCATGGTCGAACCCCGCGAGCATCCCCAGCGCCGCCTCATATTGCACGCGGATCGCCTCTTCCTTCAATTCCATCGTATCGCGGTTGCCCGTCATGTCTTGCCCACTCCGTCAAATCTGAACCTACCGCGCCGAAATCACACGCCCGCCCGCGCCCACCACAAACTTCCGCACATCGCGAAACCCCGGCGGGTTCAGTTCCACCAAGGCCTGATAGGGCTTCTCTGGCAGCACAACCATTCGCTCGGTCGAGGTGGCCCCGGTATCTGCCCCCCGCCCGCCCACCGGATCAAGCCGGTAAATCTGTCGCTCCACCTCGGAAAACCAGCCGTCCTTGACCATTTCCACCCGGTCGGACACCAGATCTTCCACCGTCCAGACCAGCGCCCAATCTTCCCCCGCAGGGGCGCGCGCGGTGGCCAGAACGTCAGAAATCGGCCCCGATTGCAGCGTGAAGCTATGCGAATACATCGGCCCCAAGTGAATGCGCCGCAGCCGTTTGGGGTGCAGGTCACCAAAATCCTTGTCAAACCCTTGGGCAATCGTCAGCAGCTTCAACCCCGCCAGGCTTTGCGCCATCAAATGCGCCTGCACCTCCGGCCAACGCCGGTTGCTTTTCGGCAAAGGGTCGGTGCCGGTATCGTCCAGATCCATCAGATACACGACGGGCAAGTTCAACTGCGTGTCATACACCGCCCAATGCAGTAAAAACCGCCGCCGCCCGGCATCTTCGGATATCCACTGCGCCTCGGGGTCATTCCGCGCCCAAAAGAGACCCCCCGCCCGCAAAGCCTCATAATACAGCCGCTGCGACAGCGAAAATTGTAGCTTTGTGGGGATCGCGAGGTCCCCTACGATTGACCGAACCATCCGGTCTTTCAACTCCGCCTCCGACGCCATGCCCGCCAGATGCTTTTCCGCCTGCAGCGCATCATTGGCCATCACCATCAATTCCTGCGCCACAGGAAAGCCGCTTTCATGCCGGTCAAACGTCGGATGCCCGGCAATGGTGCCCTCTGCCTGCCCCGTCATCAGATACTTGTAAGACAGCGCCCGAAACGTCGCCGCAATCTGCGCCACATAGCCGCCCAAAATCCGCGCTTCCGTCCGGTTGATCCGCCCCTCAACCTCCAACTCCGCCGCCACGCGGGGCAGATAGCCGGTGATCGCCTCGAACTTCGCAAAATACCGCCGCACGATGGCGGTATCGAGCAATTCGGCATGGTCATCGGTGAGGGTCGTTTCAGGCATCTGGTTTCCATGCAGTAAAACGCCGCTTCAGCGATGAGAACGCTCCGATCAAGATATAGATGATCCCAATCAGGATGGAAAAAGAACCTACAAAGCTGACGCTGATGTAGAGAAGTGCCCCCAAACCTTTGACGACCTGCGCATCGCTAGAGCCCAGCAGGAGTGCGAGCAGAAATACGGCCACTGGGACCACAATCATCACCAAGCCGCGCTTGATGTCGTCCACCGCGCTAGCTTTCCGATGGTCCATACTGGTTCTTGTCATGCTTCTCGACAATAGCCGCAAACCGCCGCGCAAAGCGTTCATCCGCCTTGGCCTTTTGCTCCAGTATCGCCCGCGCAAACACCATATGGCCCTCGTGGCTTTCCAGCATATCGGCCATCTTGTCATTGGTGGCCGCCCCAATCGCCGCCATTGCCGCCTGCGCCTCCTGGTCGGTTTTCACACCGATTTCGTTGATCCTATGCGCCACATCCTGCTGCTGCGCCGTCTTCAAGCTGCTGGTCAAAGCGTCATACAACACCACCCGCTGCTTGGTATCGGTCTGCAATTTGTTAATCAAAACCATCTGCGTCGCCGCTTGGTTCTGCAGACTATCCATCCAGGTCTTGCCCTTCTCGATATACCGCTCCAGCGTCTGGGATTTCGCCAGCTTCACCTGTTCGTCCTGCACCAACGCATTATACCGCGTGTTGATCGCCGCCAATTCGGATTCCAACTTCGTGCGCGCCGCCGCATCCTGCTCGACCGAAATCTTCCCCTCCAACTCAATGATCTTCGGGTCCATCCCCAGAATTTCCGCCCGCACGGCCTCAAGGCCCCCAACGGTATCTTCCCGCTCGCTCAGCGTGCTGGTCAGGTTGCCCTCAACCTTGCCCTTCTGATCGTTCAGCAGGTCCAACTGCCCCTGCAACAGCCGCACAATCACATCCGACTTCGCGATCAGATCCTGCAACTTGTCGTCAATCGAGGCGCCGCGCAGTCGTTCCTGCCGCATCGATTCCGACTTCGCATCCGAGAAAATGCCTATGAAACTTTCCATCCCCGTCTTCGACCGCATCTCGTCGAAATCTTTGGAAAACCCCGCCGTCACATCGTCCAAGCCCATGATAAGCTCGGCAATATTGGCGTTCATCAGGTCGGTATGCTTATGCACATCTTCCAGCGTGGCGTTTTCCACATAAATCGCCGCCTCGCCCGCTTCAATCTTCGCGCGCGCCGCCTCGATCCGGCCCGTCACCGCCGAAATTTTGGCCTGCGCCTCAGCCACTTGTGCCTGACTGTCTTTGATCTGCGTCTCGAAATCGGCCATGTTACCCTCGCTACTGTCCGTTGGTGTAGAGTTGGGTAAAGTAATGGCAAATTACATCCCCCCAGTCACCTAAAAACAGCCACCTAAAAACAGTCACAAAAACCAGCGCCGCACGCTGCTCTTTGCTTTCATCTTGGCTCAAATATCCCGGGGTGTGGGGCAGCGCCCCACTGAAAAATCTTCGTACGAAGATTTTTCGCGCCCAGCCCTCACACCGCGATATTATCAATCAACCGCACACCGCCAAGCCAGGCCGCCGCCAGCATCCGCCGGGGCCGCGTCGGGTCGTCTGATGGCATCAAGGTGCCCGCATCGCGCAACTCGATGTATTCCACCCGGTCAAACCCAGCACCGCGCACCGCTTCCGCCGCCTCGCGGATTGCCATCCGGTCCGATTGCCCAGCGCGAATATCGGCCACCGCCCGGCTCATCGCCGCAAACAGCACGGGTGCCTTTGCCCGCGCCGCGCCGTCCAGCCGCGCATTGCGCGACGACATCGCAAGCCCATCGTCCTCGCGGATCGTCTCGCAGCCGACAATCCAGATCGGCACGTTCAGATCGCGCACAAGGCGTGTCACAACCTGCAACTGCTGCCAGTCCTTTTGGCCAAAATAGCCCCGGTCGGCCATGGTCATACCGAACAGTTTTGCCACCACCGTCGCCACACCTTCAAAATGTCCGGGCCGCAAAGCCCCTTCCAAAGGCTGCGATACCCCCGTCACCGTCACCGTGGTGGCAAACCCATCGGGATAAACCTCCTCCGGCGAGGGCGCGAAAATCACATCCACTCCCACCGTTTCCAACAGCACCGCATCCGCTTCCAACGTGCGGGGGTATTTCTTCAAATCCTCGGGGTTGTTGAACTGCAAGGGATTGACGAAAATCGTCACCACCACCCGCTCGCATTCCGCCTTTGCCGCTCGCACAAGGCTTAGATGCCCGTCATGCAGCGCGCCCATGGTCGGCACCACGCCCACCAATTCGCCCGCCGCTTTCCATCCGCGCACAACTGCGCGCAATTCGGCCACCGTCCGCAAAATAACGGTCAAGGCTTGGCACCCGTCGCCACATCGGCAAATGTATGCTCGGCCCCCGGAAATTCCCGCGCCCGCACCGCTGTGGCATAATCCGCAATCGCCGTATCAGCCGCCGCCCCCAATTCGCCAAAGCGCTTGACGAATTTCGGCTTAAACGCCGTGAACTGCCCCAGCATATCATCCACCACCAAAATCTGCCCGTCGCACCGCACGCCCGCCCCAATGCCAATCGTCGGAATAGCAATCGCTTGCGTAATCCGTGCCGCCAACCCTTCCGGCACCTTTTCCAACACAACCGAAAACGCCCCCGCCGCTGCCACCGCCTCGGCGTCCAGCATCACGCGCGCGCCGTCCGCATCGCGTCCCTGCACCTTATACCCACCCAAAGTGTTCACCGATTGCGGCGTCAGCCCCACATGCGCCATCACCGGCACCCCGCGCGCCACCAAAAACGCAATCGTCTCCGCCATATGCTGGCCACCCTCCAGCTTCACCGCCGCCGCCCCGGTTTCCGCCATCAACCGGCTGGCATTGCGAAACGCGTGGCGCGGGCTTTCCTCATAGCTGCCAAACGGCATATCAATCGCCACCATGGCCTTAGCCGCCCCGCGCATCACCGCACGGCCATGCAGGATCATCATCTCCATTGTCACACCCAGGGTCGATGGCATCCCGTGCAGCACCATCCCCACGGAATCGCCGACCAACATAATGTCGCAATGCGCGTCCACCAGCCGCGCAATCGGCGTGGTATAGGCGGTCAGACAGACCAACGGCACGCCGCCCTTGCGGGCCAGAATATCGGCGGGCATCGTTTGGCGAAGGGGGGCTGAAGCGCTCATATCTTTCCCTGACTCTTGGCAAAGTAGCCGCGTAGAACCCCGATATACCGCCACACATGTTGCCGCACCAGCACAAGTTTCCCGCCGCACTGCAGCGTCACCATCTGCCCTTGACGCCGCTCAAAGCCCGCGC
>JANNSG010000113.1:0-10695 GCA_031402355.1 Pseudorhodobacter sp. | reverse complement strand
CCGCAAGCATGGCTGCAGCAGCTGCCGGGGTGATCCGGGCCAGATTGACACGCAGAAAGACCTTCGCGCGATGTTGCAAGGCCCGCATCACAGGTTCGAACTGCGCACCAAGGCTAAATCGAAGCCGTGGCGCAAGCCAATTGGGGCAATCAAGGGATGCAAGGTCTGTGGGCAGATACGGCAAGTCAGCATCCGATACCGGCGCCGGGGCATGCTGGGCCCCAGAGAAGATCGGCGCTGTCTCTTGTCCCAGGCTGCGCAGCCGCCCCAACATCAGCCCGCGTCCGGTGTCAGACCCCCCGAGTGCCGCGAAGGATCGCTTGCACCGCCACGCGTCAAAAACCAGATCACGAATTGCAGCCCGGTCGCCGGAACCCGCAAAGCGATGTGACCGCCCCCAGGCGGTCAAGGCAGGATCAAGCGACGCACCGGCCAGTGCCCGGTCCAATATTTCGATGGCAGCTGATATGCGGGCCGAAGGTGTCACACTACATTACCAACGCGCTGCAACCCACAGGCGTTACTATGTAATCGAGGAATATAACCATCACATGATCCGGTAATTGGGGCTTTCACGGGTGATCTGTACGTCGTGCACATGGCTTTCCTTCAGCCCTGCCCCGGTTATGCGCACAAAGGTGCAGCTTGACCGCATATCGGCAATCGTCGCGTTGCCGGTATAACCCATGGCGGCGCGCAAACCGCCGACCAATTGATGCACCACGGCGGCGGCAGAGCCTTTGTAGGGGACCTGCCCTTCGATGCCCTCGGGTACCAGTTTATCGGACGCCGCATCTTTCTGAAAATACCGATCCGCAGACCCGCGCGCCATGGCCCCAAGCGAGCCCATTCCGCGATAGCTTTTGAAGCTTCTGCCTTGATAAAGAATGACTTCACCAGGGGATTCGTCGGTGCCCGCAATGGCAGACCCGACCATGGCACAAGATGCCCCGGCCGCGATGGCCTTGGCAAAATCGCCGGAATACTTGATGCCGCCGTCAGCGATGACAGGGATGTCACCGGCTGCACCCGCGGCATCCATGATTGCTGTCAGTTGCGGCACGCCGACGCCCGCCACAATGCGCGTGGTGCAGATCGACCCCGGCCCGATGCCCACCTTGACCGCATCGGCGCCTGCATCAATCAACGCGCGCGTGGCCGCAGCGGTTGCCACATTGCCCGCCACCACCTGCACCGCGTTCGACAATGCCTTGATGCGTTCCACCGCCCGCGCCACACCTTCGGAATGCCCGTGTGCGGTATCAATCACCACCATATCTACGCCTGCGTCGATCAGCGCGCGGGATCGTTCAAACCCCGCATCGCCCACTGTGGATGCCGCAGCCACCCGCAGACGGCCAAGCGCATCTTTGCAGGCATGCGGGTTCAGCACCGATTGCTCCGTGTCTTTCAGGGTCAAGAGCCCGGTCAGCTTGCCCGCGCCATCGGTGATCAGCAACTTTTCGATGCGCCGCGCCTTCATCAGAGAAATCGCAGTGTCGCGGTCAGCCGGTTCCTGCAGCACGGCCAGATTGTTGGTGGTCATCATCACAGATACCGGTGTGCGGTCATCGGACGCAAAGCGCATATCGCGGTTGGTCACAATGCCCACCACGCGGCCAGCCTCATCCACCACGGGAAAGCCGGTCACATTATAGCGCTCTTGCAGGGCCTTGGCGTCGGCCAGCGTCTGGTTCGGTGTCAGAGTGATCGGCGCATAGACGATGCCGCTCTCGAAACGCTTGACCCGGCGCACTTCGTTTGCTTGTGCTTCAAGGTCCAGATTGCGGTGAATGACCCCGATGCCGCCCGCCTGGGCCATAGCAATCGCCATGCGCGCCTCGGTGACGGTATCCATTGCCGACGACAGCAGGGGAATATTCATGCGGATGGATTTTGTGACGAAGGTTGATGTATCCGCCATTGCTGGCAGCACGGAACTGGCAGCGGGAACAAGCAGCACATCATCGAAGGTCAAAGCCTCGCGAATCTCCATGGGTCACTCCTTGGACGGGTTCGTTTGGCGGTTCCCTGTTTCATGGGCCGGGCAGATTGGCAAGGGCAAAACCGGGGTTGCGCGCCGCACCGAGGCATGGTGAGCTTAGGAAAACTGCCGAGGTGCCAATGCGCGTTGCGATCATCGAAAATACCAAGGTGACCCATCATGGCCAAGTCGGCGTGGCCCTGCATGAAGCCGGTGCGCGGGTTGATGTTTATAAAGTGTTTCAGGGGGATGCACTGCCGGACGTGCAAGACGGCTATGACGCATTGGTGGTCATGGGGGGCGAGCAATCTGCCCTTGATGACGAAGATCATCCCTATTTGCCCCTGATTGCTGCCCTTATGCGGGACATGACAGATCAGGGCCGCGCGGTTCTGGGTATTTGTTTGGGATCGCAAATTTTGGCAAGGGCCTACGGGGCCGAAAACCAGTTGGGCACGGCGTCTGAATTCGGCTGGTGTGATGTGGCACTGACTGATCTTGGCCATATTGATCCGGTTATGGGGCACCTGCCCACGACATTTCCGATCTTTGAATTTCACACCGATACCTTCACCCTGCCCCAAGAAGCGGTGCTGCTGGCCAAAACCGCTATCGCACCGCAACAGGCGTTTCGCATCGGTCGCGCCACGTACGGCATGCAGTTTCATTTTGAAGCCAACCGATCGGTGGTGGCTGACTGGACACGCGAGTTTCCCGATATTGTAGAGGCAAGACAGCCGGGATGGTGCAAAGCCTACCCTGCCCTTGCCCAGACACGAGGGATTACATCTGATGCGGCGGGGCTTGCTATTGCGCGGGCTTGGGTCGCGCTGATCTAACTGCGCAGCACCGGGAACCAATCCTCGCGCAACCGCTGTCCTTCCTGCATGCCGTGCCCCGGAAAGGGCGGCGATGTGCGCCCTGGCCGTTCCACATAGCGCATATCATCCCCCACTAGGCGCAACGAAAACGCCCGCCGCCTTGTGCCCGCGTTATTGCCGCGCGCGCCGTGCAGGGTGCGGTAGTTGAACGCCACAGCATCACCCGGTTCCATCTGCCATTCCAGCACGGTCATGCCTTCGGCATCTGGGTCTGGCACGGGCATGTAAAGATCGGGATCGGGGTAAAAGCTGGTCTCCGCCACCCAACGGGTTGGCAGCACTTCGCGCGGCCACAGATGCGATCCCGCAACGCAGCGCAAACTCGCTTCGCGGACAGGGTCCAGTGGGGACCAGAAGCTGACGTTCTGGCGGCCCTCGACAAAGTAATAGGGCTGATCCTGATGCCACGGGGTGGGTTTGGATGTTCCGGGTTCCTTGACCAGAACATGGTCGTGGAACAATTGCACATAGTCAGAACCCATCAGTTTCGCGGCCACATCGGCCACGTCAGACTTACGGATCACAGTCTCAAATTCAGGGATGCGGGTCCAGTTGCAGTAATCATCAAAGAACCGCCCGCCCTCGCCCGGTTTCAGGTTTTCGGCGGCATATTCGGATGGGTTTGCCATGTTGCGCTCGATGCCCTCGCGCAGGGTATCGACGTGGTCGGCCCAAAGGCTCTTGATCAATACGGCGCCGTCGCGTTGATAGGCGGCGATCATATCATCGGTGATGTCTGTCATAGCAAACCCTGGCTCCGGCCTAACACAGTGTCAGGTTAGAACAGCATCGCATGCAGGACATGCACGCCCGCGACGGCACAGTCAGGTCTGGCGACACATCCGCCGCCAAACCCCTTACCAATATTAGCCTTTGTCGCCCTTGCCCTTGTCAGCGGCGGCAGCAAAGCGTGCGCCCATGGATGCACCAGCCGCAGTTGATCCAGCGGCAGTGCCAGGCTTGGTCTTGTCTTTCTTGGGCTTTTTGACTTCTTTGTTTGAGCGCATCTGGCCTTTTGCCATGGCTTTCACTCCTATGATCAGGCCGCAGAGCGGCAATAATACCCGGTCTGCGCCCCGGCAGGCCGAGTGTCAACCAAGTGCTTAGCGATAAAGCAGCGATTTGCCCTTGCTGAACAGGTGAATCTTCTTCGGATCAGCGCCAAGTTTCACCACTTTGCGGCGCAGATCGGAATGAATACCCGGCAGTTTGGCCACCACTTGCGCACCTTCGGCCTGCTTTTTGAAATACAAAAGCGTCACTTCGCCAAGCGCTTCGGTGATCTCCACCTCACCTGTGAAAATCGCGTCGCCCGTGGTTTCCAGAAAATCCTCCGGCCGGACGCCAAGACGCACGCGCAACCCCTTGTCGGCAGCGGTCGTAGGGATAGCGGCATGCGCGATACCGCCGTGGTCCAGCTTGACAGTAGTTTGCGCGCCGGTTTCGGTGACAACGCCGTCCATCAGGTTCATCGCGGGTGATCCGATGAATTGGGCGACGAAATCATTTTCGGGGCGCTCATACAGCTCCAACGGGCTACCCACTTGGCTGATCCCGCCGCCCGCCAGCACCACAATGCGGCTGGCCAGTGTCATGGCTTCAACCTGATCGTGGGTCACGTAAATCATCGTGCGATCTGGCATCGCCTCTTTCAGCTGGGCAATTTCCAACCGCGTCGCTACGCGCAAGGCGGCGTCGAGGTTGGACAGGGGTTCGTCGAACAGATACACCTTCGGGTCGCGCACAATGGAACGGCCAATAGCCACCCGCTGGCGTTGCCCGCCCGACAGCGCCTTTGGCAGACGGTCCAGATACGGCGTAAGCTGCAAGATGCGCGCCGCCTTGTCGATGGCAGCCGAAATTTCGGTGGCTGATTTTTTGGCAATTTTCAGGGCAAACGACATGTTATCGCGTACCGTCATGTGCGGATAAAGCGCATAGGATTGGAACACCATGGCAATGCCGCGCTGTGCGGGCGGCACATCATTGACCACGCGTTTGTCAATTTCCAGCGTACCGCCGGTGATCCGCTCCAACCCTGCAATCATCCGCAGAAGGGTGGATTTGCCGCAACCCGAGGGGCCGACGAACACGATCAACTCGCCCGCCGTAATATCAAGGTTGATGTTCGACAGAACCTTTACCTCGCCATAGGCTTTTTCAACATTGGTCAGTTTAAGGCCGGCCATAACGTTCCCCTCCCGTCAGTTTTTAAGGGCCAGACAGAACTGCCATGGCGAAAGCGTCATGTGCCTGTCGGCTGAAATGGGTTGTCCACCAATTTCCGTTCCCAGTGCCTGCCAAGCTCCCCCCGGCAGATCAAATCTCAAAGTCGTATTGCCAAGGTTAAAGGCACAAAGAATGGTTTCGTCACCGTGGCGTTCGAATAGGGCCAGATCACCCATTGCAATGGGTGGTGTCATCTCGCCCGTCCGCAGGGTTGAATGCGCGCGGCGCATGCTAAGGGCTGCGCGGTAATGTGCCAACATCGACATCGGGTCTGCCGTTTGTGCCGCGACAGACATCCCAAGATGCGATGACGTGACAGGCAACCATGGCTTGCCGGTTGAAAAGCCGCCATTGCTATTGTCGGTATCCCAGATCATCGGCGTGCGGCAGCCATCGCGGCCTTTGAATTCAGGCCAGAACTGAATGCCGTAAGGATCTTGTAGATCTTCGAACGCGATGTCGGCTTCGGGCAGGCCCAGTTCTTCGCCCTGATAAAGGCAGATAGAACCGCGCAGACACATCAGCAGCGCCGCATAGGTCTTGGCGGCTTGATCCGACAGGTTCCAGCGGGTTGTGTGGCGAATAACATCGTGGTTGCTGTAGGCCCAGCAAGGCCACGCGTCTGGGGCGACGGCGGCCATCCGTGCGAAGGTGTCAACCAGTGCGGCCGCCGTAAGCCGGGTTGGTTGCAGCATCTCGAACGGGTAGCACATCTGAACCTTGTCGCCGCCGGATGTGTATTCGGCCATGATCTCCAGCCCCCGCTGCGCATCGCCCACTTCGCCGACAGCGGCAGCATTGTAGGGGGTCAGCACGGCGCGGAATTTGCGAAGGAATTCAATGTTTTCCGGCTGGTTCTTGTCGAACAGATGAAGTTGGTGATTGTATGGGTTCACGCTTGGCGCAATGGAGTTGTTGCGCAATTCCTTTGGCAATGGCGGGTTATCGCGCAGGTATTTGTCGGCGATGTAGAAGTTGATGGTATCCAGCCGAAAGCCATCGACCCCGCGTTTCAGCCAGAACCGCGCCACATCCAGTAACGCATCCTGCACCGCGTCGCAGTGGAAGTTGAGGTCGGGCTGCGAGGTCAGGAAGTTGTGCAGATAATACTGTTCACGCCGCCCATCCCATTCCCAGGCCGAGCCGCCAAAGATGGAAAGCCAGTTGTTAGGCGGCGTGCCGTCGCCCTTGGGTTCAGCCCAAACAAACCAATCCGCCTTTGTATTGGCGCGGTTTTTGCGGGACTCGATAAACCACGGATGCTGATCAGACGTATGCGACAGCACCAGATCAATCATCACCCGTAGGCCAAGGTCATGGGCCTTTGCTACCACGGCATCGAAATCAGCCAAACTGCCAAACATCGGATCGACATCGCAGTAATCCGACACATCATAGCCGAAATCCTTCATCGGCGATGTGAAGAACGGGCTGATCCAGATTGCATCTGCGCCGAGGCTGGCGATATGCGGCAAACGCTGCACAATGCCCGCCAGATCGCCAACCCCGTCACCGTTGCTGTCTTGATAGCTGCGCGGATAGATCTGATAGATCACCGCCCCGCGCCACCAATCGGGATCAGCTGCCAGAATGGACCTGCCGTCGCGTTCCATCTTGCTCACTTCACCGACCCCGACAGCAACCCGCGCACCAGATATTTCTGCATGATGAAGAACACCGCCAACGGCACCGCGATGGATACAAAGGCCGAGGCCGAAAGAATTTCCCAATCGCCGCCGCGCGACCCCATCAGGTTGACCAGACTGCCGGTCAGCACCAATTGGTCGTCACCGGTGCCAAGGAACACAAGGGCGACCAGCAGGTCGTTCCATGTCCAGAGAAACTGGAAAATCGCGAAGGATGCCAGCGCCGGGAAAGACAGCGGCAGGATGATCTTGGTGAAAATCTGGAAATCGGTCGCACCGTCAACCTTGGCGTTTTCGATAATGTCCTTTGGCAAGCCCACCATGTAGTTGCGCAGAAGGTAGATCGCGAGCGGCAAGCCAAACCCAGTATGCGCCATCCAGATGCCGAGATAGCCTTTGCCGATGCCAATCGCATTGTGGAACTGCAGCAGCGGAATAAGCGCCAGTTGCAACGGCACCACCAACAGGCCGACAACCGCCGCCACCAACAAAGCCCGCCCCGGAAAATCCATCCAAGCCAAGGCATAGGCCGCAAACGCCGCAATCAGAATGGGTATGATCGTGGCCGGTATCGCCACTGTCATCGTATTCAGGAACGCCTGCCCCACCGATTGCCCGGCGCTCGGGTTGAACAAAATATTGTTGTAATTGTTCACCGTAAATTCCGGTGGTGTCGATGCTGTCGCAAAAATCCGCGGTGGGCGCACATCGGCCATCGTCGTGGGCGACGACAGGGTATAGCTGCCATCCGCCTGCACAATCAGGGTTTGGCCACCTTCCAAAGTTGCCGCCTCACCTGCCGCGTATTTGGTTGTCTCTTTCGAACTTGTGCCCCAGCGGCTTACCGCCGTGCCCGCATTTTCAAACAATTGGCCTTCAATGGCAAAACCACCGTCCTTTGTCGCCTCGTCACCTTCCACCCGAATGGCGGGCAACGCTTGTTCCTGCGTTGAAAGTGCGCGCCACCAGCCGGAGGTGGAAATCTGATCCCCCGACCGGAACGATGACACCAGCAACCCGAATGTCGGCAGCACCCATAGCGCCACCAGCAACAGCACCGAGATGTGCACGGCCCATGTCAGCGAGGATTTTTTGCCTACGATATTGTCCATGCTCAGGCCCCCTCAGCGCATTTCTTTGCGAACGTTGTAAACGTTCCAGATCAGGATCGGCATCACCAGCAACATGATTATCATGGCACTTGCAGACCCGACGCCCCAGTCATTGGCGCGGAACAGCTTGTCGAACATGTAGTTCGCCAGCACTTGGGTTTCCCACTGGCCATTGGTCATCGCCAGAACGATATCGAACACCTTCAGCACCGTGATGGTGATCGTGGTCCAGACCACCACAATCGTTGTCATGACTTGCGGTATCTTAATCTGGAAGAACACCTGAAACGGGTTTGCGCCGTCCAGAATTGCCGCCTCGATGGTTTCCTCCGGCACACCGCGCAGCGCACCCGAAATAATGACCATGGCAAAGCCGGTTTGTATCCATACCAGCACGATCATCAGGAAGAAGTTGTTCCAGAATTTCGTTGTCAGCCAGGTTTGTTCTTTGCCGTAAGGAAGGTCGGTTGTGAAAACACCGGCAAGCCAGGTTGACAAGGAATAGGCCAGAAAGGCGCAGATCAATACACCCGCGGCCCGCGCCAGCAGCATTCCAAGCCCGCCCACAGCCCCCCGCGTGATGGGTTTCAAAAGTGACCACAGCGCCCAAAGCAGGCCAAGAATGATCACGGCAAGCGTTATTGCAGGCAGAATTTGCACCACCAGCACCGACCAGAACCCACCGCCGAGTTTCAACCAGAGTGCGTTCAGCAACCCGATTTGTGCCTGCTCTATCGGGCGCGTGTCATAGATCAGTTTCCAGATCACCGATGCGCCGACAAAGGAAATTGCCATCGGCATGAAAATCAACGATTTCGCAATATTGCCCCACCAGATGCGGTCGGTCAGCTGTGCTGCCAGCAATCCAAAAGCGGTGGACATCGCGGGCACCACGATCAACCACAGCATATTGTTGGTCATGGATTCCCAGAATTTGCTTTCGCCAAACATGGTGGAATAGTTCTGCAACCCGACAAATTCGCGGGTGTTGCCGGCGGCGTCTTGCGTGAAGGACAGCCACAAGGTCGCGAACACCGGATAGGCCAGATACAGGCCAAGCAGAACCAAAGCGGGAAACAGGAACAACCACGGCCGGACCATATTGGCGCGGTTAATATTGCGGCCGATGTTTGGTCCGCTGATAGGAAAAAGCACCTTATCGAGGAACAGGTTGGACAGGAAAAAATACCCGATACACCCACCCACGCCGATAACAATCGTCAGCAAAGCCTGAATTGCTGGATTCATTTGCCCCTCCCAAGACCTGAACCGAAATAGAGCAGGCAGGCGCGCAAAATATCCGCGCCTGCCCGTAGAATTTAAGACTTACTTAGGCCAGCCAGCCTCAATACCGTCAGCCACTTCTTGGGCCGTTTTGCCACCGACGTAATCAACCATGCCAGTCCAGAACGTGCCTGCACCAACAGCTGGGTTCATCAGATCCGACCCATCGAAACGGAAGGTTGTAGCGTTCAGCAGAATTTCACCCTGCTTTTTGGCTGCTGCAGATCCGTAAAGTTCGACATTGGCCGACTTTAGCGGTGTCAGGAAGCCCGAACCTGCCATCCAGATTTCATGCGCGATTGGCGTCTTCAGCCATTCGATGAACGCGCGCGCACCTTCGCCATCCTTGGTGATGAAGGCAAGCGTGCCTGCACCCAAAACCGGCTTGCCAAGGTCTTTGCCTGCGTAAGCTGGCATATAGAAGAAGTCCGCATCGGTGCCCAGTTCCGTGCCTTCAGGGAAGAAGGATGGAATGAACGACGCCTGATGGTGCATGTAACACTGGGGCGGTGACGAGAACAGACCTTTGGGGCTGTCGCGGAAGTCTGTTGATGCAACTGCACCGGCACCGCCAGCAACATTTGCATCCGTCTTTGCAAAGTAGCCGAATTCGTCAATTGCAGCCACAACTTCGGGCGAATTAAAAGCAATTTCGTGCTTGTACCATTTGTCATAGACGTCTGGCGACTGAGTGCGCAGCATCATGTCTTCGACCCAATCCGTCGCGGGCCAGCCAGTTGCACCGCCTGAACCCAAACCGATACACCAAGGTGTGCCGCCATCCGCGACGATCTTTTCGGTCAGCGTTTTCAGGTCTTCCATGGTTGCTGGGATCTCATAGCCCGCATCCGCAAAGTTATCTGGCGAATACCAGACCAGCGATTTCACGTCGATCTTGTAGGGGAACGCATACAGTGTCGGCGCACCATCAGCACCGGCATAGGTGCCAAGGCTAACCCAGCTTGCGCCAGCGGCGTAGTTTTCACCAAGCCATGCTTCGGTTTCTGCACCCAGTGGCGACAGAAAGCCCTTTGATGCCAAATCACCGATGATGCCCGGCTGCGGCAGGAACGCCACGTCAGGCGGGCTGCCTGCCTGCGTATCAATGACAATCTGCTGTTCGTAATTTTCCGACGACGAATAGCTTACAGCAACGCCGGACGCGGCGGTGAAATAGGCCAGCATGGTTTCAACAAGAACCTGGTCTTCGCCGCGCCATGGGCCAAACATCGTGATCGACTGGCCGTCCAGATTGGTGGCCTCGTCATAGGCTTTGTAGCTGTCCCAGTTGAAGGCGCCTTCGCCTACCGGAAACTTCAGGTCCTGCGCAAATGCGCCGCCCGATACCAATGCAAGTGTAGCCACACCTGCGAAAAGTCTGGATTTCATTTGTAATCCTCCCGTTATTCCCGCCCCGTGACGGGGTGTTTGCCAAGCCATTTCAGAATCAATTCCAAACCGCTTTGGATGGCAGACATTTGCTGATTGGCCAGGGCAAGTCAATCATTACTGGCACTTTGCCACCGGAATCAACTGGATTGGCAGTGTCCTTTAGTCCG
>JANNSG010000112.1:0-7222 GCA_031402355.1 Pseudorhodobacter sp. | reverse complement strand
AATCCGTTCCATGCGCTGAGCATCGCCTTCCTTTACGGCTCGGCCTTGCTGTTTGCCATGCATGGAGCAACCATTCTGTCTGTCACCCGTCTGGGTGGTGACCGCGAGTTAGAACAGATTATTGACCGGGGCACGGCGTCTGAACGGGCGGCTTTGTTCTGGCGCTGGACGATGGGTTTCAACGCCACGATGGAGGGTATTCACCGTTGGGCCTGGTGGTTTGCGGTGCTGGTTCCGATTACCGGGGGCATCGGAATTCTGCTGACCGGCACTGTTGTCGACAACTGGTTTGTCTGGGCACAGGTTCATGGCTATGCGCCGCTGAACTGATCTGTGACAGATCGCAGGAAAGGAAAATCATGGCTGATGAACAGTATTTCGAAGACCTGAGTCCGGTGATCCGCTTGCGGGTCTGGGTGTTCGGACAGATGGTCTGGGGCGCTTTTCTTGCCGGCGCCGGCATTGTGGCGCTGATCGGGGTATACTTGGTGCTGCTTGGCATCAGTTGCCTGTTGCCCCAGCAAAGCAAAGAGGCTCCATCGCCCTATGGTGCTTTGGAAATTATCCGGCCTGTGACCGATTTCACATGACGGATCCGGCAGGCCGAGTGGCACATTGCTGGCCCGGTCTGCTACGACGTTCGGACCAGATGCCGGTCCGGGCCAGGGCGATCTACAGCCCGGTTCCCTTCCTGTTGGCAACAGGGACCTGGTGCCGAGTGTAACCCACCCGGCACCTTCTTTTTTCACATGAGTGTTAGGTTATGACGGGGTAAGATCATGCGTCCTGCAACACCGGTTCTGGATAGGGTCACCTCGCCCGCTGACCTGCGTGCGATGACCGATTTGGACCTGGCGCAATTGGCCGACGAACTTCGGGCTGAAGTGATTTCAGTGGTGTCGGAAACCGGAGGTCATCTGGGGTCGTCATTGGGGGTGGTTGAGCTGACGGTGGCCATTCATGCCGTTTTCAACACACCGATAGATAAGCTGATCTGGGATGTCGGACATCAGTGCTATCCGCACAAGATCCTGACCGAACGTCGGGCACAGATGCGCAGCCTGCGGCAAGGTGGCGGACTTTCCGGTTTTACCAAACGGTCAGAGTCCGTCTATGACCCGTTTGGCGCAGCCCATAGTTCCACCAGCATTTCTGCAGCCCTTGGTTTTACGGTTGGTCGTGACATGGGGCAACCAACCGGAGACGCCATCGCAGTGATCGGGGATGGCGCAATTACCGCCGGTATGGCCTATGAGGCGATGAATGCCGCAGGCCATCTGGGCAAGCGGTTGTTCGTGATTCTGAATGACAATGACATGTCGATTGCCCCCCCGGTCGGGGCCTTGAACAAATATCTGAACGGACTGTCGGCCCATGCCCCTTTTGCCGCCCTGCGGTCGATGGCCGAAGGGTTCGAGGCGGCTTTGCCCGGCCCTTTGCGTGACAGTGCAAGGCGGGCAAGGGCGCTGGTGACCGGTATGCCGGGCGGCGGGACGATGTTTGAGGAATTGGGGTTCAGCTATATCGGCCCGATCGACGGGCATGATGTGCCGGGGCTGCTGGCCACGCTGCGGGCAGCGAAAACCCGGTCAACAGGGCCGGTTCTGATCCATGCAGTGACAGTCAAGGGCAAGGGTTATGCCCCGGCGGAAAGTTCAGCCGACAAGTACCACGGTGTGGCAAAGTTCGATGTGGTGTCCGGTGCCCAGGCTAAATCGAAATCCAATGCCCCCGCCTATACCTCGGTCTTCGGTCAGGCCCTGGCCGATGCGGCTTCGCGTGACAGCAAAATCGTCGCGATCACGGCGGCAATGCCATCCGGAACCGGGCTTGACATGATGGCAGAGCGGTTTCCCGACCGGGTGTTTGATGTCGGCATTGCCGAACAGCATGGCGTGACTTTTGCTGCGGGCATGGCGGCGTCGGGGTTGAAACCCTTTGTGGCGATTTATTCCACGTTCCTTCAGCGCGGCTATGACCAGATTGTGCATGACGTGGCATTGCAGTCGCTGCCGGTGCGCTTTGCGATTGACCGGGCCGGGCTGGTCGGGGCCGATGGTGCCACCCATGCCGGGGCGTTTGACGTAAGCTATCTGGCCAACCTGCCGGGTTTCGTCGTGATGGCGGCAGGGGACGAGGCAGAGTTGGTTCATATGGTGGCGACGGCCGCCGCCTATGATGCCGGGCCGATATCCTTTCGCTATCCGAGGGGTGAAGGGTCAGGAGTTCAGATGCCCGAGTTCGGTCAGGTGTTGCCTATTGGCAAGGGCCGGGTGCTGCGCGAAGGTACCGATGTGGCCCTGCTAAGCTTTGGTGCGCATCTGGCGGAATGTCTGCTGGCCGCCGAAATTCTGGCGTCAGAGGGGGTGTCGGTGACTGTGGCCGATGCCCGGTTTGCCAAGCCGCTGGATACAGCGCTGATTGATCAGCTGGCCCGCCATCATGGGGCAGTGTTTACCGTAGAGCAGGGGGCCGCCGGTGGCTTTGGAGCCCAGGTGTTGCAATATCTGGCAAATTCCGGTGGTCTGGATCAAGGGTTGCGGCTGCGGACGCTGACGCTGCCGGACCGGTTCATCGAACAAGCCAGTCCTGCGGCGATGTACGCCGATGCCGGTTTGACGGCGGCCGACATTGCTGACGCCGTGCGCAAAGTTTCACCGAAAGGCCAAACCGCCAAACGCGCCTGACATGCTATTGCGCAAAAGCGGTACCACCTTTGTAGCCAGCCGTCAGGGCATCCTTGCAGGGCCAAGGCCGGATGATCTTGGTGTTCCTTGCCGAGAGATCCCCTTGCTTCAGGCAACGGCATGCGACAACGCACAGCGCTGCCACAGCGTCGCCAATGCCGTTGCCAGATGGTCGATATCTGCATCGGAATGGAACGGTGAAGGGGTTATCCGCAACCGTTCAGTGCCTTTTGGCACAGTGGGATAATTGATCGGCTGCACGTAGATGCCCCAATCGCGCATCAGAATATCGCTGATCATCCGGCATTTGATCGGATCGCCGATCATCACCGGGATGATGTGACTTTCATTTGCCAAATGCGGGATACCCAGCCGGTCCAGCCGGGATCGCAGCTTGGCGACCTGTTCCTGCTGCCGTTGCCGTTCGATCTGGCTGGTCTTGAGATGGCGGATTGAGGCAGTAGCCGCTGCCGCCACGGCCGGAGGCAGTGCGGTGGTAAAGATAAAGCCGGACGCAAAGCTGCGGATGAAATCACACATGGCGGCAGATCCGGTGATATAACCGCCGACCACACCGTAAGCCTTACCCAACGTGCCTTCAATCAGGTCGACCTGATCGGCCAGCCCTTCGCGTTCTGTCACACCGCCACCGCGTGCGCCATACATGCCCACTGCATGAACTTCGTCGATATAGGTCATTGCGCCATGTGCCTTGGCAACAGCGACAATTTCCTTGATCGGGGAAATATCGCCATCCATTGAATAAACCGATTCAAACGCGACGATCTTGGGCCGGTCGCCGACGGCGGCCAGCTTGCGGTCCAGATCGCGCCAGTCATTGTGTTTCCAGATCACTTTGTCGGCCCGCGAATGCCGCACACCCTCGATCATGCTGGCGTGATTTCCTGCATCTGAAAGGATGACCACATTCGGAATGCGGCTGCCCAATGTCGAAAGCGCGGCCCAGTTCGACACATAGCCCGATGTGAACAGCAAGGCCGCGTCCTTGCCGTGCAGATCGGCCAGTTCCGCCTCAAGCAGCAGATGGTTGTGATTGGTGCCTGAAATGTTGCGCGTGCCCCCGGCACCCGTCCCACAGGCCTGCACGCAATCAACCATTGCCTGCACGACATCGGGGTGCTGGCCCATGCCAAGATAATCGTTCGAACACCACACGGTGATGTCCGTTACCTCACCATCCTTGTGGTTGGCCGCCCGCGGGAAGGCACCGCGTTTGCGTTCCAGTTCGGCAAAAGTACGGTAGTTTCCTTCGGCTTTGAGGGTATCGAGCTGGCTGCGGAATAGCTGGTCAAAGTCCATTGGCGTCCTCGAGTTAGTCTTTTTGCGGTTTCAATGATTGATCTTTTTGGGCTGGCAACATCCAGCGCCACAGTTTTTCATCCGGCAGCGGCAGCACCATGAACCAGTGCTCAAGCAGCGCAAGCAGGCACAGACAGGTCAGCAGGGCATAGCCTACCGACAATCCGGGATGATCGGCGTTGATCACCCGTTCCAGCAGCAACGCCGAAAGGACCGTCAGCGCCGAGACCGAAATCGGAAAAAACGCCGTGATCCGACCAAAGCGAAAGTGGCTGGGCAGATGCGACAAGGGGCGGGGCAGGAATTGCGTATTGATCCGCGGCACGCCCAGAAACAGATTAAGTTTGGCCGAAATGCGCGCCAGGAACAGCAGCGCAAAAGTACCAAATGCAAACGGATTTTCTGCTTGAAGCGAGGCAATACCAAGGCCTGTCAGGGTTAGCGCCAGCGCAAGTTCATGCCAGGCGATCGTGCCGACAGCGCGCCAGAACCGGTCTTTTGTTCCCACAAACGGTGGGCATGGGTGGCGGTTCGGGCCGGTGATGACGCCCGAGAGAAAGGCCAGTTCTATCCACGCCCAGAGGGCCAGCGCCGCCAGAAAGGCCAGATAAACACCGGTGGCAGACAGATCGTGCAGAGAAGCGCGTGCTGCGGCAAAGCCAACCACCAGCAGCGGCAGCCCGATGATCACGGACGTCTGGTGATCCTGGGCGGTGCCATTGTCAGCAACCCGGACCCGCCAAAGAATAATTCCGGTGGAAAACCACCACAGAAAAAGCGTCGTCAGGGCGGCAATCCAGGGGTTTTCCATCATGGCAGGTACCCGGCAGGAACCATACCGCAAGGCCGCTCAAAGACCGCAGTTGTTTGCCCTAAACCCAAGTGCTTATGCGGCATGATCGTCAATAGACCGGTTCCAGCCGCACATTCTTGGGCGGTTCGCGCTTGATGACCGGGATGGTATAAAGCGACACAAACGCCAGCAGGGCCTTCGAGGCCCCAAACTTGTGTCCGAACCAGCCCCCAAGGCCGCCCCGCCGTTTGCTTGCGTCCATCTGACCGAAGGCATCCCGCATCCGGCGCAGGTTGGGCAGCCAGCGCGGATGGTCGATGTCGATTTCAATCGGAAAGACCTGACGGGCGATGGTTGATGTCTTGCGGAACACCTCTTGATCGTACCACTCGATATCGACCCCAAGGGCCTTGTGAAATTCCGGCCGGGCATGATCGCGCACGAACATGGTGGAATAAACGGCGGTCAGAAAGAACCGAATCCACAGCTTGTTGGCGAAACCATTGGTCAGCTTGGGATCAGTGCGCATCAACAAGGCAAAGGCTTCGCCATGGCTGAATTCATCGTTGCACCATTCGCGGAACCATTTGAAAATCGGGTGGAACCGTTGTTCAGGATGCGCCTCAAGGTGGCGGAAGATCGTGATGTAGCGGGCGTAGCCAATCTTTTCCGACAGGTAGGTCGCATAGTAGATGAACTTTGGCCGGAAATAGGTATATTTCTTGGCCTTGGTCAGAAAACCAAGGTTCACGGCGACACCCGCTTCGCGCAGGGCATCGTTGATGAAACCGGCATGGCGGGCTTCGTCCCGGCTCATGTAGCTGAACAATTCGCAGATGTCGGGATTAGAGCCGCGACGCTTCATTTCCTTGTAAAGCACACAGCCAGAAAATTCAGCAGTGCACGATGATACCAAAAAATCGACGAATTCACGGCGAAGCGGCGGGTCCATTCCGCCCCAATCGGCATCCCATTCAGCGTTTTTCTTGAAATGCCCCTTGTTGGGGTCGGATTTCATCTGTGCGATGAGTTTGTCCCATTCGGGGCGCACCGAAGATACATCGATCCTGTCCATCTCGTCGAAGTCAGTGGTGTAAAAACGCGGGTTGAGCAGGGTCGTTTCTGTCGCCATCGCAGTTGTATCGACCGTCGGCTCTTCGATCAGGTCAGCTTCGGGTTGATCGGGGTACAGATCCATCGGGGTCGCGTTCATAGCGTCACCTCATCCGAGAAGGAAAATTCGCACAGTTCCATAAAACCCAAATCCCCAGTGGCACGGGTCCAGAGCCGTTCCAGCCTGCTGGCGCGGGTAATGGTTGCTTGTCTGTCTTCGATGATCAGCTCACCATAAGCGGCCAGAATTGGCGCACCATGCACAAGCACCTCGTCGCCCGGATAGACCACTGCCCCGTTGTTGAAACGCACATGGGCATGCAGGCTTTCAAAGCGGTGGCTGACCTCGACCGTGCAGGGCACGTCTTCGGCCGTTTTACGAAAGAATCCCATGATCAAGTTCCCGTTTTCGGTTGTCACTTTTGCGACATGAGCCGTTCGAACGCGGCCCTGTTGTCGGAACCGAAGGCGCCAAGTTCAGCGGACCATCCGGTGAAGTCATCTGTCGCGGTCAGACGGCCATTGGCATATTCCACAATACGCAACGGCAGCAGTTTGTCGACTCCGGCAGTCAGTCGTGCACGCTCCATAGCGTTTTGTATGACGGTGATAAAGCCGCCATGTGGCAGGTCCATCAATACGGTTCCATCAAGGGAAAGCACGGTGACTGCCTGTGCGCCGCCGCCCTTCAGGATAATGCTTCGTTCGGCAACAATGGCGGCCGATTGCGGCACACCGACATGGGTTCGCCCGGTCAGCACTGAATAGCTGACAACCGCAAGGCTGGCCAGAACCAGCGCCAGCATTGCCAGCAAAAGCGGCTTTGGAATCATGTCTTTGTTGTCAGACGGGCGGGGCCTGGATGTCTGTGTCGTCATGTCTGCCGCCTTCATCTTGCCCCCCCTTTACTGCGCCGCAATCGCCCGACCGCGTGGCACCCGCATTAACACGGGTTCACTGACACGGGTTTCTGCAGCATCCGCCAACAGCTTTGCCACAAAAGCCGCATCCGGAATGCAGCGCAATGCCGGCTGGGTTCGTGCGAACCGCCAAGGGCGGACATGCGGCCAGCAGACAAGATAAGAGATACGGGTATCGCCCAGGGTTTCAAGGGCAATGGTGCCGGTTCCGTTGCGTTTCGCCGCCAGGGTGGCGGTAGCCACCTGCTTGAAGGGGACGTTCAATGTCACTGTCAGTGCCGCGCCGATCCGCATGGCAACGCGGGCGGTCGTCACCGTGTAAACTGTGGCCTTGGCCTGAACCCAGGCCAGGCCATAAAGCAAGGCGCAGGCCGCCAAGCCGATGCCAA
>JANNSG010000111.1:0-12701 GCA_031402355.1 Pseudorhodobacter sp. | reverse complement strand
CAATCACGATCAGAAGCAGCAGCGGAACGATGATGCCACCAGCAGAAGACGAGGTCTCAGCTGCAACAACTTCTGGCTCCATTACTGGCTCAACCAAACCACCAGCGAACACGGAGGTAGCAGCAACCGACAAAGCGGCGGCAAGTGCGAACTTTTTCATAGTATTCTCCATTTATCGCGCGATATCTGATATTTCAGAGGCGATATCGCGCACCCAAGTCAAATCCTCGTATCTGGTTTCTAATCAGTTTAGGGCCGTTTTTGCAATCGGCCTTGTAGGCTTGAAAGCGGCTTCACGATAGTGGCGTCAATTTAGCAACACTTGCAGGCTGTTTTTTCCAAGAAATTGCAAGGCGCGCAGGGTTGCTCGTCGAAGTGCCCTGCGGCAAATGCCCCCAATCCGTGATTTTTCGTCAGATCAGCAAGACCTGGGTGCCAACCTTTGCCATCTCGAACAGCTCAAGAATATGCTCGTTGTAAAGCCCGACGCAACCATTCGAAGACCGCCGACCGATCTTGCGCGTATCATGCGTGCCATGGATGCGGTAAAACTGCCAGGACAGGTAAAGTGCCCGCACGCCCAATGGGTTATCCGGCGAACCCCCTTCGATGACGTCTGGCCATTCCGGGTTTCGTTCCCGCATCGCTGGAGTCGGCCGCCAGGACGGATTGACCACTTTGTCCACCACTTGCGTCCGCCCAAGGCGGGTCAGATCATCTGACACCGGCACAGATGTAGGGTACAGCTTGTAGGTTGACTGATCCGCCGACCAATAGTGCAGCGCGCGCGACGTAATATCCACCAGTATGGCGCCATTCTTCGTATCGGTGAAATAAGGCCGCCAATCCAGCATCCGAAAACTAGAGATATTATTGCGAATCGGGGCCGCACCGAAACCGGGTTCCGCCACCTGTGCAAAAGCCGGTAGTGTTGCGGCCCCGAGCGCAACTGCCGCCCCGCCCAACACGGCGCGACGATCAAGTTTGATCGGTTTGTCGATGCTCATCTGTTTTCTCCAACGCTCAGCGATTTCGCGCTTAAGTAGCGCTTGACGCGGAAAACCGCAAATCAAACCGCTGTTATTCGGCAAAGACTTGCAGAGTGGGGTTTGATCACCGACACGGCTTTCTGTAAGGACAGTGTAACAATCAGGGTGCCTTTCGCCGATTGTGACCCAAAATGAAAGCTAGCCGATGAACAGACGTATGATCTTGATGCTTGGAGCAACAGCTGCGCTGGCTGCTTGCGCGGCAGCGCCTGAGCCGCAAACCGGCCCGGATGGCAGGCCCTTGTCGCAGGTCTACAAGATCGATGCGGCAACCCAAGCCAAGATCCCGTTCCGGCTTCTGGATTCCGTGAACACCCTGCGCGGGGCAAAGGGTCTGTCACCGGTTGCCTTCAATGCCGCCCTCGACGCCGCTGCCGCCACACACTCGCGTGACATGTCGGTTCAGAACCGACCCTGGCATTTCGGATCAGACGGGTCATCGCCGTTGGCGCGGGTTCAACGTGTCGGCTATACCGGGCGTCTGGTGGGTGAGTTGATCTCCGAGACTTATGAGACAGAGCTTGAAACCCTGTCCGCCTGGATGGCCCAACCAGACACCCGCGACGTGATCATGGATCCAACCGCCCGAGAGCTTGGCTTTGCGTGGTTCCAGGAACCAAACGGCAAAATTTGGTGGACAATGGTCACCGGGGCATGAGGCGCCCCGGTGACTACGGTAAGATATGGATCACCGTTCCGGGCTTGATCATCGAATAGACCACTTCGATTTCCTTGTCCTTGACGGCAATGCAGCCAGCCGTCCAGTCGCCCTTGTTCCTGCCTTTGAAATACGAATGTCCGTGGATGAAAATCTCGCCCCCGGGCGGTTTGCCCGCAAGGGCAGCATACTCGCGGTCAGCGGTGTTGGGGTAGGAAACTTGCAGCGACAGATGGTAGTTTGATTTCGGATTGCGCCGTTCGATCAGATAAGTGCCCTCCGGGGTCTTGCCATCGCCTTCAAACTGCTTGTGCCCGACGGGTGCGAAACCAAGCGCCACATCATAACTTTCAAGCACTTTGCCATTGTGCAGAAGAAACATCTTCCGGTCGGCCTTATGCACCTGGATCGAGGTTACCTCGGGCCCGTTGTAGCGCAGGAATTTAGACCCGCAGCCCGAAAGGCCCAGCGCCACCGCCAAAATCAGAAATATCCGCATTGCCCGCATATCGTTGCCTGCTCATGGTTTTCGCAATGGCTTAGCGAAAACGCACCGCTCTGCCTAGGTCGTGTTTTTGAACTCGGGTCACACCGCCGTTACCTGCGCCCCCAAGGGACGCCTGAACCCGGCCACAAGTTCAACATGCGATGACCACCGGAATTGGTCTATGACCTGCACCGACATCATTTGGTACCCTGCTTTTACCAGCACCTTCGCATCCCGAGCAAAGGTCACCGGATTGCAGCTGACTGATACGATCACTGGCACGGTTGATTTTGCCAGCGTTGCTATCTGCGCCTCTGCCCCGGCGCGCGGCGGGTCGATCACCACCACATCAAAGCCCTTCAACTCGTCCGGTTCCATCGGCCTTCGAAACAAATCGCGCACTTCGCATGTAAGTCGGCGCAGCCCCTCAGCCTGACGCCAGCCTTTTTCCAGCGCAGCAATCATGGGCGTGTCGCCTTCAACCGCGTGGATCTCGGCATGTTGGGCCAGCGGCAGCGAGAACGTGCCAACGCCTGCGAAAAGATCTGCTATTCTTCGGGCCGGACCCGCGGCAGCGATGACGGACGCAAGTAGCGCTGCTTCGCCTTCGGCGGTCGCTTGCAGAAACGCCCCCGGCGGCGGCGCGACCATGGCCTTGCCAAACCGTTGCATGGGCATTGTTCGCAAGGCGACGCCTTCGCCATTCCAGGTCAGTCTGGCCAGACCAAACGCCTCAACCACCCGGGCCAGTTCCATGGCGAGACCCGGCTCGACCGGCTTGCCCCCGGTCACCGACACATCAAGCCCGCCCAAAGACCGGGTCACCGTCAGCGCCACTTCGCCCGCGCGTGAGCCGCCAAGTTTGACCAGAGCCTCAAATGCCGGAAAACCAGCAACAAGATCGGGGTGCAAAAGCTGGCACTGCGGCACAGCAACCAGATTTTCCGACCCGCGCGCATGAAAGCCAAGCAAAGCGCCAGTCTTGGTCCGCCGCGCGGACAATGTAGCCCGCCTGCGGCTGTTGGGCGGGGATGTGATGATCGGCAGAAACTCTGCCTCCAGCCCCTGCCCGGCCAGCGCTGACCGTACGATATCCACTTTCCAACCCGCAACAAAACCTTCGGATGCATGTTGCATCAAACAGCCACCACAGGTTCTGGCATGGGCACAGGGTGCGCGAACGCGCTGGTCGGATGGGGTTGCAATGCGGGTATTGATCAATCGATCCCCTGCCAGATCGCCCGTCACCTCTTCACCGGGCAAAACATGGCTGACGAAAACTGCCCCCTCAGGCCCCATAGCGATGCCGTCACCAAGATGCCCCAGCCGGTCGATGATCACTTTCACTCGGCGGCTTCCTTGTCGTCCACGCCGATGAAGCCGCCCGATTGCCGGTTCCAGTAGCGCGCATAAAGCCCACCCCTGATCAGCAGCGCGGCATGCGCGCCCTCTTCCACGATGCGCCCCTGATCCATCACAATGATCCTATCCATCGCTGCGATGGTGCTTAGGCGGTGCGCAATTGCCAGCACTGTCTTGCCCTGCATAACCCGGCCCAGCGCCTCTTGGATTGACGCTTCAACCTCGCTGTCCAGCGCCGAAGTCGCCTCATCCAGCACCAGAATCGGCGCATCTTTCAGAAAGGCCCGGGCCAGAGCGATCCTTTGCCGCTGACCGCCGGACAGTTTGACCCCGCGTTCCCCCAGAAATGCATCATATCCCTTTCGGCCATTATGATCGACCATCTGCGCAATGAAATCATGCGCTTCGGCGGCACTGGCGGCAGCGACAACCTCGGCCTCGGTCGCATCCGGCCTGCCATAAAGAATATTGTCACGCGCAGTCCGGTTGAACATCGCAGTTTCTTGCGTGACCATGCCGATTTGTCTGCGCAGGCTTTCCTGTGTCACATCGCGGACGTCATGCCCGTCAATCAGGATCCGGCCATTTTCCGTGTCATAGAGCCTTAGTAGCAAGGACACGAGCGAGGATTTCCCTGCACCCGACGCACCAACAATCCCCAGCTTTTCCCCTGCTTTCACGGTCAGAGAAATGCTTTCCACGCCGCCCCTTTGGCGACCATAAGCAAACGATGCCGCCTCAAACCGGATCTCTCCGGTCACCCGGGGCAAAAGCGCCGCATCCGGCGCGTCCGCCAGACCGTGAGGCACCGCCAGTGTCCGCATCCCGTCTTCCACTTCGCCGACCGACGTGTAGATCGACATCAACGTGAAGCTGACCCAGCCAGACATTTGTGCGATCCGCATCGCGATGGCCCCGGATGCCGCTATGGCCCCAGCGGTCGCCTGGCCTTGCTGCCACAAGACAACCGTGCCGCCGATCAACAGGACGGGCAACACACCCGCCAATGTCATCAAGGCAAGCCGGAACCATGTGGAAATAACGCCGAACTCCAGCGATCGGTCCCGGAAAACTTCCATCGCTTTCAAAGCAACCTTGTCTTCATAGGCAGCATGGGCAAACAGCTTGACCGTCTTGATATTTGTGATCGTATCCACCACCTGCCCGGTCACCATCGCGCGGGCCGACGCGCGGGCCGACGCATTCACCCGGATGCGCGGCATGAAGAAGCGGATCAGCAGAACATAGGCCACCAGCCACAAAGCAAGCGCCAAGGCCACGCGCAGATCAACGGCAAACAGCACCACGACGGACCCGATGACCGACGCCAGCGCGAAAAAGACAGTGTTGATCACCTCGGTCGCGACATCCGTCATCGCCCGGGCGGCCTGCATCTGCTTTTGGGCGATCCGCCCGGCAAAATCGTTGTCAAAGAAGGTGACCGGCTGACCAAGGGTCCAGCGGTGCAACCGGCTAAGCACCAGTGGCAGCACATTCGGACCGACAATAATGCCGTTTGACGCCGCCGAAATGCCAAATGCCAGCGGTCGCAAGACAAGATAAAAAATCACAAATCCAATCAAAAGGGCCAGATGATCCGAAAAGAAGACCTCTGGCCCCGAAATCACCGCCGCATCAATGACCCACCCCAAGATCAAAGCCGAGACAACTTCGCTTGCCCCCGCTATGCCCGAAATGATCCCGGAAATCCAAAGCATTGGCCATGATCCCCGCAATCCCCAAAGCATGAACTTTGGCAGATCTTGCGGCGGCGGACTGTCTGCCGGGCGAAACGCATCAATCAGATCGCCAAGACGCATGAGCAGTTTCATGGCGCGACATCCTCGTCAACGCCGATGAACCCGCCTGACTGGCGTGCCCAGAACCGAGCGTACAGCCCGTCTTTTGCCAGCAGTTCGGCATGGCTTCCGCTTTCGGCAACCCGCCCGTCATCCAGCACGATGATCCGGTCCATTGCAGAAATCGTTGACAGCCGATGGGCAATGGCAATCACCGTTTTGCCCTGCATAACGCCGTAAAGCGTTTCCTGAATCGAAGCCTCAACTTCGCTGTCCAGTGCCGATGTTGCCTCATCCAGTATCAGAATCGGTGCATCCTTCAGGATCACCCGGGCCAGACCAACCCTTTGCCGTTGCCCGCCTGACAGCTTTACGCCCCGCTCGCCGACATGGGCGTCATAGCCTTTGCGCCCCTCGGGGTCTTGCAAGGTCATGATGAAATCATGCGCCTCGGCGTGCTTGGCGGCGGCGATCATTTCTTCCTCGGTGGCATCGGGCCGCCCGAACAATATGTTCTCGCGCACCGACCGGTGCAGCAGACTGCTGTCTTGCTGCACCATCCCGATGCGACGCCGCAGGCTTTCCTGGGTCATCGCCTGAATGTCCTGCCCGTCAATCAAGATGCGCCCCGCCTCCGGGTCATAAAACCGCAACATCAGCTTGACCAGTGTCGATTTTCCTGCCCCCGAGCGGCCGATCATGCCAACTTTTTCGCCGGGATTCAGGGTCAATGACACATTCTGCAGGCCACCCGAACCCCGCCCGTAGTGATGCGATACACCCTCCACGACGATCTTGCCTGCCTTGAACTGCAATGGTGCGGCCCCCGGTCTATCCACCAAGGCAATCGGTTGCGCTATCGTCTCCATCCCTTCGGCGACCACACCCAATGATTGCACCAGATTGGTTGTAGCCCACATGATCCAGTAGGTCATGTTGTTCAGCCGCAGGACCAGCGCCGTCGCCGCGGCCACTGTGCCAACGCTTGCCTGACCGCGATACCAAAGAGCTATCGCAAAGCCAGTGACTGCGACGATCAGCAAACCATTCAGCACTGTCAGCGCAATATCCATTTTGGTAACAATGCGCATTTCGCGCTGAAATGTCTGCCGGGCATTCTCGATGGACTCTCGGGCATAGGCCATCTCGCGATCATGATGGGCAAACAGCTTGACCGAATGGATGTTGGTATAGGCATCCACGACACGGCCCGTCACCGCCGACCTTGCATCGGACGATGCTTTCGAGGCCGGGCCAGCGCGTTGCAGGGTCCATCTTACCAGCAAGGCGTAAAGCACAAACCAGATCGCCAGCGGAACTATCAAACGCGAATCCGCATCTGCCAAAACGGCAGCAGAACCGATGATCGTAACGATCGCGAAGGTCACCGCATCAAAAGTCTGAAAGACAGCGTCGCCCGCGGCTGGGGGTGTTTGCATGATCCGGTTGGAAATGCGGCCGGCAAAATCGTTTTCGAACCAACCGACCGGTTGCCGCATCACATGCGAATGTGCCCGCCAACGGATCATGGTGCCGAAATTCGGCAGAATCGTGTTGTGCAGCAATGCCACATCGGCACCCGCCAGAAGGGGCCTTAGCACCAGAACCGCAAGCCCGACGAGGATGACTTCGGTGCCATAGTCGCGCCAGACAGCCTCGGGCGTGCCCGCAGCTAGCACATCCACCAGTCGCCCGACATACCAGATCAGCGCCACATCGCCAGACGCGACCAGAATGGAAAACACGGCCGTAACGGCAAAGACCGCCCTGAAAGGACGGATATACTCCCGAAGGAAGGGCCAAAGCCGCCGCGGCGGTGTATCTGATTGCTCGTAAGGACCGTAGGGGTCAACGAGACCTTCAAAGAAGCGGAACACTTCACAATGCCTCTGATGCGAATAGCATTCGATATAGCCCGGATGCGGGCTGAGGAAAACCTCTGCTGACCGATGTCAGGCCAAAAGCTGCGCTCGCGTCAGCGTCAGGCCGGATGCAAGCCACCTTTCTTGCAGCTCTCGCAGCCTGGTGCCAAGTGCAAGACCTTGCACTGCGGGCATCAGATCGGCTGCGGACACGGGAAAGATCGCCAAAGCGCCCCGGTTTGCCTCTGATTGCCAATCAAAGGGCAGGTCAGTTTCAAACAACGCCGCTTTGGCATGAACGATGTCACCGGCCACAGTCGCCCCGTGCATCCAGCCCAGAACCGCCGGCGCAAACCCGGAACCGATGCCGGCTAGAATATTGTCATGCGTGTTTGTTTCAGCCCGGCTTAGGCGCAACAAGCCGCCGGCATTCTGCCCGCCGATGACCGCCAACCTGCCCAGCCAGCCGCGCGGGCTGCCCGTTTCAAGATGTACTAGGATCGGCATTGCCCGCGCACTTGCCCCCGGCAAAACCTGCGCCAGAACACCTGCCTGATCCATTGCGGCAAGGGCCGGTGCAGGATCTGGCGCAGACAGCAACTTTCGCATCTCCGCCCCGACCCGTTCACGCGAAAGCGTCTCTATTCCGGCAATTTGTGCAGCGCAGGCCGCCAGACCATCCGGATCAATGCCCAGCGTCGGGTCGCCATACAGCGCGTAAAACCGGAAAAACCGCAAGATGCGGAGGTAATCTTCGGTAATCCGCCTTTGCGCATCCCCAACAAACCGGACGCGCCTTGCCAGCAGGTCCGGCAATCCACCTAGCGGATCAAGTACCGTGCCATCGGTCTGCAGATACAGAGCATTCATCGTGAAATCGCGCCGGGCAGCATCTTCGGCAATCGAGCTTGAATATTCCACCACGGCACGGCGACCATCCGTTTGCACATCATTGCGCAAAGTTGTCACTTCATGCGCCAGACCGCCTGCCACTACCGTGACAGTGCCATGGTCAATCCCGGTCGGCACTACCTTGAAGTTTGCGTCGCTGGCCACACGGGTTACCACCTCGGGCCGCGCATCCGTCGTGATGTCAATATCGACGATTGGTTCGCCAAGAATTGCATTGCGAACGCAGCCGCCGACGAACAACGCAAGATGACCCTTCGATTGCAGTGCCGTCATCAGCGCCAGCGTGCCGTCACGTTCCAGCTGGGCGCAGGAAATCTTCACTGCGCAAGCCTTTCCGCCATGCCCCGCAAAATGCGCGCAGTCGCCCCCCAGATGTAATAGGGACCGTAAGGCACCGCATAATAACGCCGCCATTCGCCACGCCATAGCCTGCGTTCGATCCTGTAGTTTGCAGTGTTCAGAACATGGTTGATCGGGACAAGAAATACCTCGTCAACTTCGCCAGCTTCAGGTCGGGGCAAGAAGTCACCGCGAATATGGCCTACAACCGGGGTGACCGCGAACCCGGTGACGGTTTCGTGCTGCGGCAGCAACCCCAAAACCCGAACCATTGTTTCGGACAGACCAACCTCTTCACGCGCCTCGCGCAGAGCCGTCTCTGTGACATCACAATCACCTTCGTCAACCTTGCCACCCGGAAACGCGATCTGCCCCGGATGATGCAAAAGATGAGAGGCGCGTTTGGTCAAGATCAGACACAGTCCCGAAGGCCGCTCCCACAGACCGATCAGCACGGCGGCCTTTCGCAAGGCGCCCCCCGGTGTCTGCATCAGTCCGGGGTTCAGATCGAAATCCGAAGATCCGGCCCAAGACGACCCAAGAGCGTTGGAAATTCGGTCGATATCAGCCAGCATGGCTCGGGTCCGCTCTGGCTGCGGTGCCCAGACTTTTCGGATCAAATTCGTAATGCGCCCCACAAAACTGACAGTCTGCCGTGACGATCCCTTCGGGGGTCGACATATCGGCAATGTCATCGGCACCATAGATAGACAGGGATTTGATCACGTTTTCCGCCGAACACGAGCACCCAAATCTGATCGTCTGTGCGGGGTAGACCCGAGGGACTTCTTCATGGAAAAGGCGAACCAGCAGATCGGTTGGTTGCACTGTCGGGCCAACCAGCTCCAGCGCTTCAACCGTATCAAGCAGCAGATTGGCGCGCGTCCAGTTTTCACCCTCGATACCCTCCAGAATGTCACCATGTGTCAACAGCCCACCTTCGCCTGAACCTTCATCAGCGGCAACGAAGGGCGATGCTTTTGGCATATGCTGCAGCATCACCCCACCACCACGCCAAGCCACGTCACTTCCGGGCAGCTGGCTTTGACCAAAGCTAACCGAAAAACGGGTGGGCAGCTGTTCTGATTGGGCAAAATACGTCTCTGCACAGGACGAAAGGGACCCACCCGCTATGGGTGTTATGCCCTGATAGGGGATCGTGCCCTCCCCTTGATCAATCAGAATCGCGAAATAGCCGTCGCCGATCATGCTGAACGGATCGGCGCCCGGTATCAGCTCCTCGGCGGCATATCCGGCGTAGGCGCGAATGCGCGCAGACCCGCCGTCTTCGGTTGGCCCATAGTAATCTGTCGCTATCAGGCGAACCGGGCCTGAACCCTTGATTTGCAATGAAAGCTTCCAGCGCAGTTTGATCATCTGCCCGATCATGGATGTCAGCAGCGCCGCCTCGGCTACCAATGCCTCGATTTGCGGCGGATAGGCGTGTTGTTTCAGAACCTGCTGCAGAACGCCGTCTAGCCGCGCGACCCGGCCACGGATATCAGACCGGTCCAGCTGAAATGGCAGGACAGTATCGTCCCAGGCAATTTGCGATCCGATGGTCATGGGGTTTCCTTGATCTGCCGACTTTGGCATACCGCGACTATGTAGTCAGGGCAACCGCCCGTCCAAGGGGCCAGGCATGATCAGGCGTTACGGCGAACCGGTAAAGGCCGGGCAAATCTATAAACGCCGCCCGGGCGTCTACGCAATCTTGTTGCGTGACAACTTGATATTGACGACCCATCAGACAGAACCGGTTCCCGAGTTCCAGCTACCCGGAGGAGGTATTGATCCCGGCGAACACCCCATCACCGCATTGCACCGCGAAGTTCGTGAAGAAACCGGCTGGAAGATTGCCATCACGCGTCACTTTGGAACTTTCCGCAGATTCACTTACATGCCGGAATACGACAAATGGGCCGAAAAGATCTGCGCCATCTATCTGGCGCGGCCGATTTACTCTCTTGGTCCGCCCACCGAGGCCGGCCATTTGGCCGCCTGGATGACAATCAACGAAGCCCAGACCTGCCTGGGAAGCAAAGGGGATGCCGCCATGCTGGCCGCTTTTGCCAGATCGCTAAGGTAGCACGGCGCCGGTGTAGTCGAAGATCAGCCCCGACACGTCATCGGGAAAATCCGATCCCCCGTGAAATTGCGTAAGATCCCAGATCAAAGCTTCCAGAAGTGCCGGACTTTTCATGTTGCGATTGGCTTGCAGAATTTCCGTCAACCCTTCCTCTGCCAGTTCGCGACCATCAGGATCGGGGCATTCGGTCACACCATCGGACAACAAGACCAGCCTGTCACCCGGGGCAAGGCTTGCTTCCAGTCGCTGGAAACTGGCGCCGGGGATCAGGCCGATGGGCAATCCACCGTCACCGATGAAATCTATCCTGCCACATTTTCGCATGATGATCGGGTGGGGATGCCCAGCCTGAACCAACAAGACCTTGCCGCTGGTCAGGTCAATTTCGGCGTAGGCCATCGTAAAATATTGTTCGACCTTCAGATCTTCGATCATCAGCCGGTTCAGTCGCCAGGCTACCATTTCCGGCGGCCATGCCTCACGCATGCCACCACCGCCAGCGCTGAGCGCCATATTCTGTTCGGGTGAGCCGCCAGACAGCAGCCCCGAAAGCCTTGCCGTCATCATTGCAGACGCTACCCCGTGCCCCGACACATCGACCGAATAGACCGCAATTCGACGGGCAGATGTTTCAAAACATCCGACCAGATCGCCACCGACATGGCCGGAAGGACGCAGCAACATTGTTGCCGTACCGCCGCAAAATTCCCGAAACCTGTCACGCACAAGGGTTTGCTGCAGCTTGCGGGCCTCCAACAGATCCCGGTCCAGCGAATCATACAGCTTTTGCAGTTCCAGCAGCGTGAACCCAACCAACCGGTTCTTTTCAACCAGTTCACGCTGCATTCCCAAAATACGCTCCCCTGCCCGAATGCGGGCGTGCAGCTCGTCAGGGTTGACCGGCTTTGTCAGAAAATCGTCTGCTCCGCCATGAAGGCCATCGGCGATTTCCGCTTTTTCCGATTTCGAAGTCAGCAAGATGAAATATCCATAGCCATCGTGCGGAAGTGCCCGAAACTTCTGGCAAAATTCTAGGCCCGTCATGCCTGGCATCATCCAGTCGCTCAGCACCAGATCAAAGCATTCCGATTGGCATAGTGCCAGCGCTTCTTCGCCTGACGCAGCTTCGGCCACGCTATACCCCCAGCGCGCCAACGATAGGGAAAGGATTTTTCGCTGCGCCTTGCTGTCGTCCACCACAAGCACGCGCAATTGTGCATTCGCTGCCGCAAGTGCCGCGTCCGTGCCCGCCAATGCTGTTTGCAGATGCCTCACCTGGTAGCTTTCATTGGGTCTGTCTGGTCAAGCTATGGACGCTGCAGGTTAAGGGGGAGTGAAAACTATAAATTGAACTGTTTCGCCCAGGCGGCGTTACATCTTGTTAAGATTTCAGGGCGATCATCGATCTCGGTGTGAGAAGTGGCCACTGCTGTGGGAGGGTGAAATGATTGACTGGACACGGGTCGCAGACCTGAAATCCGAAATCGGCGACGATGGCTTTCTTGAAGTCGTTGAAATGTTTCTGGAAGAAACCGACGAAGTTGTAAGCGATTTGGAAGGGTCGCCGAATTTGGGCGCAGTTGAAGGCAGGTTGCATTTTCTCAAAGGTTCGGCGCTGAACCTCGGGCTTTCCAATCTGGCCGCACTTTGCCAGAGCGGCGAAAAACGGGCCGCCATAGGGTCTCCGCAAGACGTTGACCTGCGCCATATCACGGCAAGTTACCGCGCAGCCAAGTCCGAACTTTTGGTCGCATTGGGGCGATCTGCGGCAGCCTGAAACTGATCAATCAGAAGCCTGCGCTGAAGTGCTGGGGCCGGTCCGGCCGGTCTTCAATCTTAAGTCAGGCATCAGATCAGAAATTCCGCAAGCGCTTCATCGGTCGTAATGTCACGATAGGCGAATTCCGCCTTGTCCAACCGATCAAACAGCGTCACGAAATTCTGCGCGGCTTTCGTCTCAATTCCGATTAGAACAGACCCGAAGTTGCGGGCAGACTTCTTGAGGTATTCGAAGCGCGCGATGTCATCGTCGGGGCCAAGCATCATTAGAAATTCGCGCAAGGCGCCGGGCCGCTGAGGCATGCGCAGGATGAAATACTTCTTGGTGCCGGAATATCGCTGTGCGCGTTCCTTGACCTCTGGCA
>JANNSG010000110.1:0-11061 GCA_031402355.1 Pseudorhodobacter sp. | reverse complement strand
ACCGGTGTCACCAAATACAATCTGGGCGGCCAACCTTTGCCCGACCTGCCAAAAGGCCACCGTATCCTGATCCCGGGTCAGGTAGAAAATGATGCCTCAATCCGCCTTGGGGCCGCCGAAATTCGCACGAACCTTGCCCTGCTTCAAGCCACCCGCGACGCCAACCCCAATGCCATTTTGATCTACAAACCGCATCCCGATGTTGAGGCGGGCCTGCGCCCCGGTGCGGTTTCCGATGCCCAGCTTCGCGGGCTCGCCGATGTGGTCTTGCGCAATGCCGACGCCGCCTTTTGCATCGAAAACTGTGATGCGGTCTGGACCATCACATCAACCCTCGGGTTTGAGGCTTTGCTGCGCGGCAAGCCCGTCACCTGCTTTGGGGCGCCATTTTACGCAGGCTGGGGCCTGACCCAGGATCTGGGCCCTATTCCTGAACGCAGGCTGCGACTTGCGACCCAGGCCCGCAAAGACGCCCCGCTTGATCTGATCCGCTTGGCCCATGCCGCCTTGATCAGCTATCCGCGCTACTTTGACCCGCTACGCCAAAGGGCTTGCCCGCCGGAAGTTGCAGTAGACCGATTGATCGGCGGGGCGATACCACGCACGGGCGCTTTTCATCGCGGCCTTGCGAAACTGCAGGGCCGGTTTGCAGGCTTTGCCTACCTTTGGCGTTAGCCCAGAAATCCAGTGCCATTATCATCAGTAAATATATCTTATCTGCTCGGTCCAGAACCGTTCCATGCGTTTCAGCGAGGTGTTGATATCTTCCATCGCCGCACCGCTGACCAAGCCGCGCTTGCCCAGCCCCTCGGCATGGCGCGCAAACAGATCATTCAGCATGATGCGTATCTTGCGGCCTTTTTCGGTCAGCCGCACCCGCACTGATCGCCGGTCAATATCAGATCGCTGATGGTGCATATAGCCCAGTTCAACCAGTTTCTTCAGATTGTAGCTGACGTTGCTGCCCTGGTAATAGCCGCGCGATTTCAGTTCGCCCGCCGTCACTTCGTTTTCGCCGATGTTGAACAGCAACAGCGCCTGCACCGAATTGATCTCCAGTACGCCCAGACGTTCAAATTCGTCCTTCACCACATCCAACAGCAAACGATGCAGCCGTTCCAGCAGCGCCAGACTTTCCAGATAGTTGGGCAGGCCCGCCTTATGCGACCCGTCCAGAAGTGTTTCATGAATGCTCATTACAAATCTCCGCCCTCGTTAGACTTGGGCAGAATCGGTACAAAAAGAAAACATTCCGTAAACTAAAGAAGATTTCACTTCAAATTGGCAGCACGCAATCGGGTTTTTGCATAGTCTGCAATCTTGGCCACCAGATCAGCCATGCCGGACGGCGCCGGCATTTGCCCCAACATCATCGGTAAAAGGTCCTGATCATTCAGGTCCAGCAACAGGTCATATTGCGCCAGTTGCGGCTTAGCCATTGTCGCCAGATGGGCATCGGCAAAAGGACCCAGGATCAGATCCATCTCTTTCATGCCGCGCCGCCATGACCGCATGCCCATGCGTTTCAGTCGTGCCTCTGCCGTCTTTGTCATCAAACGCCCCGATACTGCTTGAACCAGCCCAAAACGCACCCTATGAGAAACTGCCTGTGGCTGCAAACGGGCGCCAGTGCGGAGCAAACTGATGGCCTTCCTGTCCGATACCCTGTCGCGCGTCAAACCCTCGCCCACCATCGCCGTCACCACCAAGGCGCAGGAACTCAAGGCAGCGGGCCGCGATGTCATCGGTCTGGGCGCGGGTGAGCCGGATTTCGACACCCCGCAAAACATCAAGGATGCAGCCAAACGCGCGATTGATGCGGGCCGCACCAAATACACCGCTGTAGACGGTATTCCCGAACTGAAAAAAGCGATCTGCGACAAATTCAAGCGCGAAAACGGGCTGACCTACACGCCTGCGCAAGTGTCCGTCGGCACCGGTGGCAAGCAGATCCTTTATAATGCCTTCATGGCCACACTGAACCCGGGGGATGAGGTGATCATCCCTGCGCCCTATTGGGTCAGCTACCCTGATATGGTGCTGCTGGCGGGCGGCACGCCGGTGGTTGTGGTCGCCGGGATCGAGACGCAGTTCAAACTGACGCCCGCGCAACTGGAAGCGGCCATCACGCCCAAAACCAAATGGTTCATTTTCAACTCGCCGTCCAATCCAACCGGGGCGGGCTATACGTCGGCGGAACTGCGCGCCCTGTGTGACGTGCTGATGCGCCATCCGCATGTCTGGGTGATGACCGATGATATGTATGAACATCTGGTTTTCGATGATTTCGTCTTCACCACGCCCGCGCAGATCGAACCCGGCCTTTACGACCGCACCCTGACTTGCAACGGTGTCAGCAAATCCTACGCGATGACCGGCTGGCGCATCGGCTATGCGGCAGGCCCCGCGCATCTGATCAAGGCGATGGGCACCGTGCAATCACAAAGCACCTCGAACCCAAGTTCGGTGTCGCAATATGCGGCATTGGAGGCGTTGAACGGCCCGCAAGATTTCCTCGCCCCCAACCGCAAATTGTTCCAAGGCCGCCGCGATCTGGTGGTCAGAATGCTGAACGACGCGCGTGGCATCATCTGCCCGAAACCCGAAGGCGCGTTCTACGTCTATCCCGATATTTCCGGCTGCATCGGCAAAACCTCGGCCGCAGGCACCCACATCACCGATGATGAGGTGTTCGCCACCGCCCTGCTGGAAGAAACCGGGGTCGCCGTGGTCTTTGGTGCCGCCTTCGGGCTTTCGCCAAACTTCCGTGTCAGCTACGCTACCTCCGAGGCCGCCTTGACCGAGGCCTGCAGCCGCATTCAGACCTTCTGCGGGGCACTGACATAAACGGGGGGGCCGCGATGACAGGCGATCTGCCACAGCTGTATTTTCGCATCCGCGAGAATGGCGCCGCCGTGTTTCGCATTGATACCGAAAACCGCCAACGCCGGATCGAGATGGACGAGATCGCCACCGTCAACATCCGGAACGGCAAGGTCAAGGCACATGGCGACGCGGCCCTGACACCGGCCGAGACCGCTGAAATCGCCGTCTGGGTGGAAAACCGCATGACCACGCTGGCGGCCCGCGACATCGATGATATCCACCGCGCGGTGGACCATATGAATCTGACCACCCATTGGGCGCAAAGCCGGGCTACCGAGGATCAGCTTGAGGACGTGACCGATACCCTGCTTCTGGCGATGCACGATCTGCGCACAGTTCTGGTGCGCAAGAAATCCGAACGGCTGACCAAAGACGCGCTCTGACACGATCGGGATTTGAGTATTTTCGCGAAGAAAAAGCCGCAAGATCAGCCCTTTGCCGCCCGCCCCCAGAACCGCAGCATCAACAACACCGCCGCTACACTGAGACCCGCCACCAGCCCAAGCCACAGCCCCTCGCCACCAAAGCCCGCTTTGAATGCCAGCAGATAGCTGGTTGGCACGCCGATGATCCAGTAGCTTAGCACAGCAATCCACATCGGCGCGCGGGTGTCCTTGACGCCGCGCAGCAGCCCCAGCGCCATCACCTGCAACGCATCAACCACCTGAAACAGGGCCGCCACCGCCAGCAAAGCTGTGCCATAAGCCACGATCTGCTCGGATTCCGGATTGGCCCTGTCCAGAAACATCGAAATGATCGGCACCGGCAGCGCCAGAAACGCCGCCACCGTCAGCAAAGCAAACCCCATCGACAGCGCAATAGCGACTTTGCCACCCAAGCGCAGGCCCGAAGGATCACCCGCGCCCGCCGCATGGGCGGTGCGAACCGTGGTGGCATTGGCCAGTCCCAGATGCACCATGAAGGTCAGCGCCGACGCCTGCAAGGCAATGCCATGCGACGCCAGTTCCACCGTGCCGATCCATCCCATCATCAGGGCCGAGGCTTGAAACATGCCGCCTTCCGCCAGCGAGGTCAGCCCAATCGGCATGCCCAGCCGGGACACTTGGCGCAGGGCGTGCCAATCCGGCCGCCAGAACCGCCGGAAAAGGTGAAACCGGCGCAACGCCGGCAACCACCCAGCATAAACCGCCAGCGCACCTGCCGTCATCGCCTGCACGACCACAGAGGCAATCGCCGCCCCGCGCACGCCCAATTCCGGCGCCCCCCAGTTGCCAAAGATCAAGGCCCAGCCAAATGCGATGTTCACCCCAACGCCCGCCAGCGTGACCCACAGCACCACCTGCGTGCGCTCCAGTGCGGCAAGGTAGCTTTTCAGCACCATCACCAACAGCGCGGGGATCATGCCAAATCCCGCGATGCGCAGAAAATCCTGACCAAGTGCCGCCACTTCAGGCTTTTGCCCAAGGGTCAGCAAAAGCGGCCCGGACCACCAGAACAAAGGATAGGTCAGCAGCCCGAACGCGATGGACAGCCAAAGCCCCATCCGCGTATCACGCCGAACCTGAACCTCATCCCCACGCCCGATGGCCGAGGCCACCATCGGCATCACGGCTTGCGCAAAGCCCGATCCAAGAATGAAGATCACAAAGAAACTGGAAGAAGCTATCACCACAGCCGCCAGTTCCGTGACCCCATACCAGCCCACCATCACCGTGTCGGTGACATGCAGCAACATCTGCGCCAGATGGCTGCCGATCAACGGCAGGCCAAGCAGCAAAACTTCCTTCGCATGGGCTTTGGCGGTCAGACTATCAGACATGCAGGTGCTTTAGCCCGCGCGCCCGGCCACCGCAAGATCTGCCCCCGGGGGCTTGCGCGGCAGTCAGGCCGGAAACTTGTTCGCCCAAACGGTCTTAGAGACTGCGCAGTAGCAATTGCCCGGCGACAGCGGCGACCACCAATCCTGCCGCCAGTTCCATCACCGGCAGGGCGCCAGCAATGCGCGCAACCGGCAGAGAGGCAAGCGCGCCTTCGCGGGCCCAGACCGCAAGCGCCGCCACGCTCACCGTGACCGACGCTGTGCCCAATCCCATGGCCAGAACGCCCGCGATACCAGCCCCGAAGATGCCCATAGCCCAAGTCAGGATCAACAAGAACAACGCACCCGTGCAGGGGCGCATGGCAATGCCCGCAATCAGGGCAATGGCCTCGCGCAGACCGGACACGGCCATCACCTCTTGCAGGCTTGGCCCATGCGCATGGCCACAATGCGCGTCATGCACATGGCCTTGGTGGTGGTCGTGGCCCTGGTGGTGGCTGTGGCCTTGGTCGAGGTTGTGGCCTTGGTCGGGGTCGGGCGGACGGGTTTGATCATTGGGGTGGTGATGGCCGTCTGCCGGGCCTTTGTGTCGCAAGACCCTATCATCCGCCCTTTGCCGCAGCAGTTTGCGCAGGCCGCGCCAGACCAGCCAAAGCCCAAGAGCCAGGATAACCCCATAGCTGATTGGCGTCATCACGCGGTCACTGATGCCCACCATCTTTTCCCGCGTCCAGCCCAGGGCGGTAACGCCGGCAAAGACCAGCACGATCGCCACAACCGATTGCGCAAGTGATGACACAAGCGCCAGCCCCGCCAACCGCAAAACCGGCACGCGCCGCCCCATACCAAAGCCCGCGATAAGCACCTTGCCATGTCCCGGCCCCGCCGCATGGACAAAGCCGTAGCCAAAACAGGCTGCCATCAGGGCCAGCATGGCGCCCTGATGGCCCGCCCGCAACGCGCGTACCGCCGCGGCCAATGTGCCTTGCATCTCGCGCTGTGCGGCGATCACGGCCTGTTGCAGACTGTCATACCCCCCCGCCAGCCAGACAATTGCCAGCCCGGCCGCCAGTGCCAGCCCCGCGATCAGGATGCCACGGCGCATGTCACTCTTGCCTCTTCCGAATAGGCCTTGCCGATGGCGGGGAAATCGCCCTCAACATCGGTCGACCCCGCCACTTCGTCAATCGCGGCCTGCAAAATTGCGTCCGCAGCCGCCACGTCCGGTTCAAAAACCTCGACCCGGCAGGTCGTCGGCCCAAGCGTCAGGACGGGTTGCCCGACAATCGCATAGGCGGTGTAAAAACTGGGATCATAGACTTGTACCAACAGCGGTGCGGTCCCGAAAACCACGGGCTGATCGAACAGGCGAAGATGCGTGGTGGTGATCTTGCCATCGACATAGGCTGCCGTCCAATCCTGCGGGCGCGACAGGGTCAAGTCCGCATCTGCCATCAAGGCATAGGTGTCTCCGGCAAAGTCCGCATGCCAGGCCATGTCAAACCCGGCCAGCGCCTTGGCCTCGTCCGGGGTCGCATCGCCGTCATAATCGGGGTCAATGCCGCGTTCTTCGACGATCACCAGCGAATAGTATTCATCATATGTCCAGCTGATCCGCAGCCCGGTCGCCAGACCCTGACCATCAAAAATGATCTCAAGTCCGGTATCTATAAACACATGCGGATGGGCCAGCGCAGGCGCGGCAAACCCAAGACCAAAAATAGCACCCATGAATCGCCTGATCATATTCTGCTGCACCATATTGCCTGCCACTCGTCGAAGTTTAGCCTGACTGCGCATGCAGCCGCTACCGCCATCTGCGGGCAATCGCAAGTCCGGGCAAGTATCTGCCACCTGAACCCCCTGTTCCTCGCCGCAACGCCGCATTACGTTACACAGGAACCAAGACAGGAGCCTTGCCCATGATCACCCTTTACGGCGTCTACCGATCCCGCGCCTCGCGCCCTTTGTGGCTCTTGGGCGAAACCGGCACCCCCTTCACCCATGTGCCGGTGATCCAGTCTTACCGTCTGGCTGATCCGCAGAAAACCGACATGCCACTGCACACCCAGTCGCCGTCATTTCTGGCGATCAACCCGCAATCCCAGATCCCCGCGATGACCGATGGTGATCTGACCCTTACTGAAAGCTTGGCCATCACGCTTTACCTCGCGCGCCGCTTTGGCGGAGCCCTTGGCCCGCAATCCGATGCCGAATCCGCCCAGATCAACCAATGGACGCTGTTCGCCGCCACCAGTATCGAAACCCCGGCGTTGGAGATTCTCTACACCCAATCCGACGGCGGCGATAAAACGCCTGAAGGCCAGGCCGCCATCGCCATCAATGCCGAAAAACTCCGCCGCCCCCTCGCCCGCCTGAACCAGCACTTGACAAGCCACCCCCACCTGCTGGGCAACCGCTTCACCGTGGCCGATATCAACGTCGCCGAATGCGTCCGTTACGCCCAGGGCCACCCCACCTTGCTGGCCGAATTCCCCGCAGCCAAAGCGTGGCTGGAAACTTGCCAAGCTCGCCCCGCCTTTCAATCCATGTGGGCCGCTCGGCTGTCAGAACCGGCCTGAACCTCGGCTTTTCCTGAGCGTAAATACTCAATCTACCCCCACATCTTGCGCCCATCCCTGCAAGACTGCACAATGCTGCGACCTTACCCAGAAAGCCCGCCATGGCCAACGACCTGCTCTCCAGCGCCCCCGACCTCTACGATGCTTCCTCGATCGAGGTGCTGGAACCGCTGGAGGCCGTCCGCCTCCGCCCCGGCATGTATATCGGCGGCATTGATGAGCGCGCTTATCACCACCTCGCGGCCGAAATCATCGACAACTCGATGGACGAAGCCGTCGCAGGCCATGCGACCCGCATCGACGTCGAACTGCACGCCGATGGCAGCCTCACCGTGCGCGACAATGGCCGCGGCATCCCCGTCGATCCGCACCCCAAATTCCCCGACAAATCCGCGCTCGAAGTCATCCTGTGTACCCTCCATTCGGGCGGCAAATTCAATGGCAAAGCCTATGAAACATCCGGCGGCCTGCACGGCGTAGGCTCTTCCGTCGTGAACGCCCTGTCCGATCACCTCTATGTCGAAGTCGCCAAAAACAAAGAGCTTTACGCGCAGAGCTTCTCTCGCGGCAAACCCCTCGGCCCCATCCAGAAAATCGGCGCTGCCCCCAACCGGCGTGGCACTAGCGTCACCTTCCACCCCGACGCTGATATTTTCGGCTCCCACCACTTCCGCCCGTCCCGTTTGCTAAGAATGGTCCGCTCCAAAGCCTACCTGTTCTCCGGGGTTGAGATCCGCTGGAAATCGGCCATCCCCGACGGCGACACCCCGATGGAGGCGACGTTCCACTTCCCCGGCGGCCTCGCCGATTACCTCGCCGACACGCTCGACAAAACCACCACCTATGCCGACCGGCCCTTTGCTGGCAAAGTCGGCTTCCCCGATAAATTCAACGTGCCGGGTTCCGTGGAATGGGCGATAAACTGGTCCCCCGTGCGCGACGGGTTCCTGCAATCCTATTGTAACACCGTCCCCACCCCCGAAGGCGGCACCCACGAATTCGGCTTCTGGTCCGCCATCCTGAAAGGCATCCGCGCTTACGGCGAACTCACCAAAAACCGCAAAGCCGAGCTTATAACCCGCGACGATATGCTTACAGGCGGCTGCGCCTTAATATCAGTCTTTATACGGGAGCCGCAATTTGTCGGCCAAACCAAAGACCGCTTGGCAACCGAAGAAGCCACCAGATACGTAGAACTCGCGGTCCGCGACCATTTCGATACTTGGCTGGCGAACGATACCAAATCCGCAGGCGCGATCTTAGATTTCCTCGTCCTGCGCGCCGAAGAACGGCTAAAGCGCAAACAAGAAAAAGAAACCCAACGCAAAACCGCCACCAAAAAACTGCGCCTGCCCGGTAAACTGACAGATTGCTCTAGTAAAACCCGCGAAGGCACCGAATTGTTTATCGTGGAAGGTGATTCCGCAGGCGGTTCCGCCAAAGGCGCGCGATCCCGCGAAACCCAAGCCTTGCTGCCGCTGAAAGGTAAAATCCTCAACGTGCTTGGGGCTGCCTCCGCCAAACTCAACGACAATTCCGAGATCAGGGATATCTGCGAAGCCCTCGGCGTGCAAATGGGCACCCGGTTTAAGGTCGATGATCTGCGCTATGAGAAAATCATCATCATGACCGACGCCGACGTTGACGGCGCCCATATCGCCAGCCTGCTGATGACGTTCTTCTTCACCCAAATGCGCCCGCTGATCGACAAGGGCCACTTGTTCCTCGCCTGCCCGCCGCTCTATCGCCTGACCCAAGGCGCGGAACGCCTGTATGTCGCCGACGACGCCGAAAAAGAGCGTATGCTGGCCAAAGGCCTTGGCGGCAAGGGCAAAATCGACGTGCAACGGTTTAAGGGGTTGGGCGAGATGGACGCAAAAGACCTGAAAGACACCACAATGAACCCCCTGACCCGGAAACTGATCCGGGTAAGCATTGATGAGGAAGCGCCGGGCGAAACAGGCGATCTGGTGGAGCGCCTGATGGGGAAGAAACCGGAACTGCGGTTCCAGTATATTCAGGAGAACGCGCGGTTTGTGGAGGAGTTGGATGTTTGAGGTAGTATATGGATAATAAAATTGAAAGTCTTCTACCGAGCCTAACTAGCAATATTGTTACAAAGATTCTTGCGATAGAACTATACTTTCTTCTTACACTTAATAAGTCACCCATCTACTTTACCTTGTCAGACTTCTTGGATTCCCATTCTATTGAACTTCTCTATATTTCAGTTACGCTATTTCTTCTAGCACCTTGGATATTTCCGTTTGCAATGGCTGTTTATTTCTTTGTTGCTGGGGCACCAGCCTGGATTTTTTCAAAGCTTCTGAATTTTGTCAAATGGGATGGACTACCAGTCTTTCGACTGCTACGTGATCGTAAGGACGATGGTTCTGTGAGTATTGAGGTTGCAAAAGACTATGCGTTCAGAAATGATTTGACTGAACTAAGTCAGAGAATTGAAGACTATCAATTATCAAATACTAAGCACATGGAAGGGGAAGCGATTGCGACGACAAACTTTCTGCTGATCTTTTTGATTTTCATTGTAAGCGATAAATCTTCGCCAAATTTCTTGATGAAGGTAACTGGTGTCCTGGAACCTTACTTAGCAAATTATGCGTACGTTGGAGTTGTGACGTTATTGCTAATTCAAGGTGTTGTTGGCCGAATTTCAGGCTTCCATTTACTACGAGACGCCGGAAGTCTACACCCGGATTTCTTCCGGGATGACATCGAGCGTTCCAAAGCCGCCGATTGGGTTAATCAGATCGCTAGAAAACATGAGCCACACATCATGCAATGGCTGAGAAAAAACCAAATGAAGTAGCAATCCGTTGGCTTCGCTTGACCCCACTTCCAAATCAAGTCCTCCACAAATCGGCGCGCGACAAATAGGCGTCCATGCGCCAACACGTTCTTCCCCCCGGACCGATCTGGAAACTCTCCAGTGGAGAGTTTCTCGGTTCGTTGCCCGAAGGCGGAACGCCGTAGGGCAAGGGCCTATCAGCACTCTGAACGACGGCCAAATCAGGCCACGCCTGTCTGGCGGGTGCGGAACGCGCCTACCGGGGGTGATGAGCGATCAGAAACTGTCCAGTGGACAGTTTCCGCGAAGAACGCCCGCCCCGTGGGCGGGCCGGGTGGCAGGCGCGGCCTGATTTGATTGAAATCAAATCCGGCAAATGAACGGTTTACCACCCCGCCCTACACCCCTCATTAACCAACCCCCCCTACCCTGCCCCATGGCCCCCACGGGCCGCTTGCGTTTTCCTTTAATATATGCATATAAATGTGGAACTGGGACGAAGACAAACGCCAAGCAACGCTGCTCCTCCGGGGCATCGATCTTGCTATGGTCAAAGAATTGGACCTGGATCTTGCTGAAATCAGCCGGGACGTTCGAAAAGACTATGGTGAGGTGCGACTGCAAGCGCGGGGGCTTATCCGAGGCCGCCTTTATGTCGTCGTCTTTACCCTGCGCGGTGATAATTATCGCCTGATCAGCCTGCGCAAGGCCAACAAAAGGGAGCAAGCGCTTTGGGAAAATCGCTAAGAGAATCCGAGCCCGACGAAGAAAACCCGGAATGGACTGCCGAAACTTCGGCCCGCGCCAAGCCCATCTGGGCCTTCCCTGAACTGGTCGAAATCCTGCAAAAACACGGCAAACTCGGCCGCCCGCCGTTGGCGAAGGATGACAAAAAACAGCGCGTCACCCTCTACCTCGACCCCGACATTATAACCCGCCTCAAACAGGGTGGCAAAGGCTGGCAAACCCGCGCCAATGCCGAACTGCGCCGCGCCTTGGGGCTA
>JANNSG010000109.1:0-6727 GCA_031402355.1 Pseudorhodobacter sp. | reverse complement strand
TCAGGCCATCGGACATCCCAATATCCGCGCGATGTACGACACTTTTCACAGCAATATCGAAGAGCCAGATCCGATTGCTGCCTTTGCCGACAATGTCCGCAACATCGTCCATATCCACATATCGGAAAACGATCGCGGCGTGCCGGGGCGCGGAAACATTCCCTGGGCCGAGACGTTCCGCGCGATACGCAGTTCGGGCTATGACGATTGGCTGACCATTGAGGCGTTTGGCCGGGGTCTGCCAGCCCTTGCCGCAGCAACCAAGGTCTGGCGCGATTTCGCCGAAAGTCCAGAGGCCGTCTACCGCGAGGGATTTTCACATATCCGTACCGGTTGGGACGCGGCGGCCTGACAAATCTTGGTCTGTGTGATGAAGTCTGGCTGGGGCGGGAGGGATCGAACCTCCGAATGTCGGTACCAAAAACCGATGCCTTACCGCTTGGCGACGCCCCAACTGTGGGCGGGTATGTAGCGAAGGCCCGCTAGCGCCGCAAGGGTCTTTTCGATCAATCTGGTGAGTCATTTGCAGGGGGCCGGGCGATCTGATCGCCAACGACATCGGATAACCTTCTCGTGACCGCTGTTTCAGCAATTGCGGGTTATGGTGGGGAAGAATCGAGGATGATGTGATGACAACCAGACGCCTTACACTGTTTTCGGCACTATTGATGGCCGGCATGCCAACACTGGCAACTGCGGCCCCAGACGGGGAACGGGTAACCATCACTGGCGAGTTTATCGACACCTGGTGCTATTTTTCCGGTGTGATGGGCGGCCCCGATGCTGTGGTCGGATCAGCACATCATACCTGCGCCATGTGGTGTTCTGCGGGCGGCGTACCTGTCGGCCTGCTGGGCGAGGATGGTCAGGTCTACATGGTTCTGAAGATCGAGGCTGACGACACAACGAACGGCGGCGACACCCAGCTTTCGCTGGCCTCAGATACGGTTACGGCAGACGGTTTGCTGTATCGCCGCGACGGGCTGAATTACATCGTGGTTTCGAAGATCGTCAGCAATCAAGGCATCGTGCGCCAGACCCATGCTGATTATGGCGTGATCCCCGACTTTGCCATCCCAGAACCAAAATGACCGGAGCGCCAAGATGATCAGGAAAACAACGGCCGTCGCGGCCGCTTTCATTGCCTTGGCTCAAGGGGCCTTTGCGCAAGACTTCTCAGCGGGATCCGAGGCAGCAACATGGAATCTCTATGCCGAACAACCGGCACGGTTTGAAGCAAGAGTTGTCGATATCCTGTGCGAAATCACCGGTGATTGCCCGGCTGATTGTGGTGCCGGAAAGCGCCAACTTGGCCTTTTGCGCAGTGCAGACGGGGCTTTGGTCTATCCAAACAAGAACAATCAACCGGTCTTTTCCGGTGCGGCAAATGAACTGCAGCCCTATTGCGGCCAAGAGGTTGAGGTTGACGGCCTGATGATTTCCGACCCCGACATAGCCGGTGCCACCAACATCTATCAGCTGCAGAAAATCCGCGCCCTGGGTGCGCCCGATTGGGTGAAAGCCAACAGGTGGACCAAGGATTGGCAAGCCGCCAATCCGACCAGCACTGGAAAAGAACCCTGGTTCAGGCGCGATCCCAGGGTCAATGCCGACCTAGCGCAGACCGGGTATCTGGGCCTTGGGCTGGACGTGGATGCGGCCTTCATCAAGGACCTGTTCCCGTGATCAGGTTTTGTTTGGTTCTGGCGGCCGCAGCGGTGGTTGCTTCGCCGATATGGGCCCACGACGGCAAAGCCCACCAGACCGATGACGAAGCTGCGGCGCATGCCAATGCAACCGAATTGCCTGCAGCCGAAGGCGTACCACTGCCTTTCGATCTGGGTGGCCCTTTTGCCTTGATCGACCAGAATGGTGCGCCGCGCACAGAAGCTGACCCAAACGGCAATCTGCAATTGCTGTTTTTTGGTTATGCCAATTGCCGCGAAATCTGTTCGTCGGCGCTGCCGCAGATGGCCGAGGTTGCCGCGTCTCTGTCGGCGCAGGGCATTGCTGTCACGCCGGTTCTGATCACAGTTGATCCCGTCCGCGATACAGTGGCGACGCTTGGCCCGGCGCTTGTAAAGTATGGCCCGGATTTTGTCGGTCTGACCGGGGACGAAGCCGCGCTGAACAAGGCCTATAAAACCTTTTCGATCGACAGCAGCCTGGTTTTCGAAGATCCGCACTATGGGCCGGTCTATGCGCATGGTAGCTTTCTCTACCTGCTGGATGCCAGCGGCGGTTTCCTGACGGTCATTCCGCCTATTCTTTCCACTGACCGGGTGATTGATCTGATCGCGGGCTACGCGCCGCAGGGCTAGGTCGGTTGCCGCGGCAGATCAATCAGGCTACCACGCCTTGATGAATTTTGATGTGATCGTTCTTGGCGCCGGGGCTGCGGGCATGATGGCGGCACTTGAGGCCGGCCGGCGCGGGCGGTCTGTGCTGATCATTGATCACGCCAGGGCGGCGGGCGAGAAAATCCGCATCTCTGGCGGGGGGCGGTGCAACTTTACCAACCTTCGAATTTCGCCAGACAAGTTCCTGTCACGCAACCCGCGCTTTGCGTTGTCCGCGTTGAACCGCTTCAGCCAGTTCGATTTCATCGACAGGATGAACGCCGCCGGCATTGTCTGGCATGAAAAGACGCTTGGGCAATTGTTCTGTGATGGCCCGGCCACACAAGTCATCCAGATGCTGACCCGCGACATGACGCAGGCTGGCGTGCACATCTGGCTTGGCTGCGCCTTGGGGCCGGTGACCCGGCTGGCATCAGGGTTTCGGGTCGAAACCGCGCGGGGGGCGGTTGCCGCGAGCGCCGTAATTGTCGCCACTGGTGGCAAGTCGATCCCGAAGATGGGGGCAACCGGCTATGGTTACCAGGTGGCAGACAGTTTTGCCGTGCCAATCGTCGAAACCCGCCCGGGCCTGGTGCCCCTGACCTTTGCCGAACAGGACCTGCGCCCGATCGCGGCTTTGTCGGGCCTGGCGGTTCAAGGCAGGGTCAGCATAGGTAAGGCCGCATTCGAAGAGGCGGTTCTGTTCACCCATCGCGGCCTGTCCGGACCGGCCATTCTGCAGATATCCAGCTATTGGCGCGAAGGCGGCGCAATTGTCATTGATCTGGCGCAGGGGCAAGATGCGGCGGCGGTGTTGCAAGCAGCAAAGCAGGACGCTGGCCGATCAAGCTTGCGGACTGCGCTGGGCCGATTGGTTCCCGAACGGCTTGCCCGCCAGTTGGAAGAGGCGATGTCGATCACCCAGCCGATGGCAGAACTGTCGCGCGCCAGGCTGGCAGATGTGGCCGACCGCGTTCATCGCTGGCAGGTTGTGCCGGTCGGATCGGAAGGCTACCGGACAGCCGAAGTTACCCTTGGCGGGGTTGATACAGACGCGCTTGACGCCCGCACCATGCAGGTCAAGTCGGTTCCGGGACTGTTCTTCATTGGTGAGGTAGTTGACGTAACTGGTTGGTTGGGCGGCTATAATTTTCAGTGGGCCTGGTCATCAGGCTGGGCGGCGGGGCAGGTCGCATAGCCTTTCGTCAGACATGAAGCGGGTCTGACTTTGCCAATCGGTCAAATTGCATCAAGCTGAAAAGCAGATCAGGCATCTGGGCCAGCGGGATCATGTTGGGGCCATCAGAGGGTGCCGTATCGGGGTCTTCATGGGTTTCGATAAAGACACCTGCAATGCCCAGCGACACCGCCGCCCGCGCCATGACCGGGGCAAATTCGCGCTGTCCGCCGCTTGATCCGCCCAGACCGCCCGGTTGTTGCACCGAATGGGTGGCATCCATGATCACCGGATAGCCGGTGCGCATCATGATCGGCAAACTGCGCATATCCGTGACGAGGGTGTTGTAGCCAAAGCTGGCGCCACGTTCGGTCAATAGTATTCGTTCATTGCCAGTTGAGGCAACTTTGGCGGCGACATTCGCCATATCCCAGGGCGCCAGAAACTGACCCTTCTTGATGTTCACCACAGCGCCGCTTTCGCCTGCGGCCAACAACAAATCCGTTTGCCTGCACAGAAAGGCGGGGATCTGGATCACATCGACAATGCGGCCCACTTCGCGCGCCTGCCCGGCATCATGCACATCCGTCAACACCGCAAGGCCCGACGCACGGATGGTTTCCAGCACTGCCAGCCCGGCCTCGATCCCCATCCCGCGCCGACCCGCAATCGACGTGCGGTTTGCCTTGTCATAGCTCGCCTTGAACACATATTGCGCGCCCACTTTGCTGCAGGCCTCGGCCATTGCGCCTGCAATGGCCTGCGCGTGATCCAGGCTTTCCAGCTGACAGGGCCCGGCAATCACCAGCAGCGGGCAGCTGTTGCCGACCGTCAGATTGCCAAAAGAAACATCCTTCATGCCGCCACCTATGCCGAGACCTGTTCACGCAGGATTGCGGCGGTCATCGAAATCATCAGATAGGCCCCGATAAAGATCATCATCACCACCATCGTGTTTTCAAACGCCCGCGGAAAAGCCGCCTCATCGGGGACCACAGGGCTTACCGACAAGGACAGATAGCGGGTTTGCCGGTTCGCCTCTACCCGAGAGGTTTCAAGCGACTGCAAGGATTGCGCAAGCAGCATCTGCCGGGTTTCGACATTGGCCTTGGCCACCAGCAGTTCACTTTGCACCTGCGCCAGCGAGTTCTCTCCGTCCACGACCTCGGTCATGTTCAAACGAAGGCCTTCGATCTGATTTTCAATTGCCGCGATCCGTTGCTTTAGCGGCTCCATTCTGGCCACATTCGGCTGCTCGTTCGCCTCCATCTGGACAAGCGACAACCGGTCTTTGTTCAATTCCTGTTCAAGGGCTGCAATTTGCTGGGTGATCAGGCTGGCCTCTACTTCGGACGACAATACCTTGTATTTTTCCTGTAGTTTGACGACCTTGTTCTGGGCCGCAAGCATGTTTGCCTCGGCCTCACCATAGCTTTCGCGCGATCCCTGCATCTGGTCTTCGCGCAACCGGCTGGTCAATTGATCGACCTGCTCTTCGGCATATCCGATCAGGGCGCGCGAAAAGGCTGCCGCCAATTCCGCATCAGCCGCAATCACATCCATCCGGGTAAGGCCTTCGGTCGGATCGTATGAGATCTTCACGAACCGCCGGTAAAGCTTGTAGGCAGCCTCGGCTGTAGCGTCTTCATCCAGCCGTTCCAGCATGTCTATGTCAGGCTGGGTGAAATGCGCCCGAAACCCAAGATCTTCGTCCAATCGCCGCATCGCTTCGCGCGATTGCAAATAGCCCTGAACGGCAATCGAATCCTGCGATGTAGCAAATTGCGTGCCGCTGAACAGACCGCCCAAACCCGTACCTTTGGGTTCTGCCTGCTGAATGACGAATTCAGACCGCACAGAAAACATGGGCGTTGCGACGACGTAATAATAATACCCAGCGAGGACTGTCGGCAGAAAAACAAAGAACAGCAGCCGCACAGACATGACAACAAGACTGCGCCTGCGCCGCCGGGCAATTTCGCGCTGTATCTTCATGACATCTGCGGCAAGGCTCTGCTCGGCTCTTTGCCCGGTCGAGGCCACATTCATCGGCTTGGCAACCTGCGGCAGGCGGTTGCTGCCAGGGGCTGTGGTTTGCAGGTCGGTCATCGCTTTTTCTGGCGACTTTCCCTCGGAGGCTACCAGCTCAAGCACCGAATTGCGCTGAAACGGGTCGATCCCTGACGCCCGCAACAACCGTACGGCATCAAAGTCAGAGGTGGCCGGCAGCCCGTTTTTCATGGCAACCCGGCGTGCCAGGCGCAACTGGCGGCCGGTCAGGCCTTCGCGGCGAATGGCATCAAGGCTGGCTTCGGTGGCCGGATCAACGCGGGGTGCCGTATCTGCAGCACGGGCTGTCGGAAAGGGTTCAGGGCCAAAGCCGTCATCTACCGGACCAAGAAAATCGTCGCCAGCCGACTGCAGCGGTGACGGCTGTTTTGGCGGTTCCGATCTGCGAATGCGAAACCTGCTGGCCTTAACTTTGATAGTCATAAAGTCTCTTTGCCTCTTCCAGGGTTTCAAACATGTAAAGCTGGCCGTTCTTCAACACGCCGGCAGTGCGGCAGAACTTTTCCAATGTCGCGGGCGAGTGCGACACCACAATCACTGTCGCATCTTTCAGCCGATCCCGCAGCAACGAGCCTGCTTTGCGGTTGAATTCGACATCTGTTGTGGCGGGCATACCTTCATCTATCAGATAGATGTCAAATTCCAGTGCCAGCAACAATGAGAACGAGAACCTTGCTTTCATCCCGGCGCTATAGATCGCCAGCGGCATATCGAAATATTCTTCCAGCCCGCAAAGCCAGCGACAGAAACTTTCGACATAATCGGGATCAAGCCCGTAAAGGCGCGCAATGTAGCGAGCGTTTTCCGTGGCTGAATGGCTGGAAACCACGCCGCCCATAAAACCAAGCGGAAAGGAAATCCGTGATGACCGGGTCACACGGCCTTCATCGGGTTTTTCAAGGCCGGCCATCATGTTGATAATTGTAGTCTTTCCGGTGCCATTGGCGGCCAGAATGCCCAGCGAATTGCCAAGTTCAACGCGAAAGGATGCCCGGTCAAGGATCACTTTGCGCCGTTTGCCCGTCCAGAAGGACTTGCTGACATTTTCAAACTCGATCATGCACGCCTCATGGCCTGCGCCCCATTTGCCCAGGGTTTGGTCCCTGATACCTGACATGTCTTAATGGCAAGTTTTTGTTGT
>JANNSG010000108.1:0-19791 GCA_031402355.1 Pseudorhodobacter sp. | reverse complement strand
CAAATATATCAGCTATGGCCCTGCACGTCTTTCGTCAGGCCCGCTGGTCGGCTTGTATCAGGACGGCAAGACCGAAATGGCGCCCTATATGCCAACGGCCGCTGCAAACCTGACCAATGCGCTGAGTTCATCTTACGAGTTCTGGGTGGACCGCGACGCCGAGCTGAATGAGCGTTTCAACGCTTGGCTGGCTGCAAACTGATCTGACATCGACGGGGCGCAAGGTGGAAATCCTTGCGCCCTTTCAAATTGCGAATTGGGGGTCGCCATGGCTGATGCAACCGGTGCTTTGCTGACCACAAGTGATGGTCGCCCGCTGAAGGCGGCGCTGGCACAGGCGCAAGCGCGTGCGAAACGCCGGGCGTTTTTTTTGGTCACACCCCTGTTGTTGTTCATCGTGCTGACCTTTCTGGTCCCCATCGGCTATATGCTGAAGCGGTCGTTCGAGCATGATGGTTTTTCGAAATCAGCACCGCAGCTTGCGGCTTGGTTTGCCGCTAACCCTAAAGGCACTGCCCCTGATGAAGCGGCCTATGCCGCGCTGGTTGCTGATCTGGCGCAGATGCAGATCGACAAGACGCCGGGGCAGGCGGGCACGCGAATAAACTACACCGTTCCGGGCATGATCAGCGAGTTCAAAGCCGCCGCCCGTGGCGCAAAGGACATGACAGCCCCGTTCAAGGAAACGATGCTGGCGCTTGATCCGGTTTGGGGCGAACCCAAAGTGTGGTCTGCAATGCGGGCCGCGTCCTCAAAATACACGTCTGATTTTTACCGCGTGGCTGCGGACCAAAAGCGCGGCGACGATGGTGGTTGGGCCAAAGGCGGCGATAAAGAGCGGATCTATATCTATCTGTTTATTAAGACCTTTGTGTTGGCGGGTGTGATCACGTTGATCTGCCTGCTGCTGGCGTTTCCGGTGGCGCATTTGCTGGCCACCTTGCCGCTGGCAAAGGCGTCCTTGCTGATGATCCTTGTGTTGCTGCCATTCTGGACATCGCTTTTGGTGCGCACGACGGCGTGGATCGTGTTGCTGCAACAGCAGGGTGTGGTGAACAGTTTGTTGGTCTGGATCGGGCTGATCGGCGATGACGGGCGGATTGTGATGATCAACAACCAAACAGGCACGATCATCGCGATGAGCCATGTGTTGCTGCCGTTCATGGTGTTGCCGCTTTATTCGGTGATGAAAACCATCCCGCCCAGTTATGCCCGCGCCGCGCGCAGTCTTGGCGGCACCAGCTGGACCACGTTCCGCCGGGTTTACCTGCCGCAGACGATTCCCGGCATCGCGGCGGGGTCGCTGTTGGTGTTCATTTTGGCCGTTGGCTATTACCTGACGCCCGCGCTGGTGGGCGGGGCGGATGGCATTTTGATTTCCAACCTGATCGACTTTCACATGGATAAGTCGAACTGGTCGCTTGCCGCTGCTTTGGCTGCGATTTTGCTGGTGGCGATTTTGATCCTGTACTGGGTTTATGACCGGCTGATCGGTATTGACCGCTTGAAATTCGGCTGAGGAGACACCGATGGCCCTGCCAACCTATGCCTCGCCGCTGGAACGCGTCTGGTACTATACCTTCCGCATTATCTGTGCCGCGATATTTATCTTTTTGATCGCACCCATCATCATCGTTATACCGCTGTCGTTCAACGCCGAGCCGTATTTTACCTTTACCAAGGAAATGCTGTCGCTGGATCCGGCAGGGTATTCGATGCGGTGGTATGACACGATCCTGACGCTGGGCCATGCGGCACCAGACGGGCCGCGTGACGGCACCTGGTGGTCAGTGGCGTGGGAAACATCGACCTGGATCAAGGCTGCGAAGAATTCGATCTGGGTGGCGTTCTGGGCGACGATCATGGCGACCACGCTGGGCACGTTGGCAGCCCTTGGGCTGTCGCGGCCTGAAATGCCGTATCGCAAGCTGATTACGGCGCTGCTGATTTCGCCGATGATCGTGCCGATTATCATCATCGCGGTGGGGATGTCGTTTTTCTATGCCAAGGCCTGCGTTGATACCGGGTCAACCTTTGGTGCGCTGCTGGCGCCGTTCATGTCGGCCAAGGGTTGTCTTGCCAACACCGATCTGGGCGTGATCATGGCGCACGCAACATTGGGCATTCCGTTCGTGATCATCACGGTCACGGCGACGCTATCGGGGTTTGATCAATCGTTGATGCGCGCTTCGGCCAGTTTGGGGGCCAATCCGAGCACGACGTTTTTCAAGGTTGTGATGCCGCTGATCCTGCCGGGTGTCATTTCCGGCGCGCTGTTTGCCTTTGTCACGTCATTTGACGAAGTGGTGGCGGTTTTGTTTATCGCCGGGCCAGAACAGCAAACCATTCCGCGCCAGATGTTCAACGGCATTCGTGAACAGATCAGCCCGGCCATTCTGGCGGTGGCGACGTTGTTGGTGATCATCTCGATCTGTTTGCTGGCGACGGTCGAGATTCTGCGGCGCAGGTCTGAAAAGCTGCGCGGTGTGACGCCGCAGTAGATGTGGAAGCCCAATGGGATTTGGTGGCAAGATCGTGCGGCTGACGGTCGATTGACCGTTTATTGTCAGTCCCGGGGTCGGGAAAATTCATGCGCCCATCGTTCGCGGCTGCGCAGATCGGCCATGCTTTCGGCCCACAGCCTGGACGCCCGACGGCGCTGCAACGCATAGCGCAGTGCCAGCGACAGTGCCCGCCCTGTTGCTGCAAACAGGTGCAACCGGCGTGGCCGCAACACCAGGCAACGGTCGGCTTTCGGGCCCATTGCCAGAAGATAGGCAGCCCCTTTTGTGTTTTCCGGGATCGGAAACCCTTTGACCAGAAGCGTGACCTGCCGGGATCCGGGCAGCATAAGAATGCGCATGAAGGTTGTAGCAAAGATCAGCGCCTGGTGGCGCAATGACGCCGCTGGTCTGGCCGTCGGCGCATCGACGATCTCTGCGATTGCGACGCCAAGACGCAGGTCGGGTTTGGGCAGGACATCAAGTGACTGGCGCAGCAAGGTGTTGCGGGTGCAACTGTCGGGGCCCAGGGCCGCAACCGGGCCATCCAGAAAATCGCGGATTGCCATCATGCTGGCCCGGGCGGCGCGGTAGCGATGAACAAGCAGAAATGACAGGACCCAACCAAAGACATAGAGCGGCGAAGGCATGTTCGACTGGCCCGGATGGGCGGACGCATTGATCAGGATATTGCGCAGGTCATAGTAATGCAGCAATCCGGCATGTTTGTAGCGAAACGAAGTATGCCAGACACCGATGCCCGGCAGGCCGATGGTCGGCACAGCCATCGCTTTTAGCCGCAACCCGTAGTCGATATCATCGCCATGCAGAAAAATCGGGGCAGGCAGACCGCACCGTGCCATGGCTGGCACCGGCACCAAGCAGAACCACCAGGCATTGTAGTCGATGTCTAAGACTTGCGTCCAAAGATCAAGCGCCGCCGCCTCGCCCAGATCGGCATCCTTGCCGATTGGTTGGGCTGCCCAGTTTGGCCCGATGCGCCCGCCCGCTTCTTGCAGAAGTGACCGGGATTCAAGCTCTATCGCCTGGCCGCCGATGACGCATTCAGCCGTTGTATACTGGGCAAAAGCCAGCATGCGCGTCACGATGCGCGGGTCCAGAACGATGTCATCATCCATGATCAGCAGATGCGAGGGCGGATCGTCGCTGTCCAAGGTTTCCACCATGGCGCGGGCAAAGCCGCCGCAGCCGCCCAGATTGGCCTGTTCGATCACTGAAAAGACCGGGTGGGCCAACACTTTGGTTAAGCCGCGCCGGGCAAAACTGCGCCCTTGATTGACCACATGAATCCGGCGCAGGGCAGGCGTGGACACTGCCAGTTGGTGCAGCCCCCGAACGGTTTTCTCAAACAGGATCTCGCGGTCAAAGGTACACAGCCCGATCGCGAGCGTCACCTGTCTGGGCGGGGCGGCATCGGTCACAAAGGCGATCCTGTCGATCCTTGCATCGGTCAGCGCGGTAATCTCCAGATGAAGACGCCCGACGCTGCCGCCATCCGTTTCGTCCGCACGGCCCCACAGCCAGATCGGCTGATCCGTCGTTGCCGGATGGGCCATGTCCAGAAGGGTGGTGTGGTGCCCCGCCTTGCCATGCCCGATCACCCTGATCCGCAGCTGCCCCGAGCTGCTGCACAGCACGCCCAGCCGCGCAATCGCGGTATGAAGGCGCCAGTAGTCTAGAAAAAAGCCATTGAAATAGCTGTTCATGTTCAGCGTCTGGCCGCGCTGCAAAGTCAGTTGACCTGTCTGTTCGCCGATGTCGCCGGGCAGGGCCGACCAAGTGCTGTCCTTGGCAAAGTAAAGCGCCTGCGGCACGTCGGGCAGCGGCAACAGCCCCTCTTGCAGCACAAAGACCGGGCTTGTTGTCGGGCTGGCTGTCGAGAGTTCGGGCGGGGCTGCGGGCGGGGTGTTCATTTGGGGGCCCGGTCTGGTTCAGATCGGCGCATGGACAAAGGCCGGCGCCGGCAATCCGCCTGCAAAACAGGTTTTCAGCACTTCCGCAGTTTCGAGGGCACGCAAGATGGCAACGTCCATGTCAAGATAGCTGTATGTCCCCAGTCGCCCGACAAAGGTCACCGCTTCGGTCTGCTTTGCCCGTTCGACATATTTTGAAAGCAACCTATCGTCATCGGCCAGCCGAAGCGGGTAATAAGGGCTGTCCCCCGGCCCGCAATCGCGGCTGAATTCGCGAAAGCACACCGATTGGTCAAATCTTTCCCAAGGTGCGAAGTGCTTGTGTTCGCTGATCCGGGTGAACGGCACGTCGGCGTCGCAATAGTTCATCACCGCGACGCCCTGATAATCACCCTGATGATCGATCCGTTCAAAATCGAGCGTCCGGTAGGACAGACGGCCGAAAGCCCCGTCAAAATAGCGATCAAGCGGCCCTGAATAGACGGTATGCGCAAAATCGTCGGCAACAGCCTCGGATCGTAGGCCAAGCCGCAATTCCACGCCCGGATGATCCAGAATCTGCGTGACCAGATCGGTATATCCGTCGCGTGGAATGGCTTGATGCGGATGGTCGAAATAGCTGTCATCATAGGAAAATCGCAGCGGCAGTCGCTTTAGAATGGCGGCGGGCAGGGCAGACGGGTCCACCCCCCATTGCTTGCGGGTATAGCCGTCAAGAAAGGCCCGATAAATCTGGTCCCCGACCATCGCCAGCGCCTGGTCCTTGAAGCTACGCGGCGCGACTTCGGTCGGCCGGGACTTTGCTGCGATGAAAGCGCGCGCCTGATCGGGGGTCATTGCCGCCTCAAAGACCTGATTGATGGTGTGCAGGTTGATGGGCAGCGAATAGACCCGCCCGCCCGCCTGCGCCTTGACCCGGTGGCGATAGGGGACCATTTCGGCAAAGCGGCGGACATAATCCCAGACCCGGGCATTGCCGGTATGAAAGATATGCGGCCCGTGCAAATGCAGCATGATGCCGGTTTTTGCATCGCGCGCGGTGTGACAGTTTCCGGCGGGGGTGGGGCGTTCGTCCACCACCAGAATGTCATGCCCTGCCTCAGCCAGCGACCGCGCCACCACAGCCCCGCTGAAACCCGCACCGACAACGAGGATCTTCATGCGCCGGATCCCCACGCGCAGATGGCCGCCATCATAGGTTCAGCAGCTGTGCCGGAACCGCCGTTCCAAAGCCGCTGTCCCTAAGTATCTGCAATTCCTGCGCGGTCGCGGTGACGGCGGCTTCGATCTGGTCGGCACTGTGCAGCGATGACAGAAAAAAGCGCAGCCGGGCGCCTTGCATCGGAACCGCCGGGAACATGACCGGCAAAGCGTTGATCCCGCGCGCCAGAAGCCGTTCCGAAAGCTTGGCCGCCAACAGCGAATCCCCGATCATCACCGGGACGATCGAGTAGGCGCCTGCCGTGCCGGTATCCAGCCCAGCCGCCGCTGCCAGCTGCAAAAACAGCGCGCAATTGGCTTGCAGTTGCTGCACCCGGTCCGGCTCGGCTGTCAAAATCTGCAGCGCGCACAGTGCAGATGCCGCCAGCGCCGGGGCCAGGGCCACGGAAAACACAAAGCCTGACGCATGGCCGCGCAGCAGGTCGATCAGCGCCTGCGATCCGGCAATATAGCCCCCGGTCGAAGCAAGGGTTTTGGAAAGTGTTCCCATCCAGATATCGACATCTCTGGCGTCAATGCCGCAGGCCTCAAATGACCCTTTGCCGGTGGCCCCGACACACCCAAGCGCATGGGCATCATCCACCATCAGCCAGCAGCCGTATTTGTGTTTCAGGGCAATCAGGTCGGCCAGCGGCGGCGTATCGCCATCCATCGAATAAAGCCCCTCAACCACAATCAGCGCATTGCGAAAGCGCGACCGGTTTTCGATCAACAGCGCCTCGAGTGCCGCCAGATCGTTATGCGCAAAAGCCCGCCGCGCCGCGCCCGACAGCTTCATTCCGACCTGAATCGAATTGTGGACAAGGCTGTCGTACAAGATCAGATCACCCTCGGTCATCAGGTAACCCAGAGTTGACACATTGGTGGAATGCCCGCTGACAAAACACATCGCCGCGGGCACGCCATAAAGATGGGCCAGGCTCGTCTCCAGTGCGCCATGAACCGGGCGCTCGCCCGCGACCAACCTGCTGCCCGATGGCGATACGCCGTAGCTGTCAATGGCGGCTTTGGCAGCATTTGCAGTGCGGATATCGGCATTCAATCCGGCATAATCATACGAGGCAAAGTTGATCACTGTGCGCCCGTCGATGACCGTTGTTGCCGTGGCATGGCCTTCGTGGCGCCGGAAAAACGGATTGACCACATCCAGAACGGAACCGACCATCCGCATTTTTTCGATTGTACGATAGTCTGCCAGGTCTTCGAACCGCTGGGCGGCAGGCCAGTCGCCGTCACCGTCACCGCCACCCCGCGCAGCAAGCGTGTTGCGTCCGGTTCGGCGTTGTGCAGATTGCCGGGCCAGAGCAAGTTTTGCCTGCATGTCGTCTTGCGAGGTCATTCCGCCGCCTCGGCACGACGCGCGGGCTGCAGGGCCTCGTTCGCGGCCGAGTGCTGCTGCAGCAAAGTGGCGGATTCGGAATCGGTGGCAAGGGTTTCGGAGCCACCATGCAGATGCAGAACAATGCGGCGCGATATTTCGCGGATGCTGAATGTATCTGACACAGATGTCACCGGGATATCGTCACCCAGGCTTTCTTGCAGTGTCAGGCCAAGTTCGATCCCCATCAAGCTGTCAATGCCAAGCTCGGAGACCGGTTTCGACTCGTTGATCGCCTTTTCCGATATCTGCAGAATATGGGCAATCCGGCCCACCAGATACAGGGCCAACCGTTTTTCCGCCTTTTCCAACGGCAATCCGATCAGCAGGTTGCGCAGATCCTCGTCCCCGGTTTCAGCTTCGCTCTTGCGGCCCAGAACCTTCATCAACCCGAAAGATGGCGTAGACAACGTCCGAAGGGCGCTTGCGACGGACGTCCATGACATCGGCGAGACATGCACAACAGGCTCGGCCCGATCCCCCATCGCCAGCAGACGTTCAAGCGCGCGGGTCACCTGCAGGCCCGAGAATTCGATATTTCCCGACATGCGGTTCACAAGTGCCGCCTTGTCCTTGTCGCGCGCGAGATACCCCACATCGCTGATCGGGCCCCAACCTATGGCGAGGCCCGGCAATCCGTCACGGCGGCGGCGGCGCGCAATGCCTTCCATAAAGCCGTTCGCGGCAACATAGGTGGACTGGCCGTGATTTCCGATCAGCGTCGCCATGGATGAAAACAGCACGAAATGATCCAGTTTGTCGCTGCGCGTCAGACGGTCAAGATTTGCTGCCCCGGCAATCTTTGCGGGCAGGGTGCGGTCCAGCACGTCATCGGTGACGGCTGCGATGGATTTGTCATCCAGTACCATTGCCGAATGAATGACGCCCACAATGCGCCGTGTTGCACGAATGGCATCAAGCGCTTGGCCAAGGGCTGCCGGATCGGCGACATCGCAGCCGATGATCTGAACATCCGCGCCGACGTCTTGCCACCGCGCAATCCGGGCGCGGGCCTCGGGCGTTGGATTGGTCTGCCGTCCCATCAAGACGATGGACCGCGCGCCCGAATCAACCAGCCATTCGCCGATCTCAAGCCCCAGCCCGCCCAACCCGCCGACGATAAGATGCGCGCCGGTCGCATCGGCACGATGCTTTCTTGCGCCCGCTGCGGCTATTGCGGTGCTGTCCGGGGCAAGCGGCCGCACGACAATCTTGCCGATATGGCCGGATTTCTGCATCAGCCGGAATGCCGACACAACATCCTTTCCGTCAAACGCCCGGTAGGGCAAGGGTCGGTAGGCCCCGCTTCGGAAGGCGTCCATCATGTCTTGATAGACGCTTGTCGCCAGTGCCGGACGCGCCGCCATCAACTGATCCACATCAATGCCGTGATAGGTGATGTTTTCCTTTAGCGGCCGGATGCCGACGCCAGTGTTGACGTAGAAATCCTGTTTGCCAAGCTCCAGAAAGCGACCGAAGGGTGCAAGGCAATTCAAGCTGCGCTCCATCGCGGCACCGGCAAGCGAATTCAGCACTACATCGACGCCCTTGCCGCCTGTCAGCGCCTTCACCGACTCGGCAAAACCTAACGACCGGCTGTCCAGCACGGCTGCAACTTTCAACGACTTCAGCAAGGACCGCTTCACGCCGGACCCGGCTGTCGCGATGACATTTGCGCCGATACGCTGGGCGATCTGAATGGCCGCCAGCCCGACCCCCCCGGCGCCGCCATGGATCAAGACCCATTCGCCGGGGCGCAACCCGGCAAGGGTCAACAGCGCGTAATGGGCCGTGAAAAACGCAACGGGCACAGTTGTTGCCGCTTCCAGTGCCATCCCATCGGGCAACCTGGCAGCCCTGTCTTCACCCACCACAAGATGCGAGGCAAAGCAACCCGGCCCGAAGGTCAACACCGCATCGCCCGCCTTGAAGCTTGACACGCCCGGCCCCGTCCGCGTGACCACGCCTGCGCATTCAATGCCGATCGTCGGCCCGGCAAAGCCCTTTTCCAGCGCTTCTTCGGGCAACAGCCCCATCGACCACATGACATCGCGGTAATTCAGACCAGTGGCGGCGACAGCTATCTCAATTTCGCCCGGGCCGGGGGCCGGCCGTGCTGCATGCACCCAGCGCACATCATCCAGACCGCCCGAGATCGGCGCTTCCAGAACCGCGCGCAGATCTTGTGGCTTTATGTCCCCGACGGGTCGCTGATGGCCCGCGCCGTGCATGACCCGGATCACGGCCGTCCCATCCGGGCCCAGAACAAATTCTGTTTCGCCCGCCGTGTCCGATTCAAGCGCCGCAATGCGCTCGCCGGTTTCCCGGGCAGGCAACCCCGCCGCAATATCATAGGCCACCAACGACAATGCGGTGTATTCGTTGCTGGCCGTGCGCAAAAACGTCCACAGACCGATCTGGCCCGGGTCAACCTCGCCCGCTTGCTGACCGGTCCCGCCGGGCACCAGACACACAAGGCGGCCACGCTCGGCCTGGGTGCTGGCCAGCAGGGACTTTAGCGCCAGGATACGCGACGCCATACGCGCCACCGGGTTGGTCTTGTCGCCATTTGGTTCAAAATACGCCAGAGTCCGGGACGGGTTGCCTTTTATCTGTTGCAGGCGCAGGCCCGCATCAGCAAGCACAGAGATTTCGCCCCCGGTGGCCCCTGACAGCAAGTTCACCACGCCATCGGCCAGCACCGGGTCACCCGCACTTGCCGATTGGGATGTCTGCGCCGGGGGACGAGCCAGCAGCACCGTCGCACCGCCGCAGCTGTCGGGAAGGGTGATGGCCTGCGCCTGTTGCAACCCGCTGCGTTGCACCAGTGCAAGCAGATCATCGCTGCTGTAAAGCCGCGAAATTGGCCCGGTTTCGGCTGTTACATCCGCAAACCAGTTCGGATCAAAGCCCTGTATCATATCGGAAAAGTCGGATGGTGCCGGTTCACAAGCAACTATCTGTCCGGAGCCCGCAAGGGTTGCCACCAGACTTGAAAGCACAAGGTCAGGTGTCGCAAGCCGGTTCAACATGCCTGCAGAAATCACCATGTCAAACGGGCCCGCTGCGGCCAGCGTTTCAAGGTCTAGCCGCGTCACGCGGTCAAGCGGCAGGGCCACAGTCGCTGCAGGTTCGTCCAGCGTCGGCACGACGATTTCGAAAAGAACGGCGGCTGTCTCGGACAGGTTCCGCAGCAGCGAAGGCAGCACTTGTGCGGCGCCATCCGACAGTTCGGCTATCCGCAGCATCTTGCCCTTTGGCCAGCCTGCCGCCAGCGCCAGTACCGCTTGCGCCACCGACATCAGCGTGCGTTGGACAAAGACTGAGCCATCTTTCAGACTGGCCATGGTATCACGCCCGAAATGGTCGTCACAAAGCGGCATTTCCGCGTCGTTGGTCAAAAGATCCGGAAGCGTCGCCCGTAGATGGGTCAATGCGGCCATTTCGGAAGAAAGCCCCGGATGCCTTGTTTTCAGTTCATCGAGCAGGGCGGCCGGAGTGTCTTGTCGCGCCGTTTCGGTCAGGGCCCAGCCCAAGGCTGTGGTCGCAATGGCGTCGGTTCTGAGGCCAATTCCGACGAGCCCGGCAAAATAGGGGCCGTAGTGCGAAGCCCCGCCCCTGATAATGCCATCCTTGCCGGCCAGTCTGACCAGCGCTTCGGTGGCAATCGACTGTGCGGTGGCTTCCAGCAGGTAATAGCTGTCGTCAGTTGGCGCCATCTGATCTGCGGCTGCGATGATGGCCTGTTTGGTCAGCACCGGGGCCGCGCCGCCAATGTCGTCATGGGGCAGGCAGGTCTGGTGGAAGGCGTGATGGGTCAGGCTGACTTCGCGTACAAGTCGGGCCGCGTGAAAGCGAACCTCGTCAATCAAGGCGATGCCATCCCCAGAGGCGTCATATAATGCAACCGTCGCCAGAACCGAACGCTTGCCCATCCGCAAGATCCGGATCCGCGCGGACGCGACTTTTGCCCCGGGTTTCAGGACGGAAAACCGCCCGATGCGCACAGGCACGAAGCCAAGCCCGTTTTGCGAAATCTCGGTATGTTCAAGCGCTGCGATCAACCCGTGAAAGGCCGCATCGGCACCCATGACGTCAATCACCGTGGTGGCTGAAGGGTCGCCCAGCGAGCCGCTTTGGCGCAGGAAAACCTCGGCCACGCCGGTGCCCAAGGTACGAAACCGCTGCACCAGTGCGAAATTCGGTCCGTAGTCCAGTCCAAGTCTGCGCGCCACCAGATACAACTGTTGCCCGTTGCGGTCACCGATGCGCGCGGACGGATCGGGTGCTGCTTCGGGCATGGTCTGGATCATGGCGGGATAACAGCGGGCGGCAAAATGGGTCTTGATCGGCCCGTCCGTGCCACGCGGGCGACACCCGATCCTGACCGTTGCCTGATCAAGTGCAACCTTTGTGCGCAGTTCGGTCAGGCTTTTGCGACTTAGCACGACGGGCGCAAAAATATCGGCGTCCCGCAGCTCGATCTGATCGGTTCCGAGGCTTCTGCTGGCGGCAGCAAGGGCCATTTCGGCCAGCAGGGTACCCGGCGCAATAACCTTGCCGCCAATCTTGTGATCGCACAGCACCGGGCACAGATGCTGATCCAGTTCCGACAGCCATATGCCCGCGTCGATGCCTTCTTCGCGACCAAGGCAGGGATGGCTTTTATCCGCATCGCCGTAACGATTGAGCACGCCCGCAGAGCGGTCTATCCGGACGTCAGAAGAATTCCAGACATAGCCCGGCAGATCCTTGCGCAGCGGACCCGGCGCTTGCCACAGCAGGGCGGGATCAACCTTTGCCCCATTCACCACCGCGCGGGCCAGCGTGCGCAAGACCGGGTTCAAATGGGCCGTGTCTTGCTTTTCAAAACTGCTGAGCACAGCGGTTTCAACCTCGCGGCCCAGGCAGGCCACCGTGTAGTTGCCCAAGATCGGGGTGGCGCCGATTTCGATAAAGACGCGCTGCCCCATCTCTCTGAGGGTCTCGATCGCCGCCAGATATGCCACCGGCTGGCGCACATTGGCGCACCAATAGGCCGCATCAAGCTCGGGTCCGGCGCAAGCCAGCCCGGTGACCGAAGACACGAAGGGGATGGCAGCGGGCTGCGGTGACAGCGATGCCAAAGTGGCGCGCAGGCCCGGCAAAAGCGGATCAGCAGCCGAACTGTGATAAGGGTAATCAATTGCCAGACGCACCGAAGGCCAGCGATTTTCGCGCCGAACATGGCGCAGGTAGGCGTCCAGCCGTGGCAATTTACCGACAAGGGTCACGCTGTTGGGGCTGTTTATCGCCGCGATTTCAATGCCGCCGCCAAAGTCCGCGATACTTTGTGCGACGGCGTCCGGTGCCGCTTGCAACGCCGCCATCGTCCCTTCGCCGCGCAGATGACCCAAGGCGCGGCTGCGCTCATGGATCAGGTGCAGGGCCTGTTCAAGTGACAGCACACCGGCGGCACAGGCGGCAGCAACTTCGCCGCCCGAATGCCCGACCACGGCAGACGGTATAAGGCCCCGATGCGCCAATGCCCAGACCAGCGCCATCTGGTCGGCAAAAAGCAAGGGTTGCGCCACATCGGCCGCGCCCAAGGCATCTTCCAGATCCGGGGCCTGCATCTTTTCGAGGATCGACCAGCCTGCCACCGCAAAAAAGGCACGGTCGATCCGCTTGAGGCCGCGCGCATAGACAGGGTCGGTCGCCAATGCGGCCAGTCCCATGCCTGCATATTGCGATCCGTTGCCCGAAAAGACAAAGGTGGCAGGCGCATCGCACAGATCCGTCTGCGCCTGCAGAACACGCGGGTCCGACAAGTTTCGGCGCGCGTGGTCCAGCGCCGTGACGGCGGCTTTGGGACTGTCGCAAATTATCGCCGCGCGATGCGGAAACCGGCCCCGAAACTGTGCCGCCTGTGCGCACAGCTGTGGGATTGCCTGGGGTTCAAGTTCAATCAGGCCCTGGTAGGCCTGCATCGCACCTTGCAAAGAGGCTTGGCCATAGGCTGACAGCAGCAGGACCGGGTCTGACCGGCCCGCCTTGATCCTGCTTTGCGGTGCAAGTGCTGGTTCATCGGCAATGTCTTCCAGAATCGCATGGGCATTCGCCCCGCCAAAACCGAACGAGTTGACCCCGGCATAGCGGGGACCGTCTTTGGGGCCAAGCGGCGTGTTCTGTCTTGCAACGGCAAGGTTCAGATCCTCAAAGGGGATTGCCGGGTTCAGCGTTTCGGCATGCAGCGATGCCGGAAAACAGCCATGCTCTAGCGCCAGCAACGCTTTCAGCATCCCGGCCATACCCGAAGCCGGTTCCAGATGCCCGATGTTCGACTTGATCGAGCCGATCAGCAAGGGCTTTGCCCGAACTTGGCCCAAAGTCCGGCCAAGGGCAGTGGCTTCGACCGGGTCGCCGGCCAAGGTGCCGGTGCCATGTGCTTCGACAAAGGCAAGGGCATTGGGGTCAATGCCGCTGCGCGCATAGACCCTGCGCAACAGATCGGATTGCCCATCCACGGACGGCAAGGCCACGTTCAGGGTGCGCCCGTCGGTGTTGGTTTCAACCGCGACAAGTGCCGCATATGGTTTGCGCGGCCCAAGCGCCTTTCGGGTTGCCCGCTGCAGAACCAGTGCCACGGCACCCTCAGAGCGGACATAGCCGTCCGCATTTGTCGAGAACGGCTTGCACCGCCCGGTGGGCGACAGCATCCGGGCAGCCGAAAAACCGACGTATGGGATCGGGTCCAGAATGGCATTCACACCCGCGACAATTGCGGTGTCGATGACACCTTGCAGCAAGGCGTCTTCGGCCAGTTTCAGGGCGAAAAGCGACGACGAGCATGCCGTATCGATGGTCATCGACGGGCCGCGCAGATCAAGCGCGTGCGAAATGCGGTTGGACACCAGTGCCAGCGTATTGCCAGTCATCAGATAGGCATCGGTGATCGCGGCATCTTGCGACAGCCGGGACGCATAGGCCATCGCCGAACAGCCGACATAAACGCCGACATGCTTGCCCGCCAGGCTGTCTGGCGGAATGCCGGCATCTTCCAGCGCCTCCCAGGCGACATGCAACAGCATCCGCTGCTGCGGATCCATCTGACCGGCTTCGCGGGGCGAGATGCCAAAAGCCGCCGGGTCGAAAGCCCAGATATCGTCGACCACGCCCGCCGCTAGTGTATAGGTCTTTCCCTTGACGCCCGGCACCGGATGCAGAAAATATTCGTGCAGCCAGCGGTCGCGCGGGACTTCGGTGACAGTATCGCAATTGCCAAAGATCACATCCGCAAGGGCACCGACATTCGGCGCGCCTGGCAGGCGGCATGCCCGCCCCGTGATGTAGGTCTTCTTGCGCAATGACTTTCCTCTTGGTGTTGACTGACAGTATAGTGCATGCGAAATCCTTCGTCATGCGTCACTGCGCCAATCGGGCAACTAGCGTTGAATTGTAGTGAAGGTCAACTTTTGATCAACAGATTAATGAGTTGCCTGATTTTCGGTTTCGGTTGATACGCAGGGGCCTTCTGCATAAAGGCGCATCAAAGGGGCAAGGGATGAAAGTCGGAGGAACTGCTCCACCGCGCGGGACGTCGTATGAAGGCCCTCGGCGGTTTTGGCAAGATCTGATGTCCATGCTGCGAACCCTTCATGCGCTTGTCTTGCGTGAGGCGCGCGTGCGCCACGGCCGGTCGCGGATCGGCTATGCCTGGGCCGTGCTGGAGCCTTTCGCGGTGATATCGGTGATGACCTTGTTTTTTTCCGGTCTGGGCGGCGGTCGCGCCACGTCAACCGAATTTCCGATCTTCTTTGCGACCGGTGTTATTCCGTTTCAGTATTTTCGCCATGCGTCATCCTTTGTCGGCATGTCTTTGGAGGCCAATGAGCCGCTGTTCAATTATCCGACGGTGCGCGAATTTGATGCGGCGCTGTCACGTCTTTTGCTGGATACGATCACTTCGCTTTTGATTGCTACAATGGTGTTCTGCTTCCTGATGGCGGTGTTTGGCGCCAGTTTGCCTGCGCATATTGGATACATGCTGGTGTCGTTTGCCGGGCTTGGTTTGCTGGCATTGGGCATCGGCCTGAATGTGGCAGCCATGCAGCGGCGCTTCACGATGTCGCATTACGTCTACAACATGATCATGTCGCCGGCGTTTTTCGTGTCGGGCGTGTTTTATTCGCTGGAAAGTGTGCCGCCTGATTTCCGCGATATCATTATCTGGAATCCCATCATCCATGGGATCGAGGGATTCAGGGTCGGCTATTATGCAAGCTTTTCGGACCAGCACCTTAGCCTTTCCTATCTGTTCTTTGTGGATCTGGTGCTGATCTTTCTGGGGATGGGGCAACTGATGCTCAGCCGGAGGGGAATGATGTGATCCACTTCGAAGGCGTGACCAAAACATATCGGCTGCGCGACGGGGCCCGGCGCAAAGTGCTGGACAACCTGACACTGACCTTGCCGCACCGCAATATTGCCGTGCTCGGGCGCAACGGAGCGGGCAAATCGACCTTGCTGCAGCTGATCGCCGGGGTCGTCGATCCGGACCGTGGCCGGGTGCGGCGCGATGTCCGGGTGTCCTGGCCGATCGGGTTTCGCGGCAGTTTTCACGGCCAGCTTACCGGGCTTGAAAATGTGCGCTTTGTGGCCAGGGTTTACGGGGTCGATGTCAGGGCCCTGATCGACCAGGTGGCCGCGTTCGCAGAACTGGGCCCCTTCCTGAATGAGCCGGTCCGAACCTATTCATCGGGGATGAGCGCGCGGCTTGCGTTCGGGCTAAGTATCGCGTTGAAGTTCGACACCTATCTTGTCGACGAATTGCTGAGCGTCGGCGACGCAAATTTCAAGGTAAAATCCAAAGCAGCCTTCAACCAACTGATGACCCGGTCGCGGATGATCATGGTGTCACATTCGATCCCCGCCATGCGAGAATATTGTGATTGCGGGATTGTCGTCTCTGACGCGCGTGCCGTTTTCTATGATGATCTGAACGAGGCAGTCGCGGCTTACCGCGCACAAAATCAATGATGCAGGACCACAACCCGCAAACTGGAGCACCGACCGTGACAACATCATCCGATGGTTCCAAGGATTTGGTCCCGGCAGTCCCCGCAGAAACTGCAGCCCCGATGCCGCCACGGCGCGGTCCCAATGCGCGTCAGGGAAAATTCGCGAGAAACGCGGAAGGCGCGCCGCGCCATGCTGCACCGCCTGATGTGGCCCCGGCCACTGCTGGGTTCTATTCTGGCCCAATTGAAATGCAATCGGCGCAGTCACGCCGCCTTATCGGCAGGATGGCACTGGCAACATTCGCGCTGATCGTTCTGCTGCCGCTTGTGTTGGCGTCGGTCTATTATGTCTACTATGCCAGCGACCGATTTGCAGTCGAGGTCAAGTTCGCGATCCGCTCGCCAACCGACATCGCAACACCGGATCTGTTGGGCCTGGTCAGCGGTGCGGCCAGCTCTGGCAGCACCCAATCAGATAGCTACATGGTCGTAGACTATCTGGAAAGTCGTCAGTTTCTGGACGATCTGACCGAGAGGGTCGATCTGAAAGCGTTCTATGCCACTGATAAGGCTGATTTTCTGACACGGATGGCGGCTGACGCCACAAAGGAAGACCAGGTCGACTATCTGCCCAGCGTGCTTGCCGCTGAATACGCCTCTACCTCGCAGATCATCACGGTCGAAGTGCAGGCTTTCACTGCGGAAAATGCCCTGTCCATGGCCCGGGCCGTGATCGAGAGCACCAGCAATCTTGTGAACATCGTCTCTGAGCGGGCGCGCGAGGACACAGTTCGTCTGGCCGAAACCGAACTTGGCCGGGCAGAAGAGGCGCTAAAGTCGCAACGCGCCCTGATTGCCAGCTTTCGCGAAACCGAACAAAAGATCGACCCGACAAGTTCCGTCACTGCGCAAGAATCCGTTCTGGCACAGCTTCAGGGCGAACTTGCCCGGATCCTGACCGAAAAAAGCAGTTTGCGCGAATTTCTGTCGGAAGATGCCCCCAGCGTCCGCGTCTTGCAAAGCCAGATTGTATCCATTGAGCGGCAGATCGCGGCTGAGCGGGGGCAGATCGGCACCGGCGCAGCCCAAGGTTCGGCTTTGCCTGGCGACGAAAACCTCAACGACGCCGTTGCGCGCTATGAAGCGCTGACCGTCGATCTGGAGTTCCGTCAGCGCACCTATCTGTCGGCACTGGCCTCGGTCGAAGCGGCACGCCTCGAAGCGGTGCGCCAACAACGTTATGTTGCGGCATTCGTTCTGCCCTCATTGCCGGAAGAGGCGGCCTATCCACGGGTACTGTTGAACCTGTTCCTGCTGGGTGTGATCAGTTTTCTGATCTGGGGCGTTTTGACGATGTTCGTGAAAATCGTCCGCGAACACCTGAGCTGACAGGGGATTACCCGATTTCGGCCAGTACGGCGAAGGCGGGCGCCGCGTTAGTCGCTTACGACCGACAATCCGCCGACATGACGGGCAGCGGCGGCAGAGGCGGCCCGACAGGCTGCTTCAAACCCATCGCCAAGGGCAAGCCGGGTCGCCAAAGTGCCGGTAAAGGCATCGCCCGCACCGTGTGAGCTGACAACTTTTACCTCGGTGGCTGGAATGACAAGCGCGTCGTCGGTGGCGCTCCATGCGGCCAGCCCCTGCGCGCCTGCGGTGACAATCACCGCTGAAAACCGACTAGCCAGTTTCAATGCCGCGTCCGCCGCAGATTGCAGCGACATGACGGGATCAGACCCCATCATTTCAGCCTCGATCCGGTTGACCACCAGAATATCGACCAAAGCGCAGAAATCCTGCGACATCTGTCGAAACGGGGCGGCGTTCAACAGCGTGGGAATGCCGCGAACACGGGCTTGCCTGGCTGCAGCAAGATTGACCGCTTCAGGCACTTCGTTTTGCAAGACAAGCACAGCGACGCCGTCCCATAGCGCATGATCGCCGAGGGCATCCGGCGATATCAGCAGGTTGGCGCCAGACACGATGGTTGCGGCATAGTCGCCGCTGGCATCGACAATGGCCACGCTCATCCCCGAGCTGACATCAGGCAGAATTGTTACAAAATGATCCTCTACCCCGCAGGCCTGCAGGCTTTGACGCAGGAAACGGCCAAAATCATCCTGACCAACAGCACCGCACATGCGGGCGGCCAGACCTGCCTTTCGGGCAGCAACCGCCTGATTGCCCCCTTTGCCGCCAAACTTCGGGAACCAGCGTGACCCGATTGCCGTCTCGTCCCGGCGTGGCAGGGCAGGGGTCTGCACCATGATGTCATAGTGCAGGCTTCCAACGACAAGGACGACGGGCTCAGTCACGGGTTCGCTTTCTACGGGTGTCGTTTTGATTGGACAGCGCGCATCGTCTGGCCAAGGTTCTGGTCAGCCAGGCGCCGATCGCGTTGGGCCGTCGCCACGAACAGGGCATCCAGCAGGGCCAGCTGCGCTATTCGCGCGGTGGCGTTTTCACCAAGCAAAGGCGAGTTTTGCGCAGTCGAGCACAGCACGATATCCGCGCGTCTGGCCAGCTGACTGTCTGCATAATTCGTTATGGCAATCGTGTTGGCACCATTTCTGCCAGCAAGATCAACAGCTTCGATCACCGCCAAAGTGGTGCCGGAATGCGAAACCGCCATCACAACGTCGCCTTGCCCAAGCAAAGAGGCCGACATCATCATCATATGGGTATCGTCGTAGACCGCTGACCGAAGTCCGATGCGCAGGAACTTGTGGCTGATATCGCGGGCAATCTGGGCCGATCCGCCAAGCCCGTAAAAATCGCGCAGCCTGGAGCGGTGCAAGATCTCCGTGGCCCGTTCAAAGGCGGCAAGATCAAGAATGGCCAGGGTTTCCTCGATGGCCTGCTTTGCGGTGCGAAACACCTTTTGCACGATCTGCGCCGCTGTGTCCTGCGTCGTGACTTCGGAATGCAGCCCAGCGGTGTCTGAACCGTAATAGTCCAGCAACCCTTGCCGAAATGCGCGAAATCCGCTGAAGCCAAGCTTTTTCGCCACCTTTACAACCATCGCGTCCGATACGCCGGAACCGGTTGCAACCACACGCAGCGGCATCGCCCCGGTGATGTCCCGGCGCGCCAGAATGTTGGCGGCTACTTTGCCTTCCAGCGAGGTAAGGCTGGGCAGTCGCATCCTGATCTGCGCGCCAATTGCCCTTGGGTCGTGCATTTCATCCCCCCGTTTCTGCACATAGTCCTGACTGCAAAGTTCACACTAATAAATCAAAGCGTAAAGTTCAGGGCGCTTTTGTAGCCTGGGCCAGCGCCAAACGGGCGAGTTCCTGTGCGGCAACCGGATCCTGTGCTGCTTGTGCTGCAGCAAGCCTGTTGTCGCCTGCCATGCTGGAGACTGCGGCCAGCATCCGCCGAACAGTGCGAATATTGGCTGCGCATTCCACCACCGGATCCAGTCCGGACGCATCTGGAAAGGTGTCAAAATAGATTGCACCGTCAAAGCCGCCACGGCGCACTTCGCGCAGCAATTCCAGCGTCGCTTGTTCGTGAACCGCGCCGACCATCAGCCCGTCATCGCGCTTGGCATAGCCATCATTCAGATGAAGACCAAGCAACCTTGAATGACGCAAGATCAGGGCCGCAGCAAAAGCGGGCTGTTCATCGGCATAAAGCGAATGGGCAAAGTCAAGCGTGACACCCAAATTTGCGGCACCGATCTGCTTGATCGCAAGCAACGTTGTGGCGGCATCTGGAAAGACCGCGTAGGATCTGGGTTCGTTCGGCTTATATTC
>JANNSG010000107.1:0-16784 GCA_031402355.1 Pseudorhodobacter sp. | reverse complement strand
CGGTGGCACCCATTTCAACCACGATCTCACGGATCAGGTCATTGATGACGCCTGCCATGATGGGATCGAGGCCAGTGGTCGGTTCATCGAAAAAGATGATCTCGGGTTCTGCCGCGATGGCGCGGGCGAGGCCCACGCGCTTTTGCATGCCGCCGGACAATTCGCCGGGATACAGGTCGGCAACATTCGGTTTCAGGCCGACGCGGCGGAGTTTTTCGATGGCGATGGCCCGTGCTTCGTCATGTGGCCTTGCAGTTGGCCCGCGTTGCAGGCGGAAAGCGACGTTTTCCCAGACGCGAAGGCTATCGAATAAAGCCCCGCCCTGGATAAGCATGCCAAAGCGGGCGAGGAAAGCATCGCGGTCCAGCCGCGTGACGTCTTCGCCGGCCAATGTGATGCGGCCTGTATCGGGGCGCACGAGGCCGAGGATACATTTGAGAAGGACGGATTTGCCGGTGCCGGAGCCGCCAATGATGACCATGCTTTGACCGCGCGGAACGGTTAGATTAATGCCGCGCAGCACCGCATTGGTTTTAAACGATTTTCGGAGATCGGTAAGTTCAATCATGCGGTAAAGAATACCTCTGTCAGCAGGTAGTTTGCCGCCAGTATCAGGACGGAAGCGGCAACAACGGCGGATTTGGTGGCAGCCCCCACGCCCTGCGCACCGCGGGTGGAATTCATGCCGTGATAGCAGCCCATAACGGCCACGATAAAGCCAAATGCCGCGCCTTTGACCAGGCCCGAGCCAATATCCCAAGGCTCTAGAAAATCGACGGTGGCCTTGATGTAGGTGGCGGAATTGAAGTCCAGCCGCGTGATGCCGACAAGCCAGCCGCCAGCAATGCCGATGGCGTCGCCGGTAGCGACCAACACCGGGACCGCAAGGGTGGCCGCAAGCACGCGGGGAACTGCGAGGTATTTCAAGGGGTTGGTAGACAAAGTTACAAGTGCATCGATCTGTTCTGTAACCTTCATCGTGCCAAGTTCGGCCGCAATGCTGCTGGCCACGCGGGCAGCCACCATCAGGCCGCCCAGAACCGGCCCCAGTTCGCGCACCATGCCGATGGCGACGATGCTTGGCACCACGGTTTCAGCGTTGAACCGCGCGCCGCCGGAATAGATCTGCAACGCCAACGCGCCGCCGGTGAACACCGCAGTCAGGCCGACCACGGGCAAGCTGAACCAGCCAATTTGCAGTAGCGATTGCAAAAACTCTCGGGGGTAGAACGGCGGGCGGAACATGTGGCTGATGATCTGGCCTGCAAACATGGCCACGCGGCCGATAGCGGCAAGGATTGACAGGGCGGGGCGGCCGATGCTGGCAAGCGTTGATTGCGGGGTCATACGTCGGCCTTGTAATTGCGCGCATAGCGGGGGCCAAGCGAGGTAAGCAACTCATATCCGATGGTGCCCGCCAGATCAGCAAGGTCATCGACGCTTTGATGGGCACAAATCAGATCCAACTGGGCCGGGATATCTGCCAGATGCGTGACATCAACGGTGATCAGGTCCATCGAGACGCGGCCAACGAGGGGGCAGGGGATGTCGCCGTGCCAGAACAGCGCTTTGTGCGACAAGCTGCGCAGCAACCCGTCGGCGTAACCGCCCGACAGCGTGGCAATGATCGAGGCGCGGGGCGCGGTCCAGGCACAGCCATAGCCTACGCTGTCGCCAGTTGCGATCTCGCGCGTTTGGATCACCGGCAGCGACAGGCCAACCACCGGCGTTGCCGCCATGAAGGGATGGCCACCGTAAAGACCGACACCGGGACGGGTCAGATCAAAGTGATAGGCACGGCCCAGCAGAATGCCGCCGGTTGCCGCAAATGATCGCGGCACCGTGATACCATCGGTCAGGCGATGGAAATTCGCCAGTTGCACGGGGTTCATGGGGTGGTCGGCCTCGTCCGCGCAGGCCAGATGCGACATGATAAGGTGCGGATTGGCGGGCAAGACATAGGGTGCGACGGCCTGCCATTCAGCAGGCTCAAGCCCCAGACGGTGCATGCCGGTATCCAGCTGCAGTCCAAAGGCCTGGGTAGGCAGCGCTTCAAGATGGCGGGTGATCTGGAGGGTAGAATTGAGCATGGGGGTCAGATCAAGATCATGGATCAGGGCGGCGTCGCCTTCCATGTGGCCAGAGAGCAGGTTGATTTGCGGGCCTGGCCCAAGGGCTTGTCGCACAGCCGCGCCTTCTTCGGCGACGGCCACGAAAAAGCGGCGCGCACCGGCAGTTGCCAAAGCCTCGGCCACCGGCCCGGCACCCAGGCCATAGCCGTCGGCCTTGATCACAGCGGCGGTTTGCACAGTCCCAAGCGACAAGCGGTCCAAAGCGAGCCAGTTGGCGGCGATTGCAGTCAAATCAATGGTAAGGCGCGCGGTCGACATGGGCTTTGTGTTGCCCGCCCGATGGCTGAGGTCAAGGAAAAAGGCATCGCCGCGCACTGGCAGAGGTTACCCGACAACCGATCTGCTCTGTTTGGAACCGGCTTAGAATCCCACGTCGCCTGATCCGCTTTGCCATGGCTTGACCAGATTGCCAAAGCGGGTGAAGCGGCCCTCAAACGACAACTCCACCGTGCCGATGGGGCCGTGGCGCTGTTTGCCGATGATGACTTCAGCGCGGCCATGCACGTTTTCCATGATGGTCTGCCACTGCGCCATCTTTTCCAGTTCATGATCGCCCGGCTTTTCGCGTTCTTTGTAATATTCGTCACGGTAAACGAACATCACGACGTCGGCGTCTTGTTCAATCGACCCGGATTCGCGCAGATCGGAAAGCTGCGGGCGCTTGTCTTCGCGCGATTCGACCTGGCGCGAAAGCTGCGAAAGCGCCACGACAGGAATGTTCAACTCCTTAGCGATCGCCTTCAAACCTTGCGTTATTTCAGACACTTCCTGCACCCGGTTGTCGTTTTTCGAGGTGCCCTTCAGAAGCTGCAAATAGTCCACGATGATGACATCCAACCCATGCGTGCGCTTCAGGCGGCGGGCGCGGGCGGCAACTTGGGATATTGGCAAGGCGGGCGTGTCGTCTATGTAGAGTGGGCAGGATTCCAGTGCCTTTGCTGCCTCGACAAACCGCCTGAATTCGCCCTCGGTCATGTCGCCGCGCCGGATCTGTTCGGACGGCACCTCAGAGGCTTCGGACAAAATCCGCGCGGCAAGTTGTTCGGCGCTCATCTCCAGCGAGAAAAACCCGACAACACCACCGTCGACAGCGCCTTCTGACCCGTCGGCCACCCGCCCGCGTTTGTAGGCTTTGGCGATGTTGAAAGCCACATTGGTGGCAAGCGAGGTTTTGCCCATCGACGGGCGGCCTGCGATGATCAAAAGGTCAGACGGGTGCAGCCCCCCCAGCTTTTTGTCCAGGTCAATCAGCCCGGTCGAAATGCCCGCAAGCCCGCCATCGCGCTGGTAAGCCGCGTTTGCCATGTTAACAGCGTCTGTTACCGCCTTGAGAAAGCTTTGAAATCCGCGTTCTGCGTGGCCTTGCTCGCCCAGCTTGTAAAGCCGCTGTTCCGCCTCGATGATCTGTTCGCGTGGTTCACTGTCGACCAGAACTTTAGCCGCCTTGGCAGAGATATCGCGCCCCAGTTCAATCAGTTCGCGCCGAACGGCCAGATCATAGATCATCTGCGCATAGTCGCGCGCGGCAAAGGCGGAAATCGCAGCCCCCGCAAGCCGCGCCAGATAGGCGGGCCCGCCAAGCTCGCGAAGGCCCGCGTCATCTTCCAGAAACGCCTTCAGTGTCACCGGGGATGCAAGCGCGTTTTTCTGGATGCGCGCGGCGCTGATTTCAAAAATACGGGCATGTACGGGGTCAAAGAAATGTTCCGCCCGCACAAGTGCTGCGATGCGGTCATAAATATCGTTATTGGTCAGAATCGCACCGAGAAGCTGTTGTTCGGCTTCGATGTTATGTGGCAGGGCCTCGCCTTCGGCGACCTGACTGGCAGGCAGCATGGGTCGAAAAGCCGTTATCTCTGTCATTTTTGCCCCCGCAATCCAGCGCCTCTGATGCGCCGGTTTCGCCGTGTTGTGCAAGGTCTGATAAGGCTGTGAATAACCTTGCCTGAAGCCAGAGGTTAACACAATTTGCCCACAGCACCTACCCTCTATAGCGGGGGCGGCCAAAATCACTACCATCGCTGGTAAGGCGCAACCAGGTTGCCCACAGCCATCCACAGGCGACCCTACGCTTATGAGTTGGCGTTCGCGGCTTTCCGCTTACGGCGTTTTGCGCGCATCCTGCCATGCGCGCGGGGCCGTCAGAAACGCTTCGACTTCGGTCAAGGTTGCCGCATCAAAAGTGCCCTGCGCGCGCGCCTCAGTCAGCACATCCCACCAGGTGCACAGGTGATGAAGGGCGATGCCGTGATCGGCCAAACGCTGTGTGGTTTCCGGGAAGATGCCGTAATAGAAAATCACCGCTGTATTGGCGCAACTCGCCCCGGTTTCGCGGATGGCGTCGACAAAGCTCAGCTTGGATCCGCCATCGGTGGTCAGGTCTTCGACCAGAAGCACGCGCTGGCCAGGGGTCATGTCCCCCTCAATACGCGCGTTGCGCCCGTAGCCTTTGGGTTTCTTGCGCACATAGGTCATCGGCAAGGCAAGCCGTTCGGCGATCAGAGCGGCGAAGGGGATGCCTGCGGTCTCGCCGCCTGCGATATTGTCAAACGCTTCAAAGCCAGCGTCCCGCATCACGGTGACCGCCAGAAAATCCATCAGCACCGACCGGATGCGCGGGTGCGAAATCAGCTTGCGGCAATCAAGATAGGTGGGGGATGGCAGGCCAGAGGCCAGAGTGAACGGCGTTGCCGCATTGAAATGCACGGCCTTGATTTCCAGCAGTGCGCGCGCGGTCAGCCGGGCAATTTCATCTTTCGGGGGGAAGGCGCTGGGGATCATGGGGCTGCTTTCTTTTTGCGCTTTTTCTTCGTCTAAATACTCCCGCCGGAGGCATTCAGTGGATGGGCCGGATGCCTCCGGCGGGGATATTTAGACCAAAATGAAACTACGTCTCGACATGCCAATGAACGGGGTAGCCGGGGTTGAAAACTGTCACGGGGCCGACCTCCGTCAGGATTTTTTCTGGCCATTTTGCGGGGGCGCCTTTGACCAGTGTGATCGTCGCCTCATTGGGGGGAAGCCGGTAAAAGTTGGCGCCATTCAGGCTGGTGAAGGCTTCCAGATGGGCCAAAGCGCCGTCTTCTTCGAACACATGGGCAAGGATCGGCATCGTGTTGGTAGCAGTGAAACACCCCGCACAGCCGCAGGCATGTTCTTTCAGCGCGTCGATATGGGGGGCGGAATCGGTGCCGAGAAAAAACCGCGCCTCGCCGGAGGTGGCGGCCGCGCGCAGGGCCAGACGGTGGGTTTCGCGTTTTGCCACTGGAAGGCAGTAATAATGCGGCCGGATACCGCCGGCGAGAAGATGATTGCGGTTCAGGATCAGATGATGGGTGGTGATAGTGGCGGCAAGGTCTTCGCCCGCCGCGCGGGCGTAGGCGACGCCCTCGGCGGTGGTGATATGTTCCATCACCACGCGCAGGCCGGGCGTCTTGCGCCGGATGGGGTCCAGTACTTTGTCGATGAACACGGCCTCGCGGTCGAATATATCGACAGCCGGGTCGGTAACTTCGCCGTGCACGCACAAGGGCAGGCCGATCTCGGCCATTTTTTCCAGGCTCGGGCGGATAGCGTCAAAGTCCTGCACGCCGGAATGGGAATTGGTGGTGGCACCTGCGGGGTAAAGCTTGACGCCGCTGACAAGGCCCGAGGCCTGTGCGGCTGCCAGATCCTGGGGGTCAGTGGTTTCGGTCAGATAGAGCGTCATCAGCGGAACAAACCGCGCATTTGCCGGCAAGGCGTCCAGGATGCGTTTACGGTAGGCAAGGGCCTGTGCGGCGGTGACCACTGGCGGCACAAGATTGGGCATAATGATGGCGCGGGCGAAATGGCGGGCGCTTTCGCCGACGATACCCTTCAACATCGCACCATCGCGCAGGTGCAGATGCATGTCATCAGGGCGGCGAAGGGTCAGGCGATCAGTCATCGTCTTCGGGTAGCGCAAAGGGCGTTTGGTTTCCAGTGGGATATGGTGTTTATTGATCATGCGCCGCACCTGGTCTTTTGGCGGCGTCCCAGCCAGCACTGGATCCGAAACTGTTGCGTTTAAGAATTTCTGTATTCATAGGCTTGTTTGGCGTCTTGCCCGTGCAGGCGCAGGCGGTTGATTGCAAGAACCCGCAGGCACAGTTGGAAATGACGGCCTGTGCCCAACTGGACTGGCAAAACGCCGATGTCGATCTGAACAACGCCTACCTTGCCGCACAGGCCGCAATGAAAGCGATTGATGCGACGATGGTCGGCGCCAAGCGCAACGCGTCAGAAACCCTGCGTGCGGCCGAGCGGACCTGGATCACCTACCGCGACGCTGCTTGTCTGGCTGAAAGCTTTGCCTGGCGGGGGGGATCGGGTGAGTTGATGGCGATCTATGCCTGTCGAGCCCGGATCACCCGGGCCCGCGCGACCGATCTTTGGGCGATGACCATACCAAAGTAATCGGCGGCCAAAGTAGGGGGGCCAATCAGTTTGTGCGTGCTTCAGGTCTGGCGGCGCTCGGCCTCAAGTTCGACCAGGCGTTTGCGGAATGCGGGTGCGTTCAGGCGGCGGGTGACGTTGTTGCAGATCTTGAACTCGCGTTCCGGGTGCTTGCCGGTCTTGGCGCGGCTGAGCAGGGTTTTCAGATAGGGTATGTGTTTGCGACGGGCCCGCCAGAGCCGGGCAAAGCAATTCGACGACAGCCTGTTTGCTGCGGCGGCTTCGATCAATTGGGTCAGAATGCCCATTTGCGACAAGCCCAGTTCGACCTGATCTTTCAGATGCCGGGTTTGCAAGAAGGTGACCCAAGGGCGCTGATAGAGAGCGGCATGCATCGCGTCGGGTGCAAAATCCGGATCGACGGTGATAAATACCTGACCAGCCCCTTCGGTCATGTCCGGGGCAAAACCGTAGCGGGATTTGAAATCAAGACGCCGCAGCGCCATGTCGCGCCTGTCCCAGCCGACCCGTGCCGGGTCCAGCGTGGCGCGCGGGCTGAGCGCCAGCACGGTGGCCCCCGGTGCGGTGACGGAATAGGCGCAGGCAGCGTAGCCACCCATTCCGGCCCCGTAAAACACGACGGCGTCGAAATCTTCAAAGAAGGCATCGTCAACCTGCCGGTCGAAGAACCGATAGACTGCGGGATCGCGGTACCAGGTGTCGCCATCCGCGATGATGCACAGATGCGACCAGCCGTGTTTGCGCGCGACAGCATCGCCCGAGGGCAGTTGACCAGGATTGGCCCGGATCGCCGCAACGGTTTCAAAGGTTACCAGCAGCGTCGGGCCTTCGTCGGCGAAATAGGCCCAGTGCCGGGCCCCAAGTGTCTGAAAATAGCCAGCTTCCTCGCCAATCTGGTCAATGGCTTGCAACCAGCTGGTCCGGTCCGTGGCATGGGATGCGTCATTGGCAGAGGCTGCACAATCAGCGGTTGCGAAGTCTGTTGGCGCGTCTGACATTTTACCTGATCCGGGCCAAGGCCCACTTATTACGACTGAATGATGACAACAGTTTTCGCGTGAGATCCGGCCCGACGCAAGGGCACAAACGGGCGGCTCGCGACTTCGCTGTGGACAATTTCAAGAAACCCTTTTGCCGCAAGGCGCAAGGCAAAGCCGCCTATCCTTTTAGACCAGCGTCGGGTCAGGCTGTTGCCAGATCAGCCGTGCCTGATCGGCGGACAATACCCGCGATGGCAGCGTTAGAAGCAACCTGCCGAACAATGCCCGCCAAGGTTCCTCTGCCATCAGGGCGGCGAATCGCGCCTGCCGCCACGCGACAGCGCTACGGTGAAGCGCCCCGAGTGTCTGGTCGGATTTCAGGTCGTCAATCAGCGGTTGCACAGATGGGGACAGGTCAAGAATTGTTTTGTCCTCTGTGTCCGAAAAATTCCGCTCTACCCAATAGCCCATGTCAAAGGTTGAAGACGCACGGTTGGCACGGCCCCGGCCACATTTGACAAGGTAGCTTTGCATTGCCCCAAGGGCATAGTGGTTCACTTGTGCAAGTTGAAAATTATCGGTGCCTAGCGCCGACATGACGCGCGCATTGTGATAAGCGGCGGGCATCTCGCGGCCTGATCCGTCAAACCAGCGTTGATCGGCCAAGCGGGCGGCATCGGGGCTGCGCGGGCGGTGAACACCCAGTTTGGCGTAGCTGCCATTCACCTTGAACAGGGTCTTGAACAGGGAGGCCCGCCATGGCCAATGCAGAATTGCGGGGGCGGCTTGGGTAAAGGTCTGGCGGATGGGCGTGTCGGTGAAAGCGATCACACCTGCATTGCCAAACATGCGCCAGGTCATCGCAATGGCGGTGGCATTGGGCAGGGCCGCCAGCAGGTCGGGGATACGGCGCGCGCCGACATGAATGTTCACGAATTCGTCGATATCCAGAACCATGGCCCAATCGGCGGCGGCAAACAGCGGATGGTTGGACGCGGTTTTCAGTGCTGCCCATTGTGGGCCTTGCGGATGCGGGCCGGGATTTCGGATGTGGGTGACAAGCCCCATCGCCGCCAAACGGTCCAGCATTAGATCCGTGCCATCATCGCAATCGTTGGAAAACACCAGAAGATCGGTGAACCCCACAGCGCGGTGATGGGCCAGCCATTCCAGCAGAAACGCGCCCTCGTTGCGGACGGTCAGGACGGCGAGGATGCGCATGGCAGGCTTTCGATTGCGGCGATCATTTGCTGAAAATCGGGGCGCGTCTTCAGTTCGGCGATTCTGCGTCGGTGCCAGTTGACGGCACGCCCATGCAGCATGTTCAGCCGCTTGTCGGCCCGCAGGGTTTCCAGCCATTGCGCGGTGGCAGGGTCATAGCGCCGGGCGGAGGGGCTGGCTTCAACCGCGACATTGTTGCGCTGCCAATACTCAAACTCCATCACCTTGTTGACATGGTTGACCTTGCCACGGTCCCGCTTGACCAGAAAGCTGTCAAGCGACCGGACGCAGTAATGGTTTACTTGCGCAAAACGGTAATCGGCCTGCACATGCAGCGCTTGCGGCAGGGGCTGACGCGGCGTCGCATTGGGCAGTTCGATGCGCAGGGCGCGCTCTTTGACGGGCTTTATGATCGGCATATGAACGCCGATCCGTTCAAGTGCAGCAAGGGTCTTGCCACCCCGGAACACCGATTTTGGAAATGCACCGTACAGGGTTCCTTCCAGCGGCATCGGGTTGGCGCGCTGAAACTGTTGGGTGACCGGATGGTCATGATAGGTCTTGATGCCGTCCGACCCGAACACGCGCCATGGCACGGCGATCACCTCGGCACGGACAGAGGCCGCGTGAATGAGCGCGTCAACCGATCCGTCACCGATCTGGATGGTCAGAAATTCGTCAGCGTCGCAGACGTAGATCCAGTCAGCGTCTTGCACCTCGGGGTAGGTGCGGGCCTGACGCAGGGCTGCGCGCTGAATGGATGAGCCGGGTTTGTAAGTGGTCGCATGATGCCGAAGGACGCCCATCTTCTGCATTCGAAGCGCCATGTCGGTGGTCGGATCTTCGCAATCATTGGTGCAGACGACGATATTGTCAAAGCCAAGCGCCTTGTGATGCGCCACCCATTCCAGCAAAAATGCGCCTTCGTTTTTCATGGTGGTGACAACGGTCTTTTTCATGCCAGGTCTGCCTTGATAGGGGTCGGGATCGTAAAGAAGAAGTCGGGTTTCAGGTCTTGGGTCAGGATGGCATCGGGGATAACCTCGGGTCCGGCGGCAAAAACGGCTGAACCGAAATGCGGCTGCAGGTGGCACAGGCGTTCCATCCGGGGGCTGGTCAGTTCGGTATAAAACGCGGCAGGGGTTTCCGCGCCGCGCAGGGCCGCGATGCGGGCGCGGTGATTGGAGACGCACAGGGCATGTGCTGCTGCAATGTCGGGGTCGGCCATCAAGCGGTCATATTCGGCGGTCAGGGCGGGGATCATGCGCTGGATCGAGGTATCGGCCTCGACATTGTGGTTCATCCGGAACCAGTAGTTCAGGCCCTGATCGCGGTCGACATGGTTGACCCGGCCGCGGTCTCGTTTCACCAGAAAGCTTTCGACAGAGCGGACGGCATAATGATTCAGGCTGACCCAATCATAGCCATAGGTTTCCAGCGTGGACCGCCAGCCATTGCGGAACATCTCTTTTGGCAGCGGTTTGCCGGAACCGTTCAGCCAATGGATTTGGTCCCACAGATCGGGGCGCAGGCCTTTGGGGCGGTGGACGCCCAGTTTCTTGTAGATGTCGATGTTGCGAAACAGCGTCTTGAAGCCCCAGGCCTGATGCGGTTTGCGGATCACCTGCGGCGCGCAGCGGGTGAATTGGTTCAGAAGGAAGTCATCGCTATAGGCGTGGACCTCTGCATTGCCGAACAGGCGCCAGGTCAGGCTGATCATATTGGCGTCACCCATGGCGGCATAGAGGCTGGCAAGCGTGCCGTCGCCGATCTTGATGTTGATGAATTCATCGACATCCATGCAGATGCCCCAGGCGCAGGTCTGCAGGATCGGCTCGTCCTCGGCGGCCTGCAATGCGGCGTGTTGCGGCATCAGGTTTGGGGATGACCGGTAGGGGTTGTCGCGGTGCTGGACCAGACCCTTGGCCTGCAGAACATCCAGCAGGGCATCGGTGCCGTCGCTGCAGTCATTGGTGTAGATCAGAAAATCATCCACCCCGATGGCACGGTGATAGGCCAACCATTCCAGAATGAACGGGCCTTCGTTCTTCATTGTGGTGACGATGGCGGTGCGGTTCGTGCTTTGGGCGGGCCGAGTGCGGGAACTTGGCGCACGGATGGGCGAGGCGCCAAACACGGTTTCAGCCAGGGCAAGCAAAGCGGGGTCTTCGATCAATGCGGATTTCGGCACCAGTTCGGAGATCGGCCTGCCCGGCACCCGAATGGCCATGGCACGCAGAAAGGCGATGGTCTGGCGGCTGTCGGGCTGGGCAAATGCCACGCGGACCTGGCGCCAGGTATTTTCCAGCCCTGCTTTGCGGGGGGCGGCCCCCCAGCGGGCGACACCGCGCCTTGCATCAAAAGCCCGGCAGATATGATCGGACAGGCTGGCAACCCGGCCGCTGCGCACCCGCCAGGGATAGATGCGCTGACCCGCCAGCAGCACCACGCCAGAGGCCGAAGTGGCGCAATGGTCAAATGCGGTCGGGCTGCCTTTCGGGCGCGGGGCCAGGATATCGCTGACATCCAGGGTCAACACGGCGCGGGCCTCGGCAAGGTAGCGCCATTTGGCGATCTCAAAGATGATCGCCTCGCCCAGGGGCGCGCGCCAGGGGTCGGGGGCGGGCACTGCCATGCGGTCGCGGCCGGGCGCATCGGGGGCAAGGTAGCGGGTGTTTTCGGCAGGCGTTGCCGGTTTGCCCAACGGCAGCGGGCAATCCAGAACAACCACCCGAACAGCGCAGCCCTGAAGTGCGTGTTCCAGGTCGGCGGCAAAGCCTGCGGTGTTGTGTGCCGGGGCGCGGTTGACAATCAGCGCGCCCTGCAAGCCATGATGAACCGCGTGGTAAGCAAGGTTTTCGGCCACCTGATCTGCCGTTTCATCGAAGCGAAAGGCAAACAGCGCATCAAGGCCAGCAAGCAACGATGTTTCGGCCGCTGTTGGCGCAACAGGGATCGATGTGCCATCGGCAAGCGCCAGGGCAACAGGCCCCTGACCGGCTGCGATGAACAAGCATGCCCCGGACACATCGCGCAATTCATCAGGCCGGATGCAGCCGGACCGACCATCGGGAAGAAATGCCGCCGCAGAGGTGCCTGCGCCAAAAAAGGCGCGCAACTTGCCGTCATCGCAGGTGATGGCGTCGAGCAGGCTGGTGACGCCGCCCTGATCTATCCGGCGTGAGGCCAAAACGCGGCATAGCACTTCGGCGCGCGCGGGCGCGTCCTGTACCTTGCCTTGGGTGCTGCTTTTGCCTGCCATATCCTTGGGTCCGCCCGGCGCCTCTTGGGGGGGTCTTTGCCACCCTTTGGCGAATTTCATAGCATGCAGTCCTGCCCCGGCAAAGCAGTCTTGCCGCGGAATTCGTGCAAAGCATTGGCAAATCGCCTCGATTTCGCCAGACTGTTTCCATAAACACGCAGAATTGGCTGTAATGGGTCGGGCAAGGGCAGATATGGCGCGGGTGAGAGAGGTTGGCACACTGTGGATTGGCGGGGCGCTGTCCTGGCTGGAACAGCTGTGCCTGAAGTCTTTTGTCGATTGCGGCCAGAAAATCACCCTGTTTTCCTATGCGCCGATCCCCAATGTGCCCGACGGTGTGATCCAGCGCGACGGGCGCGAGGTTCTGCAGGCCGAGACATTCATCAAATACGAAAAGAAAGACAGCTATGCGCTGTTTGCCGACCAGTTCCGGTTGCACATGATCCACCTGAACCCCGGCATGATCTGGGTCGATACCGATGTCTATTGCCACCGTCCGATGGACTATGACAGTGACTATGTGATGGGGTTCGAACTGGTCGGCGGACATCGCGTGAACAATGCCGTGCTGGGTATGCCCGCCGACAGCGCCCTGATGCAGGCGCTGCTAGATTTCACCGCAGACCCCTATGCCATTCCGCCGTTTCTGTCATCGGCACAGACCAATGCCTACCGCGCGGCGGCAGCGAAGGGTGAGCCCGTTCACGTCAGCAAGCAGCCCTGGGGCGTCTGGGGCCCGCTGATGATCACGCATTTCGTACATGCCCTGGGGCTGGCGCGCGAAGTCAAGCCGCTGGAGGCGTTTTATCCGGTGACCTTTCCCGAACGGCTGACCTTTCTGCGCCGGGCGTCGCTTGCCAGTGCCAAGATCGACGACCAGACCACGGCGCTGCATCTTTGGGCGTCAAACAAGCGGGAAATGGGGCTGCGGCACAACGGACTTGCGCCAAAGGGCAGCTATTTGGAAAAGCTGCTGATCCGGCATGGGGTGAAAGCCGAGGCGGCCCCGATCGCCGGGCGCGGCAGGCTGGTGTTTGATGCCGGCCTGATCGCCAAGGTCGACCTTGCCGAAGTAACACAGTTTGCCGATCTGGGTGGCACTGGTCAAGCGCTGGCCCTGGCAGCACATGCGCGCTGGGGCTGCGATATTTTGCTGGTTGATGTGGATCATCGGGGCAGTTTCGCTGACCCGACTGGCAAATGGGTTGCCCCTTACCGCGCGTTTCTTGCGGAAAATGGTGTGCCCGAGGACAAGGTCAAAGTCGTCTCAAGCCTTGCAGGATTGGGGCAGGTTGATCTGATTGCCAATCTTTCCGGCTTTGGCGAAGTGAACAAGATCAAGCCTATCGAGCCATTTCTGAAAGCCTGTCTGCACAGTGGTACGCAGATGATACTGGACATTCGTACCGGGTCTGGCAGCTATCCATTCCTTCGGCAATTTGGTGCCTGCGAGACACTGTCGCAACGCGACGCCGACGGTGTGCAGGTCACGCGGGCGCTGTTTCGGGCCGGGCCACAGATGGGGCAAAAGGCGGTTGCAACATCGGCCTCGGGCGGCTGGGCCGCGGTGGCGCTTGGCCTGGCCGGACCGGATGGGTTTTACCGCGAAAACCCGGATCATTCGATGCTGTATATCCCGCGCGGCGATACGCTGGTTGTAACTTTCGATAATCTCGACATCGCCATGAACAAGCGAGAGGACAGCAGGCCTTGGGGCTTTTCCTTCATCGAAAAGCAGGGCTGGTCCATGCTTGGGGTCATGGCAAACGGCTGGACCTGGTACCGCGATCCCTGGGTTTATGGGCAGTTCGATGATATGGCGGCATCCGGGTTTTTCAAGGGCTTCAAGCGCGTTGTGTTCTATGGCGCGTCGATGGGCGGGTATGCGGCCTGTGCCTTTGTGCCGGCCTGTCCGGGGGCGGATGTGGTGGCCATTTCGCCGCAATCGACGCTGGACAAGCAATTGGTGCCATTCGAGACGCGGTATATAAACGCCTGGGGACAGGACTATTCCGGGCGCTATGGCGATGCGGCCGAAGCATCGATTGCGGCTCGGCGTGTGACAATCCTTTACGATCCCTACGAGCCGCTGGATACGGCCCATGTGGCGCGGTTCAAGGGCAGCAATGTCGTGCGTCTTCGCACGCCGTTGATGGGGCACAGGTTGGGGTCTTCGTTGCATCAGATGGGGATTTTGTCGCAGATCACGCTGGGGGCGCTGAACGGTACGCTGGCCGAGCCGGAATTCTACCGCATATTGCGGGCGCGCAAAAGTTTCGTGAGGTATCAGCGCGAGTTGTTCAAGCGCGCGCTGGCCAAGGGGCATCCAGGGTTGGCGCGCAAGCTGGGGCGCTGGGTTCTGACACGGGGGACCAACCGCTATATCCGGCAAGCGATGGAGACGCTGTAGGGGGGCAAGCGACAGGCCTGCCCCGCCCACTTTAGAAAAACGCCTGCAATCCCGTGATCGCGCGGCCCAGGATCAGCGCATGCACATCATGCGTGCCTTCATAAGTATTTACCGTTTCCAAATTCACCATGTGGCGCATGATCTGGTAGTCTTCCTGAATGCCATTACCGCCGTGCATATCGCGCGCCATGCGGGCCGCGTCCAGCGCCTTGCCGCAGTTGTTGCGTTTGATGATGCTGATCATTTCGGGGGCGGCGTTGGCGTCATCCAACAGGCGACCGACGCGCAAGGATGCTTGCAGGCCGAGCGAGATTTCGGTCATCATATTGGCGAGTTTCAACTGGAACAGCTGAGTTTGGGCGAGGGGTTTGCCGAATTGTTTGCGGTCAAGGCCGTACTGCCGCGCGGCCTCCATGCAGAATTCGGCAGCGCCCATAACGCCCCACGAGATACCGTAGCGTGCCCGGTTCAGGCAGCCGAACGGGCCTTTCAGGCCTTCGACGAAGGGCAGCAGCGCGTCTTCACCGACTTCGACATCCGCCATAACGATTTCGCCGGTGATGGACGCGCGAAGGGATAGTTTGCCGCCGATTTTGGGGGTGCTTAGACCCTTCATGCCTTTGTCGAGAACAAAGCCCTTGATTTTGCCGCCGTGGGCTTCGGATTTGGCCCAAACGACGAAAACATCGGCGATGGGGGCGTTCGATATCCACATTTTCGCGCCGTTCAAGACGTAGCCATTGGCGGTTTTGCGGGCCACGGTCTTCATGCCTGCGGGGTCTGATCCGGCGTCGGGTTCAGTCAGGCCGAAGCAGCCGATAAATTCGCCTGAGGCCAGTTTCGGCAGGTATTTCATGCGCTGCGCCTCGGTTCCGTAGGCGTAGATCGGGTACATGACGAGGGATGATTGCACCGACATCATGCTGCGGTAGCCGGAATCCACCCGTTCCACTTCACGGGCGACGAGGCCGTAGGCGACGTAGGACCCGCCAAGGCCGCCGTATTGTTCGGGAATGGTCACACCCAGCAGGCCCATTGCCCCCATTTCGCGGAAAATGCTGGGGTCGGTTGATTCCTCGCGGTAGGCGGCAATAACGCGGGGTTGCAGTTTCTCTTGGGCGTAAGATCGCGCGGCGTCGCGCATCATGCGCTCATCTTCGGTCAGCTGGTCTTCCATGCGGAAGGGGTCTTGCCAATCAAAGCGGCCAAGATCGGGGGCATCTTTGGCTTTCAGGTGGGGTTTGGTTGGCATGTCCATGACGGCGCTCCTGTTTGGGGTTTATTTACGCGCTTTGGGGGCAGGTTTCAAATGAATAGGCTTTACGAGTTGATGATAAATAATCATGATCTAGGCCATGCGCCATGGCTACACCCCCACTTTGCCGGAATTGCAAGCTTTTGCCGAAGTGGCAAAGCATGGCTCTGCCACCCGCGCGGCTTTGGCACTGGGGTTGACGCAATCTGCGATCAGTCGGTCACTTGGGTCACTGGAGGCGCGGTTGGGGGTGCAGTTGTTCCACCGGGCGCGGCAGCGATTGCGGCTATCGGATGCGGGACGTGTCATGCTGGCGGATGCGGCGCGCATTCTGGCGGACCTGGACCAAGCTGCCCAAACGGTGATGAGCTTTGGCGGACACGGCGCGGTGCTGCGTATCGCGGTGTTGCCGACGCTGGGTGCTGCGTGGCTGGTGCCACGACTGGCCCGGTTTGCAAAGATGGCACCGGATGTAACGTTTGATTTGTCGGCCACGCTCGACCCGGTGGATTTTGACCGCGACCCACGGGATATGGCGATAGTCCGGGCCAGTCTGCCTGTAACGGGCGCTGAGGCCGATGTGTTGGCGTTTGAAGATCTGGTGGTGGTGGCCGCACCCGATTTGGGCGCTGGCTTGTTGGAAGATGCCGCCCTCGCGCGCTTGCCGCTGTTGCAACAGGCGACGCGTCCTAGCCTATGGCTCGACTGGTTTCTGGATGCGGGGTTGGACCCGATTACGTTGTTGCGCGGGCCAAGGTTTGAACAGTTCGGCATGGTGTTGGCAGGCGCGCGGGCAGGGCTTGGGGTGGCATTGGTACCGGAACTGCTGGTGCAGGATGATCTGGCGATGGGCGCTGTGCGGATCGTGTCGCGGCGCAAAATGCGCACGGAAACGCCCTATGTGCTGACCTATCCCGCGCGCAGCCTTGGCGTGCCTGCATTTGTGGCGTTTCGGAATTGGTTGATTTCGGATGTGGCGAACAGTGGGGCGGGCGCTACTTTGCCTTGACCATGCTGTCGGCTGGGGCCAACCATGTTTGAAACGAGGGGGGCAAGTGTGACCACAGATATCAAAAGCATAGATGCT
>JANNSG010000106.1:0-38606 GCA_031402355.1 Pseudorhodobacter sp. | reverse complement strand
TGTAATTCTGTGATTGCCACCAAGACCGCGCTAAAGTTGGGTGAATATGTTGTCACCGAGGCAGGCTTTGGCGCTGATCTGGGGGCTGAGAAATTCTTTGACATCAAGTGCCGCAAGGCCGGGTTGAAGCCTTCGGCGGCGGTGATCGTGGCGACTGTTCGTGCGATGAAGATGAACGGCGGCGTGGCGAAGGCCGATCTTGGCGCGGAAAATGTGGACGCCGTGAAAAAAGGTTGCCCGAACTTGGGCCGTCACATTGGCAACGTCAAAGGCTTTGGCGTGCCGGTTGTTGTGGCGATCAACCATTTCTTCAGCGATACCGATGCCGAAATTGCCGCTGTGAAAGCCTATGTGGCCGAACAGGGCGCCGAGGCGATTTTGTGCAAGCATTGGGCGCTGGGATCGGCGGGCATCGAAGAACTGGCGCATAAGGTTGTGGCGATGGCAGAAGCGCCGTCGAACTTTGCGCCGCTTTATCCCGACGCGATGCCGTTGTTCCAGAAGATCGAGACGATTGCCAAGCGGATTTACCATGCCGATGATGTGATTGCCGACAAATCGATCCGCGATCAGTTGAAGACATGGGAAGTAGCGGGCTATGGCCATCTGCCGATTTGTATCGCCAAAACGCAGTATTCGTTCACCACCGACCCGACAGTGCGCGGGGCACCTACGGGTCATTCGGTGCCCGTGCGCGAAGTGCGTCTTTCGGCGGGGGCAGGTTTCATCGTGGCGATCTGCGGTGAGATCATGACGATGCCGGGCCTGCCGCGGGTACCATCAGCCGAAGTGATCCGGCTGAACGACGAAGGCCATGTAGAAGGGCTGTTCTGATCACTATGCCACGTTGTTCTTGGGGTGCTGGCGTCGTATGACACCGGCACCCTGAAAACGAGGCTTGCTGATGAAAACCCCGGCTGAGTGCACCACGATGGCGGAACTGCGTACCGAAATTGATCGGCTGGACGCGGAACTGGTGGCACTGTTTGCGGCCCGCGTGGGGTATATCGACCGGGCAGCAGAGATTAAATCAGAGGTGGGCTTGCCCGCGCGGATTGGGTCACGGGTGGAGGAAGTGGTTGCAAATGTGCGCCGCCATGCGGTGGGGCACGGGTTGCCGCCGGACAAGTTGGAAAAGCTGTGGCGCAAGTTGATCGACTGGTCGATTGAGCGCGAGGAAGATACGCTTGGGAAGGACTAACAAATGACGGCCACGGTGATTGACGGCAAGGCGTTTGCGGCGCGGGTGCGGGGGCAGGTGCAGGCGCATGTTTCGCGGCTGGCGGCGGAGCGCGGCTTGGTGCCGGGGTTGGCCGTGGTATTGGTGGGGGAAGACCCGGCAAGCAAGGTTTATGTGAAGGCCAAGGGCACGCAGACGGTTGAAGTCGGCATGGCCAGTTTCGAGCATAAGCTGGCGGTGGATACGTCTGAGGCGGATTTGTTGGCGGTGATTGCGCGGCTGAATGCCGATCCGGCGGTGCATGGGATATTGGTGCAATTGCCGTTGCCGGGGCATCTGAATTCGGAATTGATCATCAACTCGATTGATCCGGCGAAGGATGTGGACGGGTTTCATATCAGCAACGTCGGGCTGCTTGGGACCGGGCAAAAGTCGATGGTGCCCTGCACACCGCTGGGCTGTTTGATGATGCTGCGAGATTATCATGGGTCGTTGTCCGGGATGAACGCGGTTGTAGTGGGGCGGTCCAACATCGTGGGCAAGCCGATGGCGCAACTGCTGCTGGGCGATAGCTGCACGGTGACGATTGCGCATTCACGGACCAAGGATCTGGCGACGGTGTGCCGTGGCGCGGATATTCTGGTGGCGGCGGTGGGCCGGGCCGAGATGATAACGGGGGATTATGTGCGCCCCGGTGCGACGGTAATTGATGTGGGCATCAACCGGGTGGAACGCGACGGGAAGACCAAGCTGGTCGGCGATGTGCATTACGCATCGGCGGCAGCTGTGGCGGGGGCGATTACCCCAGTGCCGGGCGGCGTGGGGCCGATGACGATTGCGTGTTTGCTGGCGAATACGCTGACGGCCTGTTGCCGCGCGAATGGCTTGGCAGAGCCAGTGGGATTGACGGCCTGAGGGGAAAATTTTTCGTACGAAAATTCTTCTTTTCAACGCGGCATCGGAAATGGAATGGCGCGCTGTCCTGTCAGGATGGCGAGGGCGTCGTTTGTCATCAGCGCTGTAAGCGTTGGGTGATCGCACCATAACCCGCCCGTATAAGCGCCGTAGGCGGGCATGATCAGGCGGTTTTCATCGAGCAGAAAACATGCGCGTGATTGGCCTGCGATGCGGGCTTTTGGGTGGTAGTGGCCGGAGACTTCCGCGTTTTGTGTGGGGTCTGCGATGTGGCGGAAGGTGAGGGGGCCGAGGGTAATTTCGGCTTTGTGCGTGCCGCCCAGGTTGACGGGCCCCGGATCATGGTTGCCTTCCACCCATGTCCAGTTGCGGCCTGCCATCAGCTTTGTGAGCCAGAGCTGATCTGCGTCGGGCAGCGCGAATGCGGCTTCTAGATCATCAAAGCTGTCGCCTAGACAGATGACCTGCGCGGGGCTAGTGGCGGCGATGTCTGCGTCGAGGCGCGAGAGGGTTTCGCGCGTGTCGAAAGGGGGTAGCAGGCTGCCGCCGCGCCGGGCCAAGCGTTCGGATTTACCGATATGCAGGTCGGAGACGGCGAGCAGGTTTTGCGCGGGCCAGTAAAGCGCGCCGGAGGGGAGGGCGGTGAGGGGCGCGCCGTTCAGGGTGAAGGTGTAGCTGGTCATGATGTGGGTGTGCCGGATGGGTTTGGTCTGTGCAAGGCAGAGTTAGCATGCGGAGGCGCGTGCGCGCCGTTTGTTTTTGCCTTGCCTGCGCGGACTGCGCCACGCAGGCTCAGGTGCGCTCCGCGCGGGAGTATTTTTGCGAAAGAAAAGTCGACAAGGTTTAGGCAAGACCTGCGGCTTGCATAAGTTTCAGGGCGGCGTCTTCGACCAAGCGGTCGCGGCCCATGCCTTTTATTGGGACTTTTCCCATCTCTAAGAACATTGGGGCGGCGAGGGGGGAGGGGCGGTTGAGGGCGATGTGGTCGATGTTTGGGGCGAGGGTTCGCAGCATGTCTTCGATGCGACCGAAATCGACGAGGCCGCGCAGGGCTTCGGTCTTTGTGATTTTGAGCATCAGGTGGTCGGGGTCGTATTTTCGGAGCGTGTCGTAGAGGATGTCTGACGAGATGGTGGTTTGGCGGCCCGATTTGCGGCGCCCCTGATGGCTGCGTTCAATCAGGCCGGCGATGATGGCAGAGGCGCGGAAGGTGCGTTTCATGACGGCGTTGGAGGCCAGCCATTCGGTGAAGCCGTGGCGGAGTTTGGAGGGGTCCAGCAGGGAGGCGGGGTTGGTGACGGGGTCGAGGCCCCAGATCAGGGTGGCGTAATCGGTGGCGACGAAGCCGAGGGGGGAGAGGGCGTCTTCCTCCATCCGTTTGGTGACGAGGAGGCCCAAGGTTTGCTGGGCGTTGCGGCCAGCAAAGCCGTAGATGCACAGGTAGTGTCGCGCGTCGTGAGGGAAGGTTTCTATGAGCAGGCGGTTTGGTTCGGGAAGGCGGGAAATTTGGCGTTGTAGGGAGAGCCAATGGGTCGTGTGGGCGGGGAGGCCCGGCCATGAAGGGGCTTGGAAGAGTTGCAGGATGCGCTGGGTGAGCAGCGTTGAAGTGGCGAATTTTGTGCCGTTGAAGGTGGCGATTTTGGGGGTGCGGCCGGGGGTGCGGGTAACCTCGACGGTGAGTTCCTTGATGGAGTCAAAGCGGACAACCTCGCCGCCGATAAGGAAGGTATCGCCGGGGGTGAGGGTGGCTGCAAAGTCTTCTTCAACCTCGCCTAAGGGGAGCCCGCCCATGCGACCCTTAAGGCGGACTTTCAGGGTCTCAGAGCCGATGATGGTGCCGAGGTTCTGGCGGATGACAGCGGCTGCGCGGGGATCACGCAGGTGCCATTCTGTGCCGCGTTGTTGCAGGCGTTGCCAGCGGTCGTAGGCGCGCAGCGCGTAGCCGCCGGTGGCGGTGAAATCTAAGCAGGCGTCAAAGTCTGGGCGGGTGAGGGCGGCGTAGGGGCCGGCGGTGGTGATTTCTTGGTAGAGTGCGTCTGCGTTGAAGGGGCCAGCGCAGGCGGTCATCAGGATGTGTTGGCAAAGGACGTCTTGTGGGCCGGGGCCGCGGGGATCACCATCCAGCGTGTGGGCAATGACGGCGTCAAGGGCGGCCTGGCATTCGACCACTTCAAAGCGGTTGGCGGGGACGAGCAGAGCCTTCGACGGCGCGTTATAGCGGTGGTTGGCGCGGCCTATGCGTTGCACAAGGCGTTTGACGTTTTTGGGCGCGCCGACTTGGATCACCAGATCGACATCGCCCCAGTCTATGCCGAGATCGAGGGTTCCGGTGCAGACCACGGCGCGTAGATGGCCTGCGACCATGGCCGCTTCGACACGGTCGCGCTGTTCGCGCGCTAAGCTGCCGTGGTGGATGGCGATGGGCAGGTTTTCGGTATTGGCGAGCCAGAGGTCGCGGAAAAAGAGTTCAGCTTGGGCGCGGGTGTTGTGGAAAATTAGGGTGGTTTGGTGGCGGTTTACTTCGTTCAGGATCGCCGGGATGGCGTAGCGGCCACCGCCACCTGCCCATGGTGGGGCATCATCGGTTTGCAGCATGGAAATATCGGGGTCGGGGCCGGGGTCGGCTTGCAGGATATGGCATTGGTCGGGGTGGCGGGCGAGGAAGCGGGCAAGTGCTGGCGGGTCCTCAACAGTGGCGGACAGGCCGACGCGGCGCAGACCGGGGGCGAGGGATTGGAGGCGTGAGAGGCACAGCATCAACTGGTCGCCGCGTTTGGATTCGGCAAGGGCGTGGATTTCGTCGACGATGACGCGCTTGAGGTTTGCGAAGATGCGGGGGGCATCATCGTAGCTGAGCAGCAGAGCGAGGCTTTCGGGGGTGGTCAGCCAGATATGCGGCGGGTCGGCGCGCTGGCGGCGGCGTTGGGTATAGCTGGTGTCGCCTGTGCGGTCTTCAACCCGGATCTTCAGAGCGGCCCCTTCGATAGGGGTGCGCAGGTTGCGGCGGATGTCGGCGGTCAGCGCCTTGAGCGGGGATATGTAGAGGGTGTGCAGGCCGGGGGGCGGGGTGGGGCCAAGTTCGGCCAAGGTGGGCAGGAAGCCCGCGAGGGTTTTGCCGCCGCCTGTGGGCGCGATCAGCAGGGTGGCAGGATCTTGGGCGCGTTGGAGCATGTCCAACTGGTGCGGGTGGAGGTGCCAGCCTTTGGTGGTGAACCAGGCGGTCAGGGTGGGGGGGAGGGTGATCATGAGTGGAAGATAGATTGAGGGGCGGGGGAGGGGAAGCGAAGGCTTGCATTTTCCGCAAAGCGACAGGCGCTCAGGAATTGTCGGCGGTGGCCGCGAAATATGTGACGAGGAGGTGGTGGCCCCCCACCCCAACCCTCCCCACGAGGGGGAGGGGGAGCGTCGGCGACCCAAAGCAGCGATGTGTGGTTGGGGCTTTTCAAGAAAAGGGGTTTGTGCTTGCCCTTGGCGTTGCCGCCGCCTATCCACAGGTCCATGAAAATTCTTTTCCTTGGCGATGTGATGGGCCGGGCCGGGCGGGCTGCGGTGACCGAGAGGTTGCCGGGATTGCGCGCTGAATGGGGCCTTGATTTTGTGGTGGTCAATGGCGAAAACGCGTCATCCGGGGTGGGCCTGACGCCGGAACATGCGCGCGGGTTGCTGGACGCGGGGGCGGACTGCGTGACGCTGGGGGACCATGCGTTTGACCAGAAGGACATGTTGCAGTTCATCGAGGCGGAGCCACGGGTGATCCGACCCTTGAACTATGCCAAGGGCGCGCCGGGCAAGGGGTTTCGGGTGTTCACGGCGACGCAGGGGCGCAAGGTTCTTGTAGCCCAAGCTCTGGGTCAAGTGTTCATGAAACGGCCGTTTGACGACCCGTTTTCTGCGGTGGAGGCTGTGTTGAAAACCTATCCGCTGGGCGGGGTGGTGCAGGCGGCGCTGGTGGATATGCACTGCGAGGCGACATCGGAAAAGATGGCGATGGGGCATTGGTGCGATGGGCGGGCCAGTCTGGTGGTGGGCACGCATACCCATGTGCCAACAGCGGATGCGCAGATTCTGGCGGGCGGGTGCGCTTACCTAACCGATGCGGGCATGTGCGGTGATTATGATTCAGTCATCGGCATGGAAAAGCTGGAGCCGATGCGCCGCTTCATCACGGGGATGCCGAAAGCGCGGTTTGAGCCCGCGAACGGGCCTGCGACATTGGCAGGCGTCTATGTGGAAACGGATGACAAATCGGGCAGAGCGACCCGGGTGGCGATGGTCCGCGTTGGCGGGCGGCTGCAGGAGGCCCGACCATGAGGCCGCAGTGGCGGTATATCGCCGTGCTGCTTGCGATGGGTCTGGGTTGGGGAATGACCCAGCCTCTGGGGAAGATTGCGGTGTCGACGGGGCACAAGCATTTCGGGCTTATTTTCTGGCAGCTGATGGTCGGCGTGGTCTTGCTGGGGGCCATCTTGATCGTGCAGCGCAAGAGCATTCCGATCACCAGATCGACGCTTGGTTTTGCCCTGATCATCACATTGATCGGCACGATCATTCCGAACTCGACCTTTTACTATTCGGTGGCACATCTGCCGTCGGGAATCATGTCGATCCTGATTTCAACGGTGCCGCTGATGGCGTTTCCGGTGGCGCTGTTGCTGGGGATGGACCGGTTTTCCGCCGGGCGAATGGCGGGAATTCTGTGCGGTTTGGTGGGTGTCGCATTGATTGCCTTGCCGACAACCAGTTTGCCGGATGCGGGAATGGCGGCCTATCTGCCGATCGCGATGATCGGGCCACTGTTTTATGCACTTGAAGGCAACTATGTGGCCAAGTTCGGCACGGCGGGAATGGATGCGGTGCAGGCGATGTGTCTGGCATCCGCAATGGGGGCGGTGATCATGGCACCGGTGGCGCTGACATCGGGGCAGTGGATTGGCCCGTTGGCCCCCTGGGGACGGGCGGAAATGGCCTTGGTGGCCGGTTCAACGGTGCATACGCTGTGCTATTGCGCCTATGTCTGGCTGGCAGGCCGCGCGGGGGCGGTGTTCGCGGCACAGTGCGGCTATATCGTGACAGGGACGGGGGTTATCTGGGCCATGCTGCTTTTGGGCGAGCGGTTTTCACCCTGGATCTGGGCAGCCCTGGCGGTGATGTTGCTGGGGTTGTTCCTGGTGCAGCCGCGCGACCAAGCGGCAAAAGCAGCTTGACCCGGCGCAGTTGGCTTGCGACGAGGGCGCTATGAAGAGCGAGACCGCCAATGCTTGGAATTGATCTGTCACAACCTGTTCAGGCTTTTTTGGCCATCGCCATCCTGATCGGCATGCTGGTCTTGTTTATCCGCGAGACGTTTCCGGTTGAGGTGACAGCGATTTCCGGGGCGGCGATCATGCTGATCCTGGGCATCCTGCCGCAGGACGATGCGATACGGGTTTTGTCAAACAATGCACCCTGGACGATTGCGTTGATGTTCATCATCGTGGGCGCTTTGGTGCGCACCGGGGCGCTGGACTATGTGACGCAACTTGCCAGCCTGCACATTGATAGCCGGCCCGCGCTGACGATTGCAGTTCTTGCAGTGGGCATTGTGGTGCTTTCAGCCATTGTGAATAACACCCCGATCGTAGTGGTGTTCTTGCCGGTGTTCATGAAACTGGCGGCACAGATGAAGGTAGCGCCGTCAAAGCTGCTGATCCCGCTAAGCTATCTGTCGATCATGGGCGGAACGATCACGCTTGTCGGGACATCGACCAATCTGGTGGTGGACGGTGTGGCGCGCCAAGCGGGGCTGGAACCGTTCTCGATATTTGAGATCACGCCGGTTGGCATTCCTATTGCGATTGCCGGGCTTTTGTATCTGGCGCTGTTTGGCAACAAACTGCTGCCGGACCGGGTTTCGATGTCTGCCATGCTGAACGACCGATCAAAGATGAAGTTTTTCACCGAGGTGGCGGTGCCGGAGGATTCGTCGCTTGTCGGGAAGGCTCTGGAAGCGGTTGATCTGTTCAAGCGGGGCGGGGCGCGGGTGATTGACGTGTTGCGCGGCGATGCCAGTTTGCGGCGCGATATGTCGGGCGTCGTGCTGCAGGCGGGGGACCGGGTGGTCTTGCGCACGCCGATGGCTGAGTTGCTGAGCTTGCAGGACCACAAAGATGTGTCCTTGGTGGACAAGCTGAGTTCGGTGGCAACCAGCACGGTTGAGGTCTTGATTACCCCAGGTTGCAGGTTGGTGGGCCGCCGTCTGGGCGAAATGCGGCTGCGCAGGCGGTACGGGGTTTACCCACTGGCGGTGCATCGCCGCAATCAGAACATCGGGCGGCAGTTGGATGATCTGGTGGTGGCGGTGGGCGACACGTTGTTGCTGGAAGGCGCGCCCGGCGATATTGCGCGACTGGCCGCAGATATGGATATGGTCGATATAACTCACCCCACGGAACGGGCGTTCAGGCGCAGTCGTGCGCCGATTGTGGTGGCGGTTCTGGCGGCGGTGATCGGGCTGTCGGCGATCAATGTGGCCCCGATTGAAGTTTTGGCGTTCATCGGGGTGGCGGTGGTTTTGATCACGCGCTGCATTGACGCCGATGAAGCGTTTTCCAGCATCGACGGGCGCTTGTTGGGCATGCTGTTTGGCATGATTGCCGTGGGCCGGGGGTTGGAACATTCGGGCGCGGTGGAGCTGTTGGTGGGGGCAGCATCGCCCTATCTGGGCGATTTGCAGCCGTGGATGCTGATTTTCGCGGTCTATGCGCTGACATCGTTTTTGACGGAACTGCTGTCGAACAACGCGGTGGCGGTGGTGGTGACACCGGTTGCCATAGGGCTGGCGCAAAGCCTTGGCGTGGATCCGCGGCCTTTGTTGGTGGCGGTGATGTTGGGGGCCAGTTTCGGGTTTGCCACACCGATCGGTTATCAATGCAACCTGTTGGTCTACGGCCCCGGCGGGTATACCTTTGGCGATTTCATGAAGATCGGGGTGCCGTTGAACATTCTGATGGGGGTCGTCGCAGCCGTAGTGATACCCTTGGTCTACGGGCTTTAACCGGGGCGGGTTGCTGCAGGCAGGCCCCGGGGTTGCAGCCGACCCCGGCGCTGGTGTAGAGCACCGGCTCAGGGCATTCAGGGAACGGAGACGCGGTCATGGCAGGCCATTCGAAATGGGCAAACATCCAGCATCGCAAGGGCAAGCAGGACAAGGCGCGGTCGGCGACGTTTTCCAAGCTTGCCAAGGAAATTACAGTGGCGGCCAAGCTGGGCATGCCCGATGTGGACATGAACCCGCGCCTCAGGCTTGCCGTAAAGGCGGCCAAGGCGGTGTCGATGCCGAAAGATGTGATCGACCGGGCCATCAAGAAAAGCCAGATGGGCGACGGGGCGGATTACACGGAAATCCGTTACGAAGGCTACGGCGTGAACGGGATTGCCGTGATCGTCGAGGCGATGACCGACAATTTGAACCGCACCGCCAGCAATGTTCGCAGCTATTTTACCAAATGTGGCGGCAATCTGGGGCAGACCGGATCGGTATCGCATGGCTTTGACCGGGTTGGGGAAATTTCCTACCCGGTTGGCGCGGGCGATGATGACACGGTGATGATGGCTGCCCTTGATGCCGGTGCCGATGATGTTGAATCGGACGAAGACGGGCACTGGATCTATTGCAAGTTCGAGGCGCTGGCCGAGGTGTCGGACGCGCTGGAAAAGAGCTTGGGCGAATCGACTGAAAGCAAACTGATCTGGAAAGCGCAGACGCTGACCGAAGTGGATCTGGACACCGCGACCAAGCTTCTAAAGCTGATAGACATGCTGGAAGAAGATGACGATGTGCAGACTGTGACGCATAACTTTGACATCCCCGAAGACGTAGCAGCACAGCTGGAGATGTGAAGTCAGGCGGTATGGTGAGCGCGTTCATCGCGGTCCCAATCTGGGCATACGGATTGACCTAAAAAAGACCCCGGTGTCGGGGACTTTTTTGTTGGTAAGCTTGTCTGATTTTGATCAGGCAAGACTGCCATGAGCAAAAAAGTGCTTGGCCTGCGGGGTCAGAAAAACACCCGTTCGACCAACCAGTATGCGCCGACCAAGGCAATCGCCGCAGACGCCGGGATGGCGATGTAAGCCCGGTACCAAGGTTTGGCGCCGAACCAGTAGCCGACAATGGCAAAGGCTGTGGCGATGACGGTCAGTTGGCCGAATTCGACGCCGAGGTTGAAGCCGAGGAGGGCGGGGATGAAGGCGGATTCCGGCAGGCCGAATTCGCCGAGGACGCTCGCGAAGCCCAAGCCGTGTAGCAGGCCAAAGCAGAACACCACCAACGGCCTCCAGCGGCTTAGGCCGTCGGTGAGGATGTTTTCAATCGCGACATAGACGATTGAGGCGGCGATGATCGGCTCCACGATGCTGCCCGGGATAGTGACATAGCCAAGTGCACCAAGGGCGAGGGTGACGGTATGTGCGAGGGTGAAGGCGGTGATCTGCCACAGAAGCGGCTTTAGGCGGATGGAGAGGAAGAAGAGGCCAAGGACGAACAGGATGTGGTCAAGGCCTTTTGGGATGATGTGATCAAACCCGACGGGGATGTAGTTGAAGAAGGTGGCCAACTGGCCCAGTTGACCGCCGCCGGACAGGGTGATGGGGTCGCTAAGCGAGCCAGCCTCCAGATAGCCGTCATAGGGTTTATCGACGCCCATCTGGCGCAGCACCAAGGCGCCGTAGGCTTCGGCCCAGCCGACCTGCACCGAGGTGGCACCATCGGGGATTGCAGCCGAGAACCGCAGTGTTGAGATGCGCGCGATTTCCACAGCGTCGGTTGGCGGGATGTCGATGCCGATAAGTGTGGGAACGAGTGCCGTATCGCCAGCCCGGAGCGTTATGTTCTGCGCCATTTGCGGCCAGAAGTTTTCGAAGATAATGGTCATTTCCGCCGGCGAAAGTGCGCGCAATTCATCATAGACGGCGGCCTGCGGGGCCTCATTGGTGTCGGCGGTCTGGGTCAGGTTGATGCCAGCGATCAGGCCTTCGATGGCGAGGCGCACCGCAAACGTCAGGGTGGTGCCCGATTGGGTCATATCGGCGATGGCGGGGACGACTTCGTGGGCGGCGGCCCATGACGAGAGCGTGAACCAGACAGCAAGTGCCCTTGACAGGGCGCGCCAGAGGGTCACTTTTTGATACGAACCGATGAAGGAAGATGCCATGCGGATTATGCCCCTGCTGTTGATGCTTGCAGCGCCCGTGCAGGCACATGAATTGTGGATTGAGCCGCTGGATTGGCAGCCTGCGATAGAGGCTAGGCTTGAGGCCGATCTTGTCAACGGGCAACTGTTTGACGGGCTGACGTTGTCGTATCTGCCAAAGTGGTTTTCGCGCTTTGATGTGGTGGCGGGCGATGCGGTTGCCACCGTAGACGGGCGGATGGGGGATAACCCGGCCCTTGGGCAGCCGGCGCTGAGCGACGGGCTGCATGTGGTGGTGTACCAATCAACGCCGTCCACGGTGGAGTACAAGGAATGGACGAAGTTTCTGAAATTCGTGGAACACAAGGACCTGGGAGATATCGCGGCCGAGCATAAGGCGCGGGGTTTGGCCGAAACGAGTTTCAAGGAGGTTTATACGCGGTATTCCAAGGCTTTGGTGGGGGTCGGCGCGGGGGCGGGCGCGGACAAATCTGAAGGGTTGGAGACGGAAATAGTGGCCTTGGACAATCCCTATGCCGCGCCTTTGGATACCATGCGGGTGCAGGTGTTTTATCAAGGTGTGGCGCGGGCAGATGCGCAGGTGGAGTTGTTTGAGAAGGCACCGGATGACACGGTCGTGGTCAGTCTTCACCGGACCGATGCCGAGGGGATTGCCGTGCTGCCGGTGCGGCCCGGTCATGTGTACATGGCCGATGCGGTGGTGATGCGCGCGCCGTCCGATGCGATGGCCGCCGAATTTGGCGCGGTGTGGGAGACGCTTTGGGCGAACCTGACCTTTGCCGTGCCTTAAGGGCGCAAGATGTGGGTCGCAGCATCCCGCATGGCGCGGGTCAGGGGGGCCAGAGCCGGGGCAGTGAAACGGGAAAACTGCCAGTAGAGCGGCACATCAAGCGGCGTATCGGAAATAAGTTCCACCAATCGGCCTTTGGCCAGATGACCCGCGATCAGGGGCTCGGGGTTCATGCCCCAGCCAAGGCCTGCCACAGCAGCATCGACAAAGCCCTGGCTTGAGGCCAGTCGGTGGGTGGGAAAGGCAAATGCAGGGCCGAACCGGGCATGTAACCATGCGGCTTGCAAACGGTCTTTGTCGGAAAATGTCAGCGCGGGGGCCCGGGACAATGCAGATTTTGAAGCCCCCATCGGGGCCCATTTGGCCATATAGGACGGACTGGCGGTTGCGAAGTAGCGAAGCGCACCCAACCGCACGGTGTCGCAGCCTTGCAAGGGGCCGGGGTGCGAGGTGATGGCTGCAGAAACCTCGCCCCGCCTAAGCCAATCTTGCGAATAATCCTGATCGTCTATCACCAGATCAAACAGCATTCCGTTTGTTGCGGCCAAAGCAGGGATCACCCAAGTGGCAAGGCTGTCTGCGTTTACGGCAAGGCGGATGGGAATTGGGCCAACCTCAAGCTGCGGCAAATCCTGGGTCAGTTGAGATTGCAGCAAGACCACTTCATCGAAATGACGGATCAGGCGAAGGCCCGGCGGAGTGGCCTGGCAAGGTTGACCGCGACGGATGAGGACGCAGCCCATGCGTTCTTCCAGCGTCTTGAGGCGTTGCGAAACCGCCGAGGGCGTGATGCCAAGAAACGCCGCGGCAAGATCAAGGCTGCCACGGCGATGAATGGCGGAAAGGGTGGCGAGAAGGGGATCTGAGAACATTAGCTACGCTTAACTGGAGTAAAAAAGATTAACTGGATTGATGTCCGGTCTGGGCATTATGTCAAGCGGCAATGGAGGTGGCGGATGAGCGGTGAAATGGATCTTGCGGTGCTGCTGCAGCAGATGGAGCCGGTTCTGGCCACCATGCCCTATGGCTATGGCTTATTGCCGGTTGGCGCGGTGGTGCCGGGCGACGTCGCAACATTTGCGGTTATAAACGAAGATGAGGGTGTGGCGGTCGTAGCCCAGGCCGAGGCGCTGGACCGCGCCGGAATTCCGTTCGACGGGCTTTGGGCACGGATCAGCCTGACCGTGCATTCCGATCTGGCGGCGGTCGGGCTGACGGCGGCGATTGCGGCGGCTTTGGCGGGGCAGGGGATCAGCGCCAATGTGGTGGCCGGATATTTTCACGACCATGTCTTTGTGCAGTGGGACAGCCGGTCAGCGGCAATTGCGGCGCTTCTGGCGCTGGCTGGTCGGGCCTGACGATGTTGGCGGCGATGGTTGCGGGGTATTTTCTGGCGATCAGCCTGATCATGGCGATCGGGGCGCAAAACGCCTTTGTGCTGCGTCAGGGTCTGCGGCGTGAACATGTATTCGCGGTGGTGATGGCCTGCGCGCTGTCGGATGCGCTGTTGATGGCGGCGGGAGTTGCCGGGTTTGGCTTGATATCGGCACAGGTCCCGTGGTTTGGCACCGCCATGCGCCTTGGCGGGGCCGCGTTCCTGATCGTCTATGGCGCGTTGCGTTTCAGGGCGGCGATGCGTGGCGGCGAGGCGTTGCGACCAGCGCAAGGCGCGCCCGCATCTTTGACGCGGGTGCTGGCCACGGTGATGGTGCTGACTTGGGCGAACCCGCATGTCTACCTGGATACCGTGGTTCTGATCGGATCGATCTCGGCGCAATATGCCCCGCATCAGGCAGTGTTCGGCGGCGGTGCTGCACTGGGGTCACTGAGCTTTTTCATGGCCCTGGGCTATGGCGCGCGGCTGTTGACACCGATCTTTGCCAAGCCGCGCGCCTGGGTGGTGCTGGAGATCGTGGTGGGTGTCACCATGTGGGCGATCGCTGCAGGCCTGCTGCTGGGATAACGGCCATCGTGGAAACGCCGCTAAAGGGCAGGTGTTGCAGGGGCAGCGCACGGGCCGGTTACGACGCCTTCAACCAGGGTGCCTAGTGTCGCGGATCAAGGCGTTCCGCGGAGGTATCAATGCCCGATCTATCCCCCATTCTGTCGCTGCCGCTGATCTTACCGGCGCAGGCCCAAAAGCATGTGACCCATAACGAGGCGTTGCGGCTTTTGGATGTGATGGTGCAGCTTTCGGTGTTGAACCGCACGCTGAGTGCCGCACCGGCACTGCCGGCGATTGGCGACCGGCATATCGTGGCGACCGGGGCTGTCGGCGTTTGGGCGGGCCAGGTTGGCAAGATCGCTGTCTACACCAGCACCGGGTGGCAGTTCTTTGCGCCCTTGGCTGGTTGGCAAGCCCATGTTCAGGCCGAAGGCGTGACTGTTGTCTATTCCGGGCTGGTCTGGGCGGCACCGCCTGCGCAAACCACGGCACCCCTGTTCGGAGTGAACGCGGTAGCCGATACAACCAACCGTTTGACAGTACAATCGACGGCGACGTTGTTGAACCACGATGGCGCAGGCCATCAGGTCAAGGTGAACAAGGCCGCTGTTGGCGATACCGCAAGTCTGCTGTTCCAGACCGGGTTTTCGGGCCGTGCCGAAATGGGCCTTGCCGGCAATGACGCATTTTCGATCAAGGTCAGCCCCGATGGCACGGTGTTTAACGATGCACTGTCTGCCGAGGCTGCGACAGGGACGGTGAGCTTTGCAAAACCGGCGATACTGACCGGGCAGGCCAGCGATCCTGCAAGCCCAGCGAATGGCACGATCTGGCACAATTCGACCTCGGGCGAGGTGAAGGTGCGCGCGGGCGGAGTGACCCAGGTCGTCGGCGCGGGCGGCGGCATAACTGACGGCGACAAGGGCGATGTCACCGTATCGGTCGGCGGCACTGTCTGGACGATTGATGCCGCTGCGGTAACGCTGACCAAGATGGCCGATATTGCCACTGACAGCTTTCTGGGCCGTGATACGGCGGGAACCGGTGCGCCAGAAGTTATAACGCCCGCACAGGCGCGCAGCATTCTGAACGTGGCGGATGGGGCTACGGCAAATAGCGCAGACGCCGCATTGCGCGATAGGTCTACCCACACCGGAACGCAAGGTGCAGGTAGCATCACCGGATTGGCGGCCGTAGCGACCAGTGGATCGGCGGCCGATCTTGGCAGCGGCACCCTGCCTGCGGCGCGGTTTGATGACACGGCACATGGTAACCGGGCGGGTGGCGCGCTGCATGCAAATGTGGTTGCGGCGGGTGCTGCGGGCTTCATGTCAGGCGCGGACAAGACCAAGCTGGACGGGATTGCGGCAAGTGCCGAAGTGAATGTCGCGACCGATCTGAGCTATGCCGCCACCACCCGCGTCTTGGCATCCTCGACCGGGGCCGATGTAACCTTGCCATTGGTCAGTACCGCCGATGCAGGCTTGGCCCCGGCGTCAGGTGGGGGCACCACCACTTTTCTGCGCGCAGACGGCACCTGGGCCACCCCTGCGGGCGGCGGCGGTGTTTCGGACGGCGACAAAGGCGATGTCACTGTGGCGGCCGGTGGCACCATCTGGACCGTTGATCACGCTATCAAAATTGGCCTTCCGATCGTTCTGTCGGCTGGCGCTTTCAACCTCTGATAAGGGAATTCAGTTATGCCAAACTTCGCGCCGATATTTACCAGAGTGCCCCGCGCGGCATGGGCCACGATCACAGCCGCCAACACGGCCAAGGACGGCACCGGCACAACCTTGCTGGTGATGACGGCGGATGCGACTGAGGGCGGCAACCTTGGGTCGATCCTCTGCGAGCCGAACGGCACCAATGTGGCCACGGTATGCCGCGTGTTTTTGAACAACGGGCTAACCCCCAGCACTGCGGCCAATAACGTATTGATCGGGCAAATCGGCCTGCCAGCAACCACCTTGTCGGAAACGTCGATCGCGACATTGCAGGCGGTTGAGCGCATTTTCAACAGACCCATTCCGCCCGGTTACAGGGTCTATGTCTGCCTTGCGACGGCAGTAGCTGCCGGTTGGCAGATCAGCACGGTATCGGGGGATTACTGATGACCTTTCCCTATCCGTGGCCGAAAAATCCGGGCAACACGCGGCAATTTGTGGCGCAGAACGGGGCTGTCTGGCAGACCTATGAAGTGCCGCTTGGGGCCAATATGCTGGAGATACTGGCTGTTGGCGGTGGCGGTGCAGGCGGCAATGGTCACACGGCTGCGGCTGCCGCTGCACGGGGCGGTGGTGGTGGGGGTGGCACAGGTGCAATCACGCGCCTGTTGATCCCGACTTGGTTTTTGCCGACCACGCTTTATTGCTCGGTCGGGCTTGGCGGTGTCGCCGCTGCGGGCGGGGATACGTATGTGGCGCTTGACCGGACCAATGCTTCGGCCACCATGCTTGCCCGTGCGGCAGGGGGTGGGCTAGGGGGCACCGGCACGGGTGCGGCTGTTGGCGCGGCAGGCGCGGCGGGGGTGATAACCAGTTTGGTAAACTCTGGCGCTTATACGGCACTTGGACAATACGTTTCCATTGCAGGGAATACGGGTGCTGCGGGCGGTGCTATTGCAGGGGCAGTAGGCGGTGCGGGCACTTGGGGCGGCGGGGGCATCTTTATCGGCGGTGGTTGCGGCGGGGGGGGTACGACAAGCGCTGATTTTGCGGGCGGCGGCATTATCGCCGCAGGGCTTATGCCAGCCAACGCGGGCGGGCTTGCCGGATCAAACCCCGGCAACGGCGGGCATCAATTTTGGCGACCCCCGACGTTTGGCGGCGGTACAGGTGGTGGGTCCAGCAATACCGGCGTTGGCGGCAACGGCGGCAATGGCGGGCCGGGGTCAGGCGGTGGCGGCGGTGGGGGCGGTACGACAGGCGGCGTTCGCGGCAATGGCGGCGGTGGGTTTGTGTTCATCACGGCGATATTCTGATCGCCTGAACTGACAGCGACCTTCGACGCGGCCAAAGCGGGCCGGATCAGCCTTTGGCACCCGGCCCGCGCGCATAAAGATCTTCGTAGCGGGTGATATCGTCTTCGCCGAAATATGAGCCGGTTTGAACCTCAATCAGGATCAGGGGTGAAGGGCCTACATTTTTAAGCCGATGTCTGGCGCCTTGTGGGATGTAGATCGACTGATCCTTCTGCACTGTTGTTTGTGTGTCATTCAGGGTCACCAGGGCCAGACCGGACACCACGATCCAGTGTTCGGCGCGATGCTGGTGGCTTTGCAGGCTAAGTGTTGCGCCGATATGCACAACGATGCGTTTGACCTGAAAACCATCGCCGGTCACCAGCCGGTCAAACCAGCCCCAGGGCCGGTGATCGCGGGGGAAGGTCTCGGCCTGCTGGTGCTGACCTGCCTTCAGGATCGAAACAGCAAGCCGGACGTCCTGCGCGCGATGCCGGTTGGCAACCAGCACGGCATCGGGCATGGCGATTGCGATGATGTGGTCCAGACCGATGCCGACGAGGGCCATGCCATCCGTTTCGGCGCGCAAGATGCTGTCGGTGCAATCCATCGCCTGACTGTTGCCAGAAAGTACATTGCCCTGATCATTGGCAGGACTTTCCCGTGCGACCGCATCCCAGTCGCCCAGATCCGACCAGCGCGATGCCAGCGGCATCACCACCAGATCGGTGCAGTGTTCCATCACGGCGTAGTCGATGGATATTGCTTCTGCTTGTGCCCATGGGGTTGCGGCCAGACGCAGAAAGCCCAGATCGGGCTGAGCCTCTTGCAGCGCGGACTGCACGGGGGCGATCAGGTGTGGGGCATAGCGCTGATAGGCCGCAATCAGTGCAGACGTGCTGGCCAGAAAAATGCCGGCGTTCCACAGGAACCGCCCCGAGGCCAGCATTTCAGCGGCAACCGCAGCGCCGGGCTTTTCGACAAAGCGGATCAGATCCGTCAAGCCGGTGCCAGGCTTGTCCGACATCTCCAGCCAGCCGTAACCGGTTTCCGCCCGGTCCGGGGTGATACCGAAGGTGACGATCCGGCCAGCCTTGGCGGCAGGCAATGCCGCAGCGACTGCGGCCTGAAACCCGTCCGTATCGGGCATGACATGATCGGAGGGCGCGATCAGCATCAACGCGTCCGGGTCGGCCGCAGCCAGATGCAATGCCGCCGCAAGAATTGCGGGCGCGGTATTTCTGCCCTCGGGTTCGATCAGGATGGAACCGGCTTCTACCCCGATGCCTGCAAGTTGTTCGGTGACGATGAACCTGAAATCGCTGTTGGTGATCAGCAGCGGGGCAGCGATGCCCGGCCCTGAAAGCCGCTTCAGGGCCATTTGAAACAGGCTTTGATCACCCAGCAGGGCCACGAATTGCTTGGGATAGCTTTTGCGTGACAAGGGCCAGAGCCGGGTCCCGGACCCGCCACAAAGAATAACCGGTGTAAGAGCAACCATCGCCGCCAGATCAATCCCTAAAATACCGCGTAACTCACATTAGGTTGAGTGGATTTTTGCGCAAGGTCTTTGAAAGTTCAGGCCCGGCCAAGATGCGCGGCCAACCACAGTGCTGCGGTCCCCCGCTGGGTTCCGCGGTACAAGCCAAGACGGCGAAACTGCGCCGCACGCCGCTCGGCCAACGGCGGCGCCAGCAAGTCGCGGATCAGCGCGCGGGCCTCTGGCGTAAGATGCGGGGCGGCATCATTCAAGGCAAGCCAATGATCGAAAAGCCAGCGGCCATAATCGTTGCGGGCCAGATGGCCAAGTCGCTTTATCGCGCCTGAAACCCCGCAGGACGCACCAAAGGCATTGCTGCCATGCTGGCGGTAAAGGACGGTTTGCGCAGGATCCAGCAGGCAAATGCCACCCGCACCGGCGATCAGTTGATAAAGCCACCAATCATGAAACGCGATATGCCCCGGTATGCCAGCCCGGCGCACAAGACCCGTGGCAGCTTTGTTCAGAACTGTGGAATGACCGGCAAAAATGTTCTGTACCAATGCGTTACGAAACCCTGGCTGGGGTCGGGGGTTCGGTCTTTGGCGTCGTGACACGAGGTATGCGTTGGTGACGGTGCTTTCAGAAGCATAGAGCGCAGGCAGATCCGGGCTGCAATCGCCAAGCCATGCGACCGCGCGCGCCAGTTTCTGCGGCAACCAGACATCATCTTGATCGGCCAGCGCCGCCCAGCCCACGGGCAGATCGTGCCGCGTCAGCAGGGACATGAAGTTTTGTGTCGCAGAGCCTGCCCCCGGCCCTTTCAAAAGCCGCAGATTACGTGCCGGATGGGCAATGTCAAAGGCGCGCAGGATGTCAAGCGTGCCATCGCGCGAGCCGTCATCGCTGACCACAAGCGACCAGTTTGCGTGGGTCTGGATCAACAGACTGTCCAGCTGCGCCTGCAAGAACCGGGCACCGTTGAACGTGGCCATCAGAATGGTGATGTGGGGATCATTCAATCGCTTTGCCTGTCGAAGTGCCCTGCGAAAAATATCGCGATGATTAAGCTTCGCGCCAATCCGTTAAGGAACGGCAAATCTGTGCCGGGTTAGGCTGACCTTGGGTGTTGAACTGCGTGGTGGGTGAGAAACGTGTATGCATTTGAGGTCGTCGAGACATTTCTCGGCGGGCCGGTAAACCTGCTGAGCGGGATTACCGACCTTGAAATCGTGCAATCGGGTGGGGTGACCCGGTTGTATTCTGCGACGCGGGCAGGCGGTGGCATTACCGCCCTGGACGTGGGCGCGCAGATGACGTTGATTGATCAGGAATCGACGGCATCAACCAGTGTTCTGCCCGCGCCTGCGCGGTTGGAAATGGCCGTGCTGAACGGGGTTTCCAGCATTATCGTGATGGGCGGCAGCATGCCCCGTATGGGCGGCTTTGGTCTGGCCGCCGATGGCGGATTCGGAGTGTCCGTCAGCATCACAGCCAGCCCGGCCGGTGTGGTTTCAGCACAGGCCATGGCCGTGATGGCGGGCAACACGCTGGAATACATCAGCACCTATGGACAATCGTCGATCCAGTGCCTGCGACTGGAACCAACCGGCCAGATGACCGCAGTTGCAACCCTGACCCTGGGGCCGAACCAGCAGGGCATCGACATCACATCAATGACCACGTTGCAAAGCGGCGGACAAAGCTATCTTTGCGCCACATCGCGGGTGAAAGACGCCATTTTGCTGTTCCGCATCGGGCCGACCGGCGCATTGCAGCAAACCGGTACCATCGGGGCCAGTGGCGGGCTTGGCATCAATGACCCAAGCGACGTGCGATCGGTGGTGATGGGGGGGGTGACCTATTTGCTGGTGGCGGCGGGGGCCACATCCTCGCTGAGTGTCGTCGCAGTGCAGCCGGACGGCACGCTGCGGGTGACCGACCATGTGGCGGATACGCTGGACACCCGCTTTCAGGGTGTGCAGACAAGTGCCGTGGTAACCTTGGGCGACCGGGTTTTCGTGATTGCGGGCGGCGGCGATGACGGGTTGAACCTGTTCACGCTGTTGCCGGATGGAAAATTGCTGCTGGTGGCCAGCCAGTTGCAGGCCCCGGGCATGGGGCTGCACAATATCACGGCAATCGAAGCAATTGATGTGAACGGGCAGATCGAAGTCTTTGTGGCGGGCGAGGGTATGGGCATTACCCGCCTGCGGCTTGACCCCGGCGTGCTGCCCCCGGTGCAAACGGGCGGTGCGCTTGAAGATACGTTGACCGGAACGGGTGGCAGCGATCTATTGTCGGGCGGGGCCGGCGACGACCTGTTGACCGGCCACGCGGGCCGCGACATCTTGATGGATGGCACCGGTGCCGACACGATGGCAGGTGGCGCGGATGCAGATATCTTCGTTTTGTCGCGCGACGGGGCGATTGACGAGATCACCGACTATCAGGCTGGCATCGACCGCATTGATCTGACTGGCTGGGGCCGGATTTATTCTGTCGATGCGCTGGACATCGAGCAGACGGCAACCGGCGCGACGATCACCTATCTGGATGAGATGTTGATCATCCGCGCGGCAAACGGGCAGCCGATCAGCCTATCAGCGTTCCTGTCATCCGACCTGTTCGGACTTTGGCATATCGGGGCGGAAACGGCCGCAGCGGGGGTGCGTCTGGAAGGCGTATCTGGGGCCGAAACCTTGCAAGGGGGCACTGGCGATGATGTGCTGGTCGGATCGACCGGGGCCGACCTGCTGGATGGTGGTGCTGGCTTTGACTATGCCGATTACGCAGAAGCGCGCGGCAGCCAGCGGATTGATCTTCTGTATCCGGAATTGAACACAAATCTGGCGATCGGCGACCGGCATGTTTCCATCGAAGGCGTGATCGGCGGGTATGGAGCCGACAATATCCGGGGCACTTTCGGCGACAACATCCTGCGCGGCGAGGCAAATGTTGATTATCTGTTCGGCCGGCGCGGCAATGATGTGCTGGATGGCGGCATCGGCGATGATGTGCTGTTCGGGGGCGTGGGTGCTGATACGCTGGTTGGCGGCACCGGGCGCGACCGGGCGCAGTATTCGGAAAGTACAACCGCGGTTCTGGTCGATCTGCTGTTCACCTTCAACAGCACGGGAGAGGCGGCGGGTGATGTCTATGCGGGCATCGAAGACCTTGCGGGAAGCGCCTTTAACGACACCTTGTTTGGCGACGATGCGGCAAATCAACTGTTTGGTCGTGATGCAAATGACCACCTTACCGGACGGGACGGCAACGATTATCTGAACGGCGGGTCTGGGGCCGACACGCTGGAGGGCGGATTTGCAGATGATGTTCTGCGCGGCGGTACCCATGCAGATCGCTTTGTCTTTGGTGCGGGGCGCGATGTGATCGAAGATTTTCGCCTGACCGACATGGACCGGCTGGCGCTTGAAGACGGCCTTTACGGTGGTGGCCTGACCGCTGCAGAGGTGGTGTCAACCTATGCGGCGGTTGTGGGCAGTACCGTGGTTTTCGACTTTGGCAATGGCGCAGTGCTGACCTTGCAAGGCGTAATTACCTTGACAGGATTGGCTGGGTCGATTGATCTCTACTAGCCTCGGTTGACGCCAGCGGCGGTGACGGGCTTGTGCATGTCGCAGATCGGGCGCGCTGCCCCGCAGCGCCGTACCGCGGCATCGGTCTTCAGCCAAATGGCCCAACCAAGCAGCCACCCAAAAGCAGGCATCTGCGGGTCTTCGACCGCAAACACCCTTAGCCCAGAAGATTGCGTTCGTGATGGGCGATGGCGGCATCGACGTCATCGAAATAGATCAATTGCCCCGCTTCAAGGACGGCTGCGGCATCGCACAGATCACGCACCAGACCCATCGAATGGCTGACCACAATCGACCCGGCACTTCGCATCCGGGCCTGGAACAGATCATTGCTTTTGGTGCGGAATGCTGCGTCGCCGACCGCTGTCACCTCATCGACCAGATAGGTATCAAAGGCGATCCCCATCGACACACCGAAAGCAAGCCGCGCCTTCATGCCCGATGAATAGGTGCGGAAGGGCGCATGAAACTGCGCCCCAAGATCCGCAAAACCAGCGGTAAAATCAATCAGCTCATCGCTGTCAACGCCGTAGATCCGGGCGATGAAGCGGGTGTTTTGCGCACCCGACAGATCGCCGTGAAACGACCCGGCAAAGCCGACCGGCCAGGACACAGATCCGGTAAGCCGTATTTCACCTGCGGTTGGATCCAATGTGCCGGCGATCAACCGCAGCAATGTCGATTTGCCCGCCCCGTTACGACCAAGCAGGGCGACGGACCGACCCGACGGCAACAGCGCCGTGGCGTCTTGCAGCACGGTTTTCCGGATGCCGTTCGCCAAAAAACTTTTGGTCAGATTGTGCAGGGCAATCATCTGGTCAGCGCCGATCACGCACGGAATAATAGATCATCGCCGCAATCGACCATGCCAACACCAGAAACATCAAGACGGTTCCCAGGATCACCTGGCGCTGTGGGAACTGCGCGGTCTCAGCACGGGTTGGTGCAATATGTGCAGCAAGAAACAATGTCTGGCGCCGCGCGTCTGCCTGGGCAGCTTCATAGGCCAGCTGCGCCGCGCGGTAGGCGGTTTCCGCAAATTCGCGGTCTACTGACAGGCGTTCATAGTCGCCCACTGTCGTGGCGAAAACCTCTGAGGTGGCCCCAGAATTGCCCAGCCCGAGTTTGGCGCGCTCAGCCGCAATGCGGTCTTCGATGACTTTGATCCGCAAAGCCGCCTGTTCGCCGCGGGTGTCGGCATTGCGCGTGCTTGCGGCCAGCATGTCACTGTCGATCAGGGCGCTGGCCAGCTGTGTCTGCAAATTTGCCAAAAGGCCTGACTGGCTTTGCATATCGGCGGCCGGGTCTATGCTTTGCGTTCGGTTGCGAAATTCGGTCATGGCGCTTCGCGCTTCTTTCAGACGCGCCTCTGCCTTGTCACGTTCCCCGGTCGCGAACCGCAACGCATCGGCCTGTGCTGCATCGTTCAGGCGGTTGATCATGGCTGTCGATTTGTCGAAAAGTTTGGCCGCGATGGATTGGGCATCGGTCGGATCAAAGGCCAGAACCCGAATTTCGATCAGCCGGGTAGAATTGTCATACGTCACCCTGACCTGGCGCTGCCAATGATCGAGCAGGGTTTCGATCGACCCAGGAGCGGCATAGGCGAAGATCGGGTCATCGGCGGGCTTTGACCAGAGGGCGCGCAAATCCAGATCGGCATCGACTTCGGCGACAAGTTTCTGGCTATGCATATAATCGTACAAGATATCCGTATCCGCCGAACTGGACCCGGTCAGGCTGCTGAAGCCGCCCAGCAATTCGACCGCCGAACTTGCGGTTTCCTTGCGGACCGAAAAGCCCAGCGTCGATGCGTATTGATCGGCCGCGCGCGCCCACAGATACCAGCCCGTCGCCGCACCCGGAACCAGAACGCAAAGCGCGAAGCTGACCAGCAATGCCATGTGACGCGGTCGCAGCCGGGCCCGGCGGGCAGGGGCGGGCGGCATCGGCATGACCGGCGTCAGGGCCGTTTTATGCGCAGTGGCAAGCGACATGGCGGGACGGCGGGCGAGCGTTGCATCAAACAGTGCCAAGCAAGAATTCCTTGTTCCGAGGGTCGGTTGACCAGACCTAGGACCGGCATGCTTAATGCCGTGTTATCCACGGGCAAAACCGAGCCGGGAATATCCGTAAAATTGTTCATGCTTTGTGCTTTACCAAAGCGGCAATCCGGTCTTTGTGGTCAGTGACATGATGCAAAGCTTTGCCCCTCTCAGGCCGAAACAGAAACTGCGCCGCTTTGCGACTGGGCGCGCGATACTGGCCCTGATGCTGCGCGAAATGGCCACGACCTATGGCCGTTCGCCCGGTGGGTATCTTTGGGCGTTGCTGGAACCTTTGGGTGGGATTGTCATCCTGACGCTTATTTTCTCGCTTGGGTTCAATGCGCCGTCGCTCGGCACGAATTTTCCGATCTTCTATGCGACGGGCATTTTGCCCTTCATGATGTTCAATTCGGTTTGCAATCGCGTCTCTACCGCGTTGCTGTTTTCAAAATCTCTGCTGGCCTATCCGGCAGTGACCTTTCTGGATGCAGTGCTGGCGCGATTTGTTGTCAATGCGGTGACGCAGATGATGGTGGCCTATGTGGTCTTTGGCGGCATTTTGCTGATCTATGATACCCGTACCCTGCCGGCCCCGCTGCTTATCGCGCAAAGCCTTGCGTTATCTGCACTGCTGGCTTTGGGGATAGGCACGTTGAACGCCTATCTGATTGCCCGTTTTGCGGCTTGGCAAATGATCTGGTCCATTCTGACGCGGCCATTGTTCCTGATTTCGGGTATCTTTTTCCTGTTCAATGCCATGCCAGAGGCGGTGCAGGATTATATCTGGTTCAATCCCTTGATCCATGTCGTCGGCATCATGCGGGCAGGGTTTTACCCGACCTATGACGCAGGCTATGTTTCTGTCATCTTTGTGCTTTTGGTCTCTTCGGTGACGTTCGCCGCGGGGCTATTGCTGCTGCGCCCCGCGCATCGCGATTTGCTGGCCGACTGACGCGCTGCTAGAGCAGCCCCTTGGTCAGGCGTTGATCGCGCGACACGAAGTCCTGCAGTCGCCGCGCAGCACGATCCGACGCAAAACTGGCCAAAAGGCGCGGCCAGCGCAAGGAATTTGCTGGCTCGCCGCTTGCATTGTCATAGCGGCTGGTCAGATTGACCCGCATCCCGAAGCGCTGTCTGAGGTCAGCCTCCATCGCGGCCATATCATAGGTTGAATAAACCCGGTCAAGCGTCGCGAGGCCAGCCCTTGCCTTTGACAGGACCTGGGCCTTGGAAAGGGTCGCGGTTTCACCCCAGCCCAGCATCCGCCGGGTTGCAAAGTAACTGCAGTAGAAATTATCGTAATGGCTGCGCACAAAAACCTGCCAGGCGTCATCGCCGCCAAAGAAATAGTCGTCCGGCGTCCAGGTCAGGGCGCGTTTCAGGCCAATGTTGTGCGGCGCGTCAAGGTCTGCATTTGGCAGATCTGCCGCCTCGCGCTGCAAATAGAAATAGAACGAGGCAACACGCTCGGTCGGGTCGCGCAAGACGGTAAAGACAAAGCGCGCCTGCGGCAGATGATCAAGCGCAGACCAGTCGAGGTGACCCGAATACAGGGAATACCCCGGTGGAAACTGATCGCTTGCCGTATCTGTCTGGGTATGCACCCTGACCGGGGATACGCGCCGCGCCCTGACCACCCGAGACAGGCAGTTGTGCACCGTCTGCCCGGCGGTTTTAGGGATGTGCAGAAAGACGAGTGGCGAATGCGTCAGGTCCACGGGCCATCCTTTCGCAGATCAACGACGCTGGGGGCAAAGGGTTCGACCTGATCCATCTGAAAGACGCCGGAAATGAACGCCTCAGGCCGCGCAGGGTTAAGATGGGCCAACTGCCAGGGCGCAAATCGCCACCACCGGCAACGCAACATCGGCGAGATCAGTTGCACCGGCAGCCGGAAACGCTTGATGACGGCCGGATTGCCCGCAACGACCGCATAGGGCGGCACGTCTTTGGAGACCACCGCTTGCGCCGCCACGATTGCGCCGTCGCCGATGGTTACCCCGGCCGAGATCAGCGCGCCATGACCGATCCAGACGTCATTGCCAATGGTGGTGATCCGGACCTTTGTCGGCGCTTCATCGGTTGGGATGCGAAAGCTGTGATAGTCGGACGCGCCGTGAAAGCCGTCGGCCAGTTCCATCATCTGATCGTGCAGATAGAAAGCCGGGCTGGTGGAGGCCCATGTCAGCGGATGGTTCTGGCGTCCGATCTGGACCTCTTCCCCAAACGAGCAGTACCGCCCGATGCGTGCCGCCACGCAAGCCCCAGAGACCTGATAGGAAAACGCGCCCAGTTCCAGCGAATGTTCATAGGCGGCCCATTTCAGGCTTGCCGGGGCCTCAATCACCGAGTGCTGCGGCATACTGATAGCACTGCCACCACCGGGCCTGCGCAAAACTTCGATTCCCTGCGCGTATAGAATTGGAATGGCTACGGAAACCTGGGTCATGCGGCAGCGCTTTCGATGTTGGATTGGGTGTGAAGCAAGGCCGCAAGAAACGCCTGCAAATCAGGCCGACCATCGGGAATGGCGATGACGCGGCCGCCCGAGGCCGCGCGAATGGCGTCAGATTGTGCGCCCAGATCAAAGCCCCAGACTGGCAGGCCGGTCGCAATGGCCTCATGCGTGGTGTAGGAAAATGTTTCCGGCCAGATCGACGGGATCAACCAGTCGGTGATGCCGTAACGGGCCGTCAACGAAGGGATCTGGTGGCGCAGATATCCGCCATGCACGGTGGCTGATGCGCCCAGCGGATAGGTGGGATCGACCCTGCCCAGCACGACAAGACGGGCCGCGGCTGTGCGATCAAGGTCTTCCGACAGGCTTTGCAAAACTGCCGCGCCCTTGTGCGCACCGATGTTGCCCAAAACCCCGATGACGGGCTGCAGCGGTCTGGCACTTTGCGCAAGCCGGGGCAGCTTGGTCAGCATGTCATGCGGTGTCAGTTTCAGCTTGCTGTGCGCGCCCGGATAGGCCGCCCGAAAGATCCGGGCGCTGCTTTGTGAAAAGACAGTCACTTCATCGGCACCCGCAACCAGTTTCTGCCATTCGGTTTGCCAACCTGACAACGACACCGGCGTTCCATCGGGACGTCTGCTGCAATGGGCGGCATCCGTTGTTTCCGGGGCAGGCAAGCCTTGATAGCGGCCGGATTTGCCAAGCAGGGTGTAAGAAGGGCTGATCGGCAGATAGTCATGCACCAGAATTTCGATGCGATCTTGTGATCCGCGCCGCAACGACAGCAGTTTTTCGGGCAGTTGCACCGGGTCGGGGTCGCCGACACCACAAGAATAGATGATATGCAGACGTTTGACTGGGGCCAGCAGGCGTTTGATCAAGGCAAAATCATCGGTGCTGCCGCAGGTGCTGCCATTGCCGGTATGCAGTTCCAGCTTCCAGCGATGCGCCGTGCCGACACGCAGCACAAGTGCCGTATCGGGCAGATCACGGGCGATGCGTTGGGTCAGGTAATCCTCTGCCCCGCCGCCAAGATCATGCGCGAGGTAAAGCGGTATGCTGCCCGATGCCCGGGCGGCAGCCCAGGCAATGGCCAGGGCCAATCGGGACGCGATCTGCGGATCATCCGCAATGAACCGCTGCACTTCGGCATCATAGTCGGGGTAGCGGCGGGAAATGACGGCGTTGTTGCAGGCAACCAGCCGCTGTTTTTCAGCTGAGCCGAAAGATGTACCGCCGCGATGTTCGACAAAGAGATTTGCCAGCCCCAGATGCCGCCCGCCCAAAGCGCGCGCTTTTTGGCACCAATCCACCTCTTCGCCGTAACCGCGCCCAAAGCTGATGTCCAATTGCGGAATACGGCGCAGATAATCAATTGACATGGCCATGCAAAAACCAACCCCGGTCGGGGCGTCGGTCAACCCGGCATCCGGGTGAATTCCGGCTGCCACGGCATCGATTGCATCGGCCACTCCCGTCGCAAGCTGGCTGGACCGGCAGATGTGGGGGGCTGAAAAAATCTCGGCATCGTTTGACATCGGGGTTACAGTAGCAACCCGGTCATGCGCCAGAAACGGCCGCATCAGGCGGGTGGCCCAGTCTTGCGGCACAAAAGCATCGGAATTGAGCAAGACCACGTGATTGCCATGCTGAATAGCGAGATCCAGACCACGGTTGACAGACCGGATAAACCCTTGATTTTCTGTGTTTTCAATCAGGGTTATGCGGTCTGGTTGGAGAGCATCCTGGGCCAGTTTCCAACTGCGCAGAAATGGCCGCACGGCCCGATCAGTTGACGCATCTTCGATCAGGATCAGCCGCCAAGGCAGATCGGTATGGCGGATCACCCGGTCCAGCACTTCGGGCAGCAGATCAAGCGCGTTGTAGACCGGCAAAATAATGGTGATGCCACGATGAGCCAGCGATGCCGGATGCAGGCGTGCCAGTTCGGCCGCCTGTTTATGGACGGGCAGACATGCAAGACTGTCCGCCAAAAACAAAAGTGGCTGCATGGCGCGGCTTGGGGCAGATGTGGCCAGCCGAAAATGGCGTTTCAGGCGGATGCGGTCATTGGAATCGCGCGTGGCGCACCAATGAAGGATTGTTGGTGTCGCCAAGGCAAGGTCGCGCAGAAAGGCCGGGATCAGCCGCGCGCGCGCCAAGGCTTTGGTGCGGCGGGCTGGCATTGGCAGGGGATAGATCAACCGGTCTGCACCGCGGTGCAGGATCAGGCTGACGGGCCCTTCGTTTTCGGGCAGGTCCATAGAAAACCCTGGCGTTTGCGAAGCAAGATCGGGAAATGCCGCAGTCACATCCATCCGCAGCAGGTTCGGCACCCGGGTGTGCTGCTGCCCGGCATGGCTGAGGACGACTTGATCGCAGCACCCCCAGCCCTCGACGACCAACCGCCGACCGCGCAGACAAAGCCTGTCAACCTGGCCCAGCGTTTGCCCGTCTTCGCCAAGCAAGGCAGTTGGTTGCCCGGTAACAACAAGATGGGCATCGCAGTAACGCCGGAACAGCGCCGCCAATCGTCTGTAGATCATCCGTATCCCCAACAGGTTCAAGCCATCGACAACGGCAACAGGATTCGCGCCGTTGCAACGCATCCTGTGGGGACAGACTTAATTATTGATTGACGCAGAAATGGCCGGCTGCGCCCCCGGATGCCAGCACCGGATGCCACCGCCGGACGGGGGCGCAAGACCTGAAAACGGGCCTTGCGACCAGACTGACCCTAGAAGAAAATCAGATCGTCTTGCAGCGCATTGATGTCTGTCACACCATTAAGCGTAAAGACATCGGAGGGGGTGAAACGAAACACGATACTGCCGCTTTCGACAGCAGCAAAGGCCAGCGCTTCGGCGACGGTCACCAACGGGTTTCCAAACAGGCTGCGCGCGATCGATATCGTGTCGATGTTGTCGATGAAATCCAGCACCTGGTCGATACCGGCTGCGAAGACAAAGGTATCAGCCCCGTCACCGCCTGTCATTTGGTCCGACCCAACGCCACCGCGCAACACGTCATCGCCGCCCGCCCCGTTCAGCGTGTCATTGCCAGCGTTGCCCCAGATGGCGTTGGCAGACCCATTGCCGGTCAGCACATCATTGAAGGTTGATCCCCCCAGATTTTCGATCGACAGGAACGTGTCACCGGCGGCGTCGCTTCCTGATGCAGAAGGGGTGCCAAGATTGACAGTTACGGCAGACCCGGCTGACAGGTAGTCGGCCCGGTCAATGCCAAGGCCGCCGTTCAGAAGATCAGCACCCTGACCGCCGATCAGAACATCATTTCCGAGGCCGCCGATAAGCCTGTCGTTGCTGCTGCCACCGTTCAGGGTGTCTTTGCCTTGCCATCCTTCCAACGAATCAGCACCATTCCCGCCTGTCAGGACGTTGGCAACCTGATTGCCCGCCAGGGTATCATTGCCCGACCCGCCGATGGCATTCTCAATCACCGTACCGCGCGCAATGATGATGTTTCCAATCAGCCCTGCCACATTCGATTTTGCTTCGGAACGCAGATCAACACGCTGGGCGACCAATTGGCCGCTGACATCAAGCGTATCCTGGCCGCCGGTATCAAACAGTGTAATCGCAATGGGGTTGTTGTCGTAAACGTTTGTTGTACGGGTGGACCCGCCCATCCATTGATCGAACAGATCGCCCAGATAGCCCGTGACATTGGAATTGTTGCCATAAACCGTATCGCCGCTGCGGGTCTGGAAATTGGTTCCATAAAGCGACTGGACCGCGATGATATCGGCTGCCATCGCAGTTGCGGTAAAGGCGTAGGAAGCCCCCCCCGTGTTCGGGTTTTCATCTTGCGAAAAATACGACATGACCGAGGCCTGCCAGCTGTCATTTTCGAAAAGCGCGTCATTCGCGTAATTAGCGCTGCCGTTGTAGTTGCCGGCATGACCAAGCCCCAGGGCGTGGCCGATCTCATGCAGGTAGGTCTGAAACCAATAGCTGTTCACGGACTTAGGTTCGAACAGCCAGTTTGATGAAATATTGATGTTGGACTGGGTGATGAACCCGCCGGAGAAGCTGGACCCTGCATAGGCGCCAGGGCTGTTGTCATCAAAGATAATCTGGGCAGATCCGTTGTTCTGATCGACAAAAACAATGCCGGTGACATCAGTCCAGGCAGACAGAGCCGCACGCGCAACGTATTGCGTCTGGCTGTCAAGCCCGGTCAGGTTGATGGTCACCTGACGGTTGACGCCCAAAGCGAACTGGAAGGGCGATCCCCCTTCGGCGGCCCAATAGCCGGTGGTCAGCTGATAGGCCAATGTATCAAGCGTCGCCGGAGCTGCGGCTGATGTTGGCGTGCCGCTGTCCCCAAGGCCGCTGAAAGTTGGCGCGTGACTATCCGCGATTGCGGCAGGATCAGTGGGGTTCAATGCAGCGCAAATCGTACACATGGCAAATCTTTCGAGGGCTAAAGGTCAAAGGGGAAGGTCGGTTTCAGTCACAAGTCGGTCTAGAAATTGCAGTTCCTGGTCAGGCGTCATGGCCTTGTCGCTGGCCGCAAAACCTAGCCGGGGGCCATCAACACGGTGCGATCCGGGCCGATGCAGGGTCAGCCGCGCCTCAAGCAATGACGCGCTGGCAGCGAAGGCTTCAAAGCTGACCGATATCGCGTCTGTCGCGGGCGGACCAATCGCAAGGTCGAACCTTGCATCGGGGTAGGCCGCACCAAGGATCCGGTGCAGATCAGTGCAGAGCCGGGACAATGTCTGCGCAGGCACGCGGTCGGCGCCAGTGCAGACAACCGCGATTGCGTCCTGTGACGTGGTCTGCGCGGCAGCCATTTCAGCCATGCCAAACACCGCGAGACACCCCAGAATGAACGCTGTGCGCCCGTGCGAAAGGCAAGATTGACCAACCGACTGCAAACTTGCCCATGGCACAGAAAATTCCTTTTTGCTGGGACTCGCGTCGCAGCCGAATATGGCAATTGGATGGCGCAATATGGGAAGAACTTTGCCAGCCAAAACGATTCTTGCCAAGGTCTTTGCCATTGTTTCCAATACAACTGCATCGAAAGCAAAAATGCAGTAATTGTGGGTTCGACATTTCCAATCAATCCGACTATCGGAAGGAAAGAGAAGCAGGCTTCGGGGCGTGGATTTGTCTGAACATGTTTTGGTGACCGGCGGCGCAGGCTACATCGGCGCACATGCCTGCAAGGTGCTGGCGGCAGCGGGCTTTGTTCCGGTCGCCTTCGACAATCTGGAAACGGGCTGGCGCGAGGCCGTGAAATTCGGCCCCTTCGTGCAAGGTGATGTGCTGGACCGGGGCGCACTGGATGCGGCCATGGCCCGCTACAAACCGGTGGCTGTCTTGCATTTTGCGGCGCTGTCGCTGGTGGGTGCGGCAGAGCGTGATCCGGGGCGCTACTGGCGGGTCAATGTGGGCGGGTCGCTGAACCTGGTTGAGGCTGCAATTGCAGCAAACGTGAAGAACATAGTGTTCTCCTCGACCTGTGCGGTCTATGGCAACCCGGACGGGATGCATCTGGATGAAGAGACACCCCAGCGGCCGATCAATGCTTACGGGGCGTCAAAACGCGCCATCGAGGATATGCTGGCGAATTTTGGTGAAAGCCATGGGCTCAAGCATGTGATCTTCCGCTACTTCAACGTGGCGGGTGCCGATCCGGACGGCGAAATAGGTGAACAACACAGGCCAGAGACGCATCTTATCCCGCTGATGCTGGACACCATTTCCGGGGCGCGGCCGGAACTGACGGTGTTTGGTACCGATTATGCCACCCGCGATGGCACCTGCATCCGCGACTATGTGCATGTGATGGATCTGGTAGGCGCGCATGTACTGGGCCTGCGATGGCTGTTGGACGGCGGCGGCAACCGTGTGTTCAATCTGGGGACGGGGCGCGGGTTTTCGGTCCGTGAAGTGCTGGATCATGCGCGCGGCGTCACCAATAGGGCGGTGAAGATCATCGAAGGGCCTCGCCGTGCAGGCGATGCAGCCGCATTGGTTTCGGGGTCGGAACGCGCGCGGGTGGATCTGGGCTGGGTGCCATCACGATCAACCTTGCCTTTGATGATCGCGGATGCCTGGGCCTGGAGCCAGCGTCCCGGCTTTGACGGCTGATCGGGCATGGCCAAGATGCAAGTTCTGGTTATCGGTGCAGGATCAATCGGGCGCAGGCATTATGAAAACCTGATCAGTCTGGGTGCGCAGGCCGAGCTTATCGGGTGGCGGGGGTATTCTGCACACTCACTTCGCGCGCGTCTGGCACAGCGGGATGTGCAGGGCGTGATGATCGCCACAGCCACGCAAATCAGGCTGGAACTGATCGCGGCCTGTTCCGCCGCTGATGTGCCATTTTACGTCGAAAAGCCGCTGGCCTTTGACAGCGCAGAGCTTGCCCTGATCACTGCGGCCGCAGCCCCTGTAGCCAAACGGTCGGTCATAGGTTTCATGATGCGTTATCATCCGGCGTTTCGCTATCTGGCGGCGGCTGACCTGTCGGATACGTACCGCTTCGGGTTTGAGATTGGCCATGACGTCACTCAATGGCGGCAGAATTGGCGATTTTCTGACAGCTATGCCGCCAAGCCAGCGGGCGGCGGCGTCTTGCTGGATCTGTGCCACGAACTGGATATGGCTGCGTGTCTGTTCCCTGATCTGGCGTTGGCGGCGGTCGATAGCATCGGCCATGCCGCTTATCCGGGCGTTGATGTGGCCAGCCAAATTCGGCTGACCTCTGGCGGTGCGACCGGAGAGGTGGCGATGGACTATCTGGCCCCCGTTTCCACCCGCCGCATCACCTTGCGCGGCACCAATCGCCTGCATGATTTCGATCTGATTTCCGGCCGCTACACCATTGCTGGACAAGATGCTGCAGTGCTGGATTTTCCCGTTATCCGTAACGACATGTTCTTATCCGCGATGGGCGATTTTCTGGCCTTGGTGCAAGGAAAAACACCGTCAAGCGTCTACCACCTGCCACGGTTCGATCTGGCACTGCCGAGCTGCGCGTTGATCGCAAAGGCATGGCAGGCGCGGAAGTTTGTCGGCAGTATTCAAAAGGACATTCCATGATCATCGGCCATATCGGTGCGCGTAAAGGGTCCAAAGGGGTGCCGGGGAAAAATTTTCGCCCGATTTGCGGCAAGCCGTTGATTGATTGGTCGTTGGATCAACTGTTCGCAAGCGGCCGCATTGATGCGGTTGTCGTGTCTACCGATGATGAGGCGATTTATGATCACGCGGTCGCCAAGGGTGCCCTGAAAATCGGCCTGCGCCCCGCGCATCTGGCAACCGATACTGCGGGAAAATGGGGTGTCTGGCAACACGCGCTGGGCGCATCCGAGGCGTTGGTTGGACCTGCAACGGCGTTCCTTGATCTGGATTGCACCTCGCCCCTGCGGCTGCCCGATGACATCGACGCCGCATTGGATCTGTTCAATACCAAACATCCCGACATGGTTATGTCGTGTTGCGAGGCGCGAAAGAACCCTTATTTCAACTTGGTTGAACCCGATGCTTCGGGTGCCTTGCATGTCTCCAAACCGCTGCCCGGTGGCGTTGTAGCCCGCCAACAAGCCCCGGTCGTTTATGAACATGCGGCCAGCACTTACGTGGTGGACCCCGCCTACCTCAAGCGGTCAAAGGGGCTGTGGGAAGGTCGGGTTATCCCTTACCTCATGCCGCCCGAACGCTGCGTCGATATCGACAGCCCATTTGACTTCACGCTTGTTGAATTCCTGCTGACCAATGCCCTGAAGGACCAAAGCCATGGATAAACAGCTTACCGGACGCACCGTTTTCATCACCGGGTCGGGGGGTGTTTTGGGCTCAACCTATGTGCGCCGGATGCTGGATGCGGGGGCAAAGGTGGTGTCATCGGATCTGCCGGGGCACAGGGCCGATGCGCTGACGGCGGCCCATGCGGGGAATGACAATTTCCGGTTCTACGATCTGGATGTTGGCGAAGAAGATCAGGTCACCGAAATTTTCACCCGTATCCTTGCCGATGGCTGGCAACCCAATGTGGTGCTGAACAACGCGGCCATCACCGGTGAATTGCTGATGGGCGCGGGCAAGCCGTTTCCCGACTTTGCGAACACGTCCGTCAGCGATTGGGAACGCACGATGCGCACCAATTTGACCGGGGCCTTCATGATCGCCCGCCAGATGGACCGCGATATCATTGGCAAATGGCCTGCAACGCTGATCAATGTGGCGTCGATGTATGCGCTGAACGGCCCGCATCACCAGATTTACGAAGGCATGCCGTTCAAATCCTTTTCGGCCTATTCCACCACCAAGGCAGGCATCCACGGGCTGACATTGTGGTTGGCGGGCTACTGGGCCAAACGCCAAGCGACGGTGAATACCATCGCGCCGGGTGCCGTGTTCAACAACCATTCCGATGAATTCCAGCGCCGTGTATCCGAATTGATCATGGCAGGCCGCATGGCCAAACCAGATGAGATAGCGGATGCGATGCTGTTCCTTTGTTCAGCCCAAGCGGGCTATATGACCGGGCAGCTGGTCAATGTGGATGGCGGCTTCAGCGGCTGGTAAGCAGTTGATCTAACGCGGAAATCGTGCGTTCTGTGGCGCCGGAATGGGCGTTGAAGAATGCTTCAATTGCGGTTGGGTCAGGGGCGCTTCCCGCGAGCAGCACTTCGCGAAGGTCTGCCGGGGTTTCCATAGTCCAGCAAACCCCGGCTGCAATCGCCTCAACCGCCGGATATTCGATGGTCTGGATTTCGGGGCCGACGATGACCGGTTTTCGCAATGCCAATGGCTCGATGATGTTATGCGCGCCATGCGGGGTAAAGCCGCCGCCGACGATCACGATATCGGCCATGGCGAGATAGGCATACATCTCACCCAGACTATCGCCCAGAAGCAGGTCTATGGCGGGCGCGTCGCCAATCGGCGCAAGGGTTGCATCCAAAAGCTGGCTTCGTCGCCCGACGGTAAAGCCTTCTTTGGCCAGCATCGCCGCCATCTCATCAAACCGTTCCGGCTTGCGCGGCACGTAGACTATCAGCGCCGGCCGGCGGTCAAAATCCCGGTCGGCCGTCAACAAGGCTGCAAGTGCCTTGATGTAGACCTCATCCTCACCCTCCACTGCCGATGCCACGGTGATCACTCGGCGATCCTTTGCCCCAAGCCATGCCCGTGCGGCGACGCCTGCAGCCAGCAGATCTGGCGGGATCGGCTGATCAAACCGCAACTCGCCGGTCACGCGGATCTTCTGCACCCCAACCGACGCAAACCGCCGCGCCTGCAGATCGGATTTCACCAACGCACCCGCGAAGCCCTGCATCACCTGCGCGCGCAGGCCTGTGCGGCCGTCGCGCGCATAGCTTTTCGACGGATATTGCGCGTTGCACATGTAAAGGGGCACGCCAGCAGCGCGCGCGGCCATGATCATGCCGGGCCAAATCTCGATCTCCATCACCAGCCCGCATTTTGGGCGGAAAGCCTTGAAAAACCGCCGGTAGGCAAAGCCATACTCGAACGGCACCCAAGCAACCCGAAGCCGCCCCGCCGTGATATCGCTTGCAAAAACCCGTTCCGCCTCGCGCCGCCCGGCGGGGGTGAAATGGGTGGTCACAACCCTGTCCCCCCGGTCAATCAAGGCCCGGATCATCGGCACGGCAGATCGCAGTTCCCCCAACGATACCGCATGAACCCAGATGGCACCGGCTGGAAAAGGCCTGTGCATGCCAAACCTTTCGCCAAGATGAGCGGTATAGAGCGGGTCGCGCCGCCCGCGCCGCCAAAGGTAAAGCAGCGCAAAGGGCAAGCCCAGCCACCAAAGGGCGGAATAAAGCACCAATGCCGCGCGCAGACGCAATGATGGAAAGCTATCTGCCATGCGGCACCTTTGGCATCAGCCCCAACAGGGTGGCACAAAGCGCGTCCATCCCTGCCGTGCCGTTGCCCGCCAAGTCTTTCGCCCGTGCCGCCTGTTGGCCCAGGCTTGGATCACTCAACGCGGCAATCAGACCTGTTGTATCGCCGACAAGACTTGCCCCCATCACCTGATGCAGGGCGGCATAATCAGCCGAAAAATTTGCCACGTTCGGGCCGTGCAAAACAGCACAGCCCAGATGCGCCGCCTCCCACGGGTTATGGCCGCCAGTGTCGCCCATGCCACCCCCAACCAGTGCCACCGGGCAAAGCCTGTACCACAGACCCATTTCGCCAAAGGTATCAGCCAGATAAACCGCATCGCTTGCGGCGGGCTGTGCGCCGCTTGAACGGGCGGCAACAGTCAGCCCGGCTGCGGCACAGGCTTCGACAATCGCGCCTCTGCGCGCCGGATCGCGCGGGGCGACGATCAGCAACCGGGACGGGTCGTGCGCAAACAAAATCTGCTGCGCTGCCAAGGCCACCGCCTCATCTGCCGCATGGCTGGATGCTGCACACCATGGCTTTCGCCCTTGCATTGCCACTGCCAAAACTGCGCACGCATCAGGCAGATCAGCCAATGGCCCCGCGCCTGATTTCAACGATCCGGTTACAGGCATCGACCCCGCCCCCAAAGCCTGCAGATGCCGCGCGGTATCTGGGTCTTGCGCCGAAATATGGGCAAACCGCGCGTAAAGATCGCGGTAAAGGCTGCGATACTTAACCCGGGCACCAAACGCCCGCACGTTCATCCGGGCATTGACCAAAGCAAGCGGGATACCCCGCCGATGAGTGGCCACGACCAGCCCCGGCCAAAGATCCTGTTCGGCCCAGACCGAAAGATCAGGCCGCCAGTGGTCCAGAAACCGCGCCACCGGCCCCGGCGCATCCAGCGGCAGAAACTGATGCTGGGTTCGGGGCGGTGTGTTGCCAGCAAAGGCCTGCGCCGAAGACCGGGCCGACGATGTAACCAGAAACGACAGATCAGGCCGCGCCCGCCCCAGGGCTGAAATCAGCCCTCGCAGCGCCATCACTTCGCCCAATCCGACGGCATGTATCCAGACAAGCGGCCCCGCCGGACGGGGCAGACCTGCCTCGCCCAGCTTTTCGCGCCAGCGAGCGGGGTCTTCCTTGCCGCGTTTGACGCGCCTGCGCAGATGGGCGGGCAAGATCGGCCCCACCCCGCGCACTGCCAGCAGATAGGCCCGCAACAGCGCACCTGTCGGGGGCATCTGAGTGCGGCTTTCAGCCAATGTCACGAAACTCTTTTTGCAGGCCACGCGCCCAGAACGCCGGGTCCTTCAGCACTGCGACAAACCTGTCTGCCGCCCGCCCAGCCCCGAAACCTTCGTGGCGCGGATGGCTTTTGCCCCAGTCATCGGCCAAAAATGCTGCGATTGCCGCGCCGTCCGTTGCAGCACAGGCCGCGACGGATGGCGCCTGTGCCCGGTTGGTCTGCCGCGTGCCGATATCCAGCGATGCCAGCCCGATGAACGGCGCCTCGCGCACGCCCGCTGACGAATTTCCGATCATGCAGGCTGCGTTTTTCATCAGTTCCGAAAAATACGCAAATCGCATCGACGGGATCACCCGGAACTGGTCTGCAGGCAAAGCGTTGATCACCTCAAAAATCGCCTCTGATCCCGGATCATTGTTCGGGGCCACCAGAACAAATTGCCGACCCGAGGATTGCATCGCACCAAACAGGGCCGCCGCCTGAGAGCCGATCGAAGATGCCTCGGATGTGACCGGATGAAAGACGCCGATACCGTAATCTGCAAAGGGAATGCCGTAGCGCTGGCGCACGTCTTGCAAGGTGACGCCCGACGGGCCTGCATGAAAATCCAGCTCGGGCGAGCCTATGACATGAATGCTTGTCCCCGGCTCGCCCAAGGCCATCACCCGTTTTGCGGCCTGGTCGGACGATACGAAATGGTGGGCGGCAAGCTTGGTATTGCAGTGCCGAAACACCTCGTCGATGGTGCCTGACACCTCGCCGCCCTCGATATGGGCGGACCGGATGTAGTTTGTTGCCGCCACCAGGGCACCTGCAAGCGCCTCAACCCGGTCGCCGTGCACGATCACCAGATCGGGGCGATGTTCCATAATGTAATCAGAAAAGCCGAC
>JANNSG010000105.1:0-16700 GCA_031402355.1 Pseudorhodobacter sp. | reverse complement strand
CTTGCACTGCGGCCCGTTGATTGTCGGAAATATTGGCGCGCTGACCCGGATGAATTATACCGTGATCGGCGACACCGTAAATGTCTGCGCCCGGATCGAGGCGCTTGCAGGCAGCTTTGCCGAAGACCGCCCCGCCACAATCCTGGTCAGCGGTCAAGTGGTCGACGCAGTTGGCACAGACTTTGAGTTCGAGCCGGTGGGCGATCAACACGTCAAGGGGCGCGAACAGGCGGTGTCTGTCTGGCGGCTGATCGGCGCGCGCGCTAAGACATTATAGTTACCTTGCGCATGCTTTGCCGCGCTACCCTAGGGTCCGTCTCTGTCCGGCTTATTGGGTGTGGCTCAGCAGGCAGGAATGACCAAATACAGAGCGACGAGGTGTGTGAAGTCTAAATTTTTCCTTAATGAGACTAATTAAATACAATAAAAACAATATATTAATCCTCGTAACGCGCGTGTTATCCGGCCCCCATCAACCTTTCATCAAACGGATAGCTGGTCAGATTTTCGAACCCATTTTCCGTAATCAAAACCTGATCTTCCAGCTTGATCGAAAACTCCCCCCCCTCCGGACTGACCAAAGCTTCGACACATAAAACCATCCCCGGCTCCAAAACCACCTCGAATGCCCCCTCTACCCAGGCATCCGGATAGGGCACGAACGGCCATTCATCGCACAATCCCACACCGTGCATCTTACAGGAATATTTCTGGCGTCCATACTGCCGTTCAAGTTGATGCCCGCCATGAACCAGCTCCCGGATGCTGACCCCCGGCTTCAGCATCGCCATGTTGTCCCGGATATGATCGCGCGCATGCCCCATCGCCGAAATCATCGCATTGCCGGGCCGCTGGTCCCCGATCCACCAGGTCCGGCTGATATCAATGCAGATCCCGTAGGCCCCGATCAGATCGGTATCGAACGCGACAATCTCATTGTTCCCGATGATCCGCGGCCCGCATTCCTGAAACCAGGGATTGGTCCGCGGCCCCGACGCCAGCAGCCGCGTCTCGATCCATTCCCCGCCGCGCCTGATATTTCCAGCGTGAAGTTCGGCCCAGACGTCATCCTCTGATACTCCCCCCTGCGGGATCATACCCCGGGCAAAGCCCTCCATCTCGGCGATCGCCGCCTCACAGGCATGATGCGCGCATTTCATCGCCAGGATTTCATCCGGCCCCTTGATCGCCCGCGTCCTCTCGGTCACCTCCTCGCCCTCTATCACCGCGAACCCGGCCCGTTCCAGCGCACGCAGCCCGTTGATCATGATCTTGTCCACCGCGATCCTGCGGTTTCCCCCGACCCGGGCGCGCATCACCTCATCGACCTGACCCGCGAAAGAGCTGGCATCGTCGGCCACCTTGTCACCGCAGACATTGTAGAAAAACGATGCCCCCGACCGGATTTCCTTGATCAGCGGGTTGAACGTCGCCAGGAACGGCGCCTGTTTGTAATCCCAAAGCACCAGATGCCCATCAGCGCAGATCAGGCAGGCCCGGAACGGGTTGTGCGAATTCCAAAGCTGCATGTTGGTCGTATCCGTCGCATAGCGGATGTTCAGCGGATCAAACATCAGCAGTCCGCCAAGATCGCGATCGACCAGGGATTGTACAAGCCTTCGCCAGCGAAAGTCGCGCATGGCTGCAAGGTTCGGCAATGCCAACCCCGCGGCCTGCCATTCCAGAAATGCAAGCTGGGTCGGACCAATTTCCACCCGGTCATTGTCGTTGGGGGTCCCGTCGCCAAGTGTAGCCCCCCGGCTTGGATCAATCTTTCGATGGTCGGAATAATTTGTAACCAAGGCGGGCCTCCCACTTTTATAAAGTCTGCGGCAGAACGGTCTTTGCGCTTGGCCATCTCCGACCGTCGCCATGTCGCTTTCGACAAACCCGGCTTTCCACAATCACGTTGCTGCAATACACCAAAGCCATGCCCGCGATTCTGCAATCCCGACTGCCCTTCGCCCCATGGATGGACCCGCGCACGTCTCGCCTGCCCGGTACCTTGCCCTTGCTGGATGAAGGCTGGACGCTTGTCGATGACGCTTTCGGCGGTCAAATGGCCGAGCGGGATCGGTTGATCCGCGAACACCCGGAGCGGGTGCACGCTTTGCAAGACAGGGCCAGACCTGCGGCGCACGAACTTTATTCAAGTATATTGGCAACCCTTCAGGGCCGGGCAGGATATCATGTCACTGCAGGTTCGGTGCGCCGACCCGATGGCGTGACGGTTGCGCTTGACGACAGCCAGCCGTTGTTGACGTTGGGCCGGCTGGTGCAAGAAGATCTGTGCCTGCTGGAGAAGGATGGTGACGAGCATCTTTTGACCGGCGCAATCTTGTGTTTTCCGGCGGGCTGGACCCTGTCCCAGAAGCTTGGCCAACCTATGACCCGGATTCACAACCCGGTGGAAAGCTATGATCTTGATATCGCACGCCGCGTCCAAAGGATGTTTGATGCGATCCGGGCCGACCAGCCGCTTTGGCGCGCGAATTCCTTGCTCTATGACGATGCGACCCTGCATCAGCCACGTCTTGAAGGGGTGCCTCGACCGAAACCTGTTGCAAAGACCTATGCGCGATCAGAACGGCAATGCCTGATCCGGTTGCCGCAAACCAGTGCCGTGGTGTTTGCAATTCATACCTACGTGGTGCGGATGACAGATCTGGCACCAGAGGTGGCACAGGGTTTGCGGGCTTTTCATCCGGATTGACGCGGCTATGGCCCAAAACCGGCCGGGCGTTGGCATTCGTGACCGACGGGCACGGATTTTTATATTCGGCCGCCTTTCGCTATACCGCTTGCTTCTTTTGTTGGCCGATAGCCAGAGATCACGGCTTGGTACGGTTCGGGACCTGCGCAGTGTCGCGCTTTTGCTTGCCTGCAATCTTGCCAGACAGACCCATTGGGATTGCTGCAACAGCTTGCAACGCGCGCTGGGCCTGCGCGGCCAATCTGGCGGCGGGCGTAGACTGTGACTGATCCAAAGCGTAAAGCGCGTCGCGAACGGCCTTCAATTCGCCTGCCCCCGGTGTCGCGGCACCTTTCGGTGTGGCCGGGTCTTGACGTGGGTTTGCGGCAATAGGGCTGGCATCACCCGCATGCCAGAATAGACCACCGGTGCCTTTGCCCTTCTGTCGAGCAAGCTTTGCCGTACCGTTGGCGTCGAGCGGCAGTGATGACGCGGCATCTTTCGCGGCGACCCGGTTCTTCTTCTGCGTTGCAGATGCGATCGCCCGAGAAATCAAACCCGAAGATCGCGTGGTCAGTTCTGACGACAGGCGGTGTATCAGGCGTTCCATATCGCCCGGGTCATCGGCCGGCAGATCGGCCTTATTCGTGACGGCGTCACCCTCAGGCATTTGCGACTTGGAAAGGGTTGAGCCGGCTGCTTCGCTTTGAACCAGATCTTCGACAATCTGATCAATCAGATCCGGGGTCAGCGGGCGGTCAGACGACAAAAACCGCGTGTCGTCACTGGGAAAGGACAGCTTCAGTTTTTCAATGATTTCGCCACTCAACAAAGCGGCATCGGATGGTTGTTTGGCCTGCGAGATGGTGCTGTCAATCGATCCGGATGCAACAGTAATGCAGGCCGCAAAGCGACCGGGCAAGGCGTCTGAAAAGCCGATCACCAGCCGTGTGTTGCCGAAATCGACGGTAGCAATATCGTCGCAGTCCCAGGTTACAATTGGCTCGGCTGTGCCCAAGCGCAAACCGATGCTTCCCAGATCAGCAACCATATGTGCAAGGTTCAAGGGCGGCATGACTTCATAAAGAAGTAAGGCCACTTTGCTTGCGACAACCGCGCTCATTTCTACCCCCTAGCAGAATCGATCGCGGTCAATCTGGCCCCGCAATGCGCCACAATTGAGCAGGGATTGTGATTTTAGCTTGAAATAGGCTCGGTTTGTCGCCGTCATTCCGTCGATTTTGATCGTAAATCCGCAACAATGATGACGATTTCAAGGCGTTGTATCGCCGCAATAGCAAAAGGGCACCCCCATAGGGGATGCCCTTCAATTGAAACGCGTAAACCTGATCAGCAGGAGTAATACATCTGGTATTCAATCGGATGCGGTGTGTGTTCGTAGGCGTAAACCTCTTCCCACTTCAACGCCATGTAGCCTTCCAGTTGATCCTTGGTGAAGACGTCACCGGCAAGCAGGAAGTCGTGGCTCTTTTCCAGTTCCTCCAAAGCTTCACGAAGGCTGCCGCAGACGGTCGGGATTTCGGCCAGTTCTTCGGGCGGCAGATCGTAGAGATCCTTGTCCGACGCAGGGCCCGGGTCGATCTTGTGTTTGATCCCGTCGAGGCCAGCCATCAAAAGGGCCGCGAAGGCCAGATAGGGGTTGGCCGATGGATCAGGGAAACGGGCCTCGACGCGCTTTGCCTTCGGGCTTTCGGTCCACGGAATACGAACGCAGCCAGACCGGTTGCGGGCCGAATAGGCGCGCAGAACCGGGGCTTCGAAGCCGGGGATCAGGCGCTTGTAGCTGTTGGTGCCGGGGTTGGTCAGCGCGTTCAACGCCTTGGCATGCTTCAGGATGCCGCCGATGAACCACAGCGCTTCCTGGCTAAGGTCGGCATATTTATCGCCTGCAAACAAAGGCTTGCCACCCTTCCAGATCGACATGTTGACATGCATCCCCGACCCGTTGTCGCCCTTCATCGGCTTTGGCATGAAGGTCACGGTCTTGCCGTAAGCATGGGCCACGTTGTGGATCACGTATTTGTATTTCTGGATGTTGTCGGCCTGTTCGACCAACCCGCCAAAGATCATGCCCAATTCATGCTGACAAGTCGCAACTTCGTGGTGATGCTTGTCAACTTTGATGCCCATGCGCTTCATCGTGGACAGCATTTCGCCGCGGATATCCTGAGCCTCGTCCACCGGGTTCACCGGGAAATAGCCGCCCTTGTGGCCCGCGCGGTGGCCATAATTGCCGCCTTCGGTCACGGTATCGGTATTCCAGGCGGCTGCTTCGGCGTCGATTTCATAAGACACTTTGCGCGGTGTCACCGAATAGCGCACGTCGTCGAACAAGAAGAATTCTGCCTCGGGCCCAAAAAAGGCGGTATCGCCGATACCGGTCGATTTCAAATACGCCTCAGCCTTCACTGCGGTGCCGCGCGGATCGCGGCTGTAAGCTTCGCCGGTGTCAGGCTCAACCACATTGCAATGCACGCACATGGTTTTTTCGGCATAGAAGGGATCGATATAGACCGACGATGCATCTGGAATCAGCTTCATGTCGGACTGGTCAATCGACTTCCAGCCCGCGATGGACGATCCGTCGAACATGAATCCCTCTTCCCAGAAGTCTTCATCAACCAGATCGGCCACCAGCGTTACATGCTGCAATTTGCCAATTGGGTCGGTGAAACGGATGTCGACATATTCGACCTCTTCGTCCTTCATCAGTTTCAGAGCGTCTTTAACTTTGCTCATCTCTGCTCAGTTCCTTCTTATGAATGGTGATTGCGTGGCCCGTTTATGGGGCCGATGTTTCGTTAAACCGCGTCGTCGCCGGTTTCGCCGGTGCGAATGCGGATGGCTTGTTCCACTGGGTAGACAAAGATCTTGCCGTCGCCGATCTTGTCAGTACGGGCCGCCGCGATGATCGCCTCGATCGCAGTTTCGACCATATCGTCTGTCAAAACGACCTCGATTTTAACTTTTGGCAGAAAATCCACGACATATTCTGCACCGCGGTACAGTTCGGTATGACCTTTCTGGCGACCAAAGCCCTTTACCTCGGTCACAGACAGCCCCTGAATGCCAGCTTCTTGCAGTGCCTCCTTGACCTCATCAAGCTTGAACGGCTTGATGATTGCCTCGATCTTCTTCATGCGTGGCACTCCCCGGGGATTGTTCCATCGACGTCTGACCATTTCTGTCAGTCTTGGACAATCGAGATAGGATTTGCGGATGGATCGAAACATGTGATTCTGGATGTTGTGATTAAATATTAGGCATAAGGCGCTTTAGTTGGGCGTTTTGAAAATAAGGTGGCGCAACCATGACCGAATTGCTGACCGCGGCCCAGATGCGCGCCATCGAGGCCGCAGCAATTGCATCCGGCGAGGTCACCGGGCTGGAACTGATGGAACGCGCCGGGCGGGGTGTCGTTGAGGCGGTGTTTGAGGAATGGCCGGAATTGGCGAAAACCTCGCACCGCGCAGTTGTGTTGTGCGGGCCGGGCAACAACGGCGGCGACGGGTTTGTCGTGGCGCGGCTGTTGCAGGAGTGGGGCTGGGAGGTGGAGGTGTTTCTGTATGGAACGCCAGAGCGGATGCCGCCGGATGCAAGGGTGAATTATGAACGGTGGTTAGGGATGGGGGCCTGCCAGGATGCCGACGCATTTTTGCGGGATGCTCGCGGTGGCGAAAAAGATGCGACGCTGGAGCCAACTGTTGATGTTCTTGTTGACGCCCTTTTTGGAACAGGGCTTTCGCGTCCTTTGGAAACCGAAGCACGCAGGATTTTCAACTGTGCTTTTTTGGGAGAATGGGATGTCCGCCGCAGTGTCTCGATTGATATGCCATCAGGTCTTTGCGCTGACAGTGGCAGACCGATTGTTCCAGCTGGATATCCAGTTTCAGGGTGGCCCGCTTTGGATGGGTTTGCAGCAGAGGCTCAACTCACCGTAACTTTTCATCGCAGTAAGCTCGGACACTTCCTGAGAAGGGGGCCACAATACTGCAGAAAACTCGTGGTCAAGGACATCGGGCTGAAGTCTTCAGGGACGACGGGGCGCGCGTCGATAGTCTTACTGGTACAAACGCAGCTTACCGGACTTGGAAAAGCTGCCCTGCACAACAAGTTTTCCCATGGCCACGCCCTTATCCTCTCCGGCCCCTCTGGCCATGGCGGTGCTGCCCGCCTTTCAGCACGCGGCGCGTTGCGCATCGGGGCAGGGCTGGTGACAGTGGCTTGCCCCCCGGACGCCATCCCAGAAAACGCGGCGCGGTTGGATGCGGTGATGTTGCGGGCTGTCGCGGATGGGGCAGGGTTGGTTGATATTCTGTCCGATAGTCGGATCAACGCGCTGTGCCTTGGGCCGGGGTTGGGGCTGGATGCGCGGGCGGTAGGGTTGGTGGCGGCGGCGCTTGGTTGCCCCCCACCCCCATCCGCTCTCCACGAGGGGGAGGGGGGCGACGTTGGGCAGGGTGATGCTATGGGCGACCAAGCGCTTCCCCTCCCCCTAGTGGGGAGGGGGGCGTTGCGGAAGGTCGTCCTCGACGCCGACGCCTTGACCATCCTGTCCCGCCACCCCAACCTGTTCACGGCCCTGCACCCCGATTGCATCCTCACCCCCCATGCCGGAGAATTCGCCCGTCTGTTCCCCGACATCGCCGCCAAGCTAACTGCCCCTGCCACCACGGGCCCGGCTTATTCCAAAGTAGATGCCACCCGCGAAGCCGCCGCGCGCGCGGGCTGTGTGGTACTGTTCAAAGGCCCGGACACGGTGATTGCAGACCCGACTGGCAGATGTTCCATCAACTCCGCTCATTGCGACCGCGCGGCCCCGTGGCTTGCCACGGCCGGATCGGGCGATGTGTTGGCGGGCTATATCACCGGGTTGCTGGCGCGGGGATTTTCCCCCATGCAAGCGGCGGAAACGGCAGCGTGGTTGCATGTCGAATGTGCGCGCAGTTTTGGTCCGGGGTTGATTGCCGAAGATTTGCCTGAGGAATTGCCCAAGGTGTTTCGCGCGCTGGGGCTTTAGGGAAAATGCCGCAACTGCCAAAAATTCTTGCAAAGTTTATTTGCAAGTGTTTTGGCCAGTAGCCTTGCGTCATCCGCCTAAGCGCCGACCTTTGCAGCAAGAAAGGCCATTTCAAGGCCATCCGCATAGATCACTACGTCTTCGGCGAATTCCAATGTGAAAATCCGAGCCTTTGACAGATTCTCGATCTTGTTGACCATGCCGTCTGCCAGTCGGCCAGCAGCAACGAGCGCTTGTGGCGCACCGTACAAGACATTCGCGCGCCAGTCCCTGATCAAGATCATCTGATGCAGGGAAACCAGCATGTCGGCGCAGGGGCGGCCATGGCCCAGTGTTCCGGTATTAATGCGCACCATCGCGCTGTCTTCTTCGACACGTACGGATATCGCTGCAAGCACCCTCGCCCCATTGCGGGTAAGCACACGGTCGCCGGGTGTCAGATACTCGACCGGCAGGTCGCCATCCATGGTCATCACATGTGTCCCTGCAACCAGACCGACAGTCGGTGACAAGACAGGCACGGGGCCGGAGATCTGATTTTGGCGGGCGAACGACATCGCAGTTACCTTCGATTGGACTGACCCAAAGATGCGCTTCCGATTGCGGCAGTAATACGGAACGCGCAGTATATTTTGGCGGCGATTTTTCTGCTCGCATCCCGGCCGCAAGCTTGTTAGAAGGGCGCGGATTTACAAGACGCGGAGCCATGCCGAAAGGCTGGCTCCGCGTCTTGTTAATGATGCGGGTGTGGCGAAATTGGCAGACGCACCAGATTTAGGTTCTGGCGCCGCGAGGCGTGGGGGTTCAAGTCCCTCCACCCGCACCAGATAACATAGAGGACGAGGACATGCAGGTTACGGAAACCCTGAACGAAGGCCTGAAGCGCGGCTACACAATCACTGTGACTGCGGCAGAGCTTGACGCCAAAGTCACGGAAAAGCTGGTCGAAGCGCAGCCAGAGATTGAAATGAAGGGCTTTCGCAAGGGCAAAGTCCCGATGGCGTTGCTGCGTAAGCAGCATGCGCCTCGCCTGATGGGCGATGCCATGCAATCTGCCATCGACGGTGCGATGAAAGACCATTTTGAGAAAACCGGCGACCGTCCCGCCATGCAGCCAGACGTCAAGATGCAAGGCGGCGAGAGCTGGAAAGAAGGCCAGGATGTCGTGGTCGACATGACCTATGAGGCCCTGCCGCCGATTCCTGATTTCGACAGCAGCAAAGTCAAGCTGGAGCGTTTGTCGGTAAAAGCCGAAGATGCGGCTGTGGATGAGGCATTGAAGAATCTGGCATCATCGTCGCAATCGTTTGACGATCGCAAGAAGGGCGCAAAGGCCAAGGACGGCGATCAGATCGTGATCGACTTCAAGGGATCGGTCGACGGTGAACTGTTTGAAGGCGGCACCGCTGACGACTATCCGCTGGTGCTGGGATCGAATTCGTTCATTCCGGGTTTTGAAGCCCAGCTTGTTGGTGCAAAAGCAGGCGACGAAGTGTCTGTGAATGTGGATTTTCCAGCCGACTACGGTGCAAAGAACCTGGCCGGCAAGGCCGCGGTTTTTGCCTGCACGGTGAAAGCCGTGAAAGGCCCGGTTGCGGCTGAGATCAACGATGACTTGGCCAAGAAGTACGGCGCCGAAGATCTGGCCGCTTTGAAGGGCCAGATCGCGGACCGTCTGGAAACCGAATACAAAGGGGCGGCACGTTCGGTGATGAAGCGGTCCTTACTGGACCAATTGGACGCGATGGTTAAGTTTGATTTGCCTGCCTCGTTGGTAGATGCCGAAGCTGCGCAAATTGCACATCAGCTTTGGCATGAAGAAAACCCCGAAGTGCACGATCACAACCACGGCTCGGTTGAAACCACCGAGGAACACAAGACGCTGGCCGAACGTCGTGTTCGCCTTGGCCTTTTGCTGGCCGAGATTGGCCGCAAGGCCGAAGTCACCGTGACCGATGCGGAAATGACCCAGGCCGTGCTGGCGCAAGCCCGCCAATACCCCGGTCAGGAACGCGCCTACTTTGATTTCGTGCAGAAGAACCCGCAAATGCAACAACAACTGCGTGCGCCGATCTTTGAAGACAAGGTTGTCGATTTCATCGTGGCAGGCGCCAAGGTGACCGACAAAGAAGTCAGCAAGCAAAAGCTGCAAAAGGCGATTGAGGCCTTGGACGAGATGTAAGACGTATCCTTCGGGAAAGAGCTGGGCCGCCTCTGAAAACAGGGCGGCCCTTCTTATTACTGTCGCCCTTCGCGGCGTTCTTGCCAGATCACGAACAAGCCGGCCCCTACAATGATCAAAATGCCGATCCAGCCGGTTGTATCGGGCCAATCTGCCCAGAAGACCCAGCCGTACAGCACTCCCCAGATCATGGCGGTGTATTCAAATGGGGCCACGACGCTGGATTGCGAAATGCGGTAGGCTTGGGTGAGCATGGTAAGCCCGGCGGCGGCGATCATGCCGCAGGCCATCATCAGGCCTATGTCTACAGCGGTTGGCATGACCCATCCGCGTGTCATGAACGCTATGCTCTTGTGGCCGATGCCTTCAAATTCGCCGGTGGCAAACAGAAGCGACAACATTACCGCGCACCCCAGGAAGACAGCATTTCCCCAGAAAGCCAACGCAGCTGCGGTTTCGGACGCGCCCAATTTGCGGGCAGATACCATGGAGACGCCGTAAGTCAGTCCCGACAATACTGCGAGAAGGGCAGCCCAATCAAACAGATCGCTGCCGGGGCGCACCATGATGATGACGCCAGTAAAACCCGCAGCCACCGCAAGCCATCGCAGCAGGCCAACCTTTTCGTGCAGGATCATCACCGACAGCAAGGTAATGAACAAAGGGGCGGCAAAATAAAGCGCCACCGTAGTCGCAAGCGGCAAAGCCGCGAGGGAAAGGTAGTACGAGGTATAGGCCAAAAACATCACGAAACCGCGTCCGATCATTCGGTAGAGGCCTGGTGTCACCAGCGTTCCGAGACCGCCGTTCAGATGCACGATTGTCAACAGCAGCGGGGCGGCTGTGACGCTGCGGATCACCATTGCCTGATGCAGCGGATAAGTACCGCTGAGCATTTTCAGGATCAGATCTTGCACGGCAAATACCGCAATTCCGGCAATCAGGAACAGAATGCCGCGGGCGCTATGTGTAGAGGGGGTGGTCGAGGATATGTCGGACATAAAGGACGTTAGTCTTGTGGTGTATCGTCAGGCTTGGTTATTCCCGACATCGAAAGGATAATATTCCCAATTCTTGCAGCCGCAGTTTGCCCAAAACAAAACCGCGCGAAGTTGCCCCCGCGCGGTTTTTCTCTTCTCGCACAGATCAGGTCAGTCGCGACCGAGGTCAGCACCGTCCTGTGCCGCGCCCATTTCGTCGAACAGCTCCGCGATCTCGAATTCCGCGGCGGCTTCGGCCTCGGCGGCAAGTTCCTGAATGGATTTGCCAGCGGCTTGCAGTTCGGCCTCTTCGGGCGAACGGGCCACGTTCATCGTGATCTTGGCAGATACTTCCGGGTGCAGCACCACCGTCACGGCGTGCAGGCCCAGGTCCTTGATCGGGCGGTCCAGCACAACCTGATTGCGGTCAACGGTAAAGCCGCCGCCGGTAGCAGCTTCCGCCGCGTCGCGCGTGGTGACGGAGCCGTAAAGCGCGCCCGAATCCGATGCGGACCGGATCACCACGAAAACCTGACCATCAAGTGTATCCGCGAAAGCTTGCGCTTCTTTGCGGGTTTCCAGGTTGGTGGCTTCGAGTTGCACTTTTTTGGCTTCGAACGAGGCGATGTTGGACGCATTCGCGCGCAACGCCTTGCCCTGTGGCAGCAGGTAATTCCGGCCGTAGCCGTCCTTTACCTTGACGACATCGCCCATCTGGCCAAGTTTGGCCACGCGTTGAAGGAGGATCACTTGCATGGTTGTTCCCCTTATTTCACGGCATAGGGCAGCAAGGCAAGAAAGCGGGCGCGTTTGATGGCGGTTGCCAGTTCACGCTGCTTTTTGGCCGAGACTGCGGTAATACGGGACGGCACGATCTTGCCACGCTCGGATATATAGCGCTGCAGGGTGCGGGTGTCTTTGTAGTCGATTGCCGGAGCATTGTCGCCCGAGAAGGGGCAGACTTTGCGGCGACGGAAAAACGGTTTGTTTGCCATTTGGCTGGTCCTTTCCTATCTCAGATCAACGACGACGATCGCCGCCGAACGACGGGCGCTCACCCCGGTCATCGCCCCGGTCGGGACGGTCACCGAAGGAAGGGCGTTCGCGACGTTCACCGCCGAAACCACCCTCTGAACGATCGCCGCGATCGCGGTCATCGCGTTTCTGCATCTGGACCGAAGGGCCCTCGCCATGGGCATCGACCTTGATGGTCAGGATACGCATCACATCGTCATGCAGACGCATCAGGCGTTCCATTTCCTGAATGGCCGCAGAAGGCGCGTCCGTTTTCAGAAAGGCGTAGTGGCCCTTGCGGTTCTTGTTGATCTTGTAGGCCATGGTCTTGACGCCCCAATACTCGTGTTCGACGACCTTGCCGCCGTTATCCGAGAGCACTGCGGTGAAATGTTCGATAAGACCTTCGGCTTGCGTGTTGGAAATATCCTGACGCGCAATGAATACATGCTCGTAAAGCGGCATGCGGGCTCCATTCATCTGGGCGCACTTCAGGGCAGGGCCAAGTCTTCCGCGGCCCGCTTCGAGAGGTTGCGCCGGTTCCGGTGGTTGCGGAAGAATGCGGCCTTATACACGGGCCGGGCGGGGTTGCAAGCCTGCTTGCGCTGAATGGACGGGAAGGGGGGAGCCGCGCGCAGAGAAGAGCCGCCAGAAACCAAGTGCCGCCCCGCGTCCAAGCACTCAACCGGCACCGGCGTTGCCCGATGACATCCCCGGGACGGCGTCGCTGACGGCACCAGAGGGTCCGACCGGGGTCCGGTCGGCGGGCGATGCTGCGCCGGTTCGGTCAGGCTCGGCCCGGCGCGTCGCTGGCAAAGGCGGTGCGGCCGGCCACCCAGGTGCGGCAGGGGCTTGGCAATTCGCCCTCGGGCCAGTCAAGCAGCACGAGATCGGCCCGCAGACCGGGGGAAATGCGGCCACGGTCGGTCAGGCCCGAGGCGGCGGCCGGGTTGGCCGATACCAGATCCCAAAGGGCTGGCAAGGGCGCAACTGCTTCGCTGTGCAGGGTGGCAACGGCGGCCAGAAGGGCCGGGTAGTAATAGTCCGACGCGATGACGTCGCAGAGCCCGGCGCGGATCATGTCAGCGGCACCGGGCGAGCCGATGTGGCTGCCACCCCGCACCACGTTGGGCGACCCGAAGATGATCCAGTCGCCGGCCGCGCGGGCGGCTTCGGCAACCGCCACCTGCATCGGGAATTCGGTGATTTGCGCGCCAAGGGCCCGGTAGTAGTCGCGGGTTTCCACGTGGGTGTCGTCGTGGCTGAGCATCGGCGCGCCGATGGCCCGGCCGAGCCCGGCCACTTGCGCCATGACGCCCTGCACCTGCGGACGGCGTTCCCAGACCTGCGCCATCAGAGCCAGATAGGCATCGGGGTCCATTCCGGCGCGCGCTGCGTTCGACTTGCGCGACGCAAAGCGCGGGTCCGCCGGATCGCAGACCCGGAAGTCGGGCGAATGTTCGAACAGGCGGTCCTGAATCGGGATGTCGAAATCCCGCATCGCCATCGACATGTGGTCGTTGAAGGCGATCGAGGGTTTCAGCGGCCCGGCCAGCGCCTGTTCGATCAGCGGCAGAGCTTCAAACGCAAAGGTTTCCCAGCGCAACTGCACCCGGCTTTCCACCGTCAGGCGCGGGGCGAGCGCATCCAGCCCCTCGATCACGTCGCGGGCCTTGGCCACCGAGCGCAGGCCCGGCTCCCAACTCAGCGTCAATGCGTGATAGGCGGTGGCAATGCCGTTGGCCGCCAGTTGCCGGTCGGTTTCCAGAAGGGCCGCCGCAATGGGGAAATGCACATTGGGGCGCGGCATCAGCTGGCGTTCGAACGCGTCGCCGTGAATGTCGATCAGCGCCGGGGCGAGGATCTTGCCACGCGCGTCGATGACGGTGGCCCCGTCACGTGCGCCGTCGAGCGCGGTGATCCGCCCGGCCTCCACCCGGACCGAGACCGAGGCGAGCGCGCCGGGCAGGATCACCTTTGCGCCCTCGATGATGAATGCTGATGATATGTCCAAGCGCGCTGCCCTTTTTTCTTGTTGCCAGGGGTCTGGCAAAGGCGTGCCTTGCAAAGGCATGCGGCCAGACCGGGTCATCTAGCGCAATAGGCCCGGGATGGTCCAGACGTGTGACAGCCCGGGACCCGACGGCGCAATTTCCAGATGGTGGCCATGGCACGGAAGCGGGGCCGATCTGGCGCTCTGGTTGTGCGGCAAAGGCGCATGCACACAGACCGGGTCGGGTTGGTCGGACGCAGGCCGAAGCGCCTTGTTGACAGACGCAGCCAAGTCGGGAAAAGTCGATTGCGGATCGGACTGCGCGTGACTGTCATGTGAGCTTCGCACTTGTCACATAACTGCTAAGGTCCGGGGGGGCCGGTCCGGTTTGGCTGGTCCGTCGACAGGATCTGAGGAACAACTCGAAAAGTCTGACACAAGGAGATGACATCGTGAACACTAACGATACTACGGTCAACCGCCGTGCCTTTCTGAAAACCACTGCGGCCGGCGTCGGTCTGCTGGCGGCCCCTGCCATCATCTCCAGCAAGGCCCTGGCCTCGTCGGGCGAGCTGAATTTCATGGGCTGGGCCGGCTATCCGGCGATCGCTGAAAAGGTTCTTCCCACCTTCGAAGCCGCCACCGGCATCAAGGTCAATTTCACCGAGCAGCCGGGCCAGGACGACATATTTGCCCAGGCCAAGCTGGCGCTGCAAACCGGCACCATCGATGTGGCCGAGCCGACGGTAGACCGCGTCGCGGGCTGGGCGTCCAACGGCCTGGTACAGGGCTGGGACCTGAGCAAGATCAACCTCGACAACTACCTGCCGGGTCTGGCTGACGGCCATATGGGCGAGATGGCGACCGTGGACGGCAAGCGGATGATCCTGCTCTCGGTCTGGGGCACCGAAGCGCTGGTCTACAACAAGGCCGAAGCCAAGCTGTCCTCGCCGCCGTCGCTGGGCGATCTGTTCTCGGGCGCCAACATGGCCTGCCTGCGTCCGCATTCGTCGCTGGCGGCGATGGGCCGTTGGCTTGATGCGACCGGCAAGCTGCCGCGCCCGTGGACGGATGGCTATGCCGACGAAGCCGCGATGGTCGAGCTGTGGGACATCGCCCTGGCCGAAGCCATCAAGGCCAAGCCGTCGATCGTACAATGGTGGTCCGGCGAGAACGAAGCGCAGGCCGGTTTCCTGGCCAACGGCGCCACGATCGGTCTCAACTGGGACTCGACCGGCTTCAACCTGGCAAAGGACGGTTTCGGCTTTGTGCCGCCGGTCGAGGGCGCATTTGCCTGGAACCAGGGCATGGTGCTGATGTCGAACGCCGTCAACGTCGATCAGGCGCATGAATGGGCCAAATGGTTGTCCACGCCGGAAGGCTCGTCGATGTGGGCCTCGGCGTTCCAGGCCAACCCGGCGGCCAGGGGGGCGATCGACCTGATGGACCCGGCGGTGAAGGATTACTACAACGCCGCCTTCAACGACGAGGCGCTGAAGAACCTGTGGTGGTGGCCGGCGCAGGAGGCATGGTTCGTCGCCAAGCGCGGCGAATATGCCGACAAGTTGAAATCTGCCTGATCAACCGCCAGTTCGGCCCGCCGGAGTGTTGGACAACTCCGGCGGGTTGATAAGTCAAAGCGGTCGCTGCTAGACTGACCGGATAAAAACAACAGACGGCAACGGGGAAACGGATGAGCGCGGGCGTGGAGCTTGACAACGTATGTGCCGATTTCGGCAGCTTCCGCGCGGTCGATACGGTCAAGGTCAACATCCAGCCGGGCGAATTCTTTTCGTTCCTCGGGCCTTCGGGCTGCGGCAAGACCACCATCCTGCGGATGATTTCCGGCTTCATCCAGCCCAGCAAGGGCGCGGTGCGGATCGGCGGCAAGGACATGAATGGCATCCGCCCGAACCAGCGCCCGACGGCACTGATCTTTCAGAACCTGGCGCTGTTTCCGCTGATGCCGGTGTGGGAAAACATCGCCTTCGGGCTCGAAGTGCGGGGCGTTCCCAAGGCCACCCGCCGCAAGAAGGCCGAGGAATTGCTGGCGCTGGTCGAATTGCCGGGGGCGGGCGACAAGATGGTCAGCCAGTTGTCGGGCGGCCAGAAGCAACGGGTGGCAATTGCGCGCGCTCTGGCCATCGAGCCTTCGGTGATGCTGCTGGACGAACCGTTGTCGGCGCTGGACCTGAAGCTGCGGCAGGCGATGCGGGCCGAGTTGCGGGCCATTCAGAAACGCACGGGCGTGACCTTCATCTTCATCACCCACGACCAGGGCGAAGCGCTGGCGATGAGCGACCGCGTCGGCGTGATGAGCCAGGGCAAGCTGCAGCAGGTCGCGACCCCGCGCGAAATCTACAACGACCCGGCGAATGGCTTCGTGGCCTCGTTCGTCGGCGAGAACAACATTTTCAACGGCGAGTTGGCCGGAACCAGCGACGGGCTGGCCCGGTTCAAGACGGCAAGCGGCACGTTCGAGGCGCGGCTGGGGCCCAATGTTGCACCTGGGGCCAGAAGCCGGCTGTATGTACGCCCCGAACATGCCCGTCTGACCCTCGACGCGCAGACACGGAACTCGATTCCGGTGGAAGTCAGCGACGTCGCCTTCGAGGGCAATTTCATCTCGGTCCAGTCGCGCGATGCGACAGGCCAGTTGCTGGTGGCCGAGGCGCGCAACGACGGCAGCACCATGGTACCGCAGCCGGGCAGCCGGATGCATTTTTCGTTTGACCCGGCGCGCGGCGTCATCCTGTCGGGCGACATTTCCGCCAAGGACCCCGAGGCATGAAGGACCT
>JANNSG010000104.1:0-18733 GCA_031402355.1 Pseudorhodobacter sp. | reverse complement strand
GACGCATCGCCGACCGTGCCGGTGAAGGCGTTGGAGTTGCCGGAGTTGACGATGATGGCAGCCCCTGCCCCGGCAGGCACCGTTGTTGCCAGTTTAGCCTGACAATCACGCACACAGGCGGCGCGGGTGGTGGAGCGGGTGAAGACGCCTGCAACCGCAGTGCCGGGCGCAAGCCGGATCAGCATCACATCTTTGCGGTTGGCATAGCGCACCCCGGCTTCAACCGCCGCAAATTCGACGCCTGCAATGGGGGGCAGGGCGGGAAAGCCATCTGCCGGGGCGAGAGGCGAGAGCGGCTTGGCTGCTTTTGCCGAGGTGGCATCGCCTCCCTTGAGAGCCTTGCCAAGTTTCTTTTTCAAGGTTTTCGCCTTGGCCTTCCAATCAGTTTTGCCCATGTCCGCCCCTGTCTTTGAAATTCACTTGTCCAGCAGCGTTTCATCACGCAGCAGTTTGGGATCAATCCCGTCGCCGGGGCGGGTGATCGTGGCGGCACCTGTCAATGTCGCGAGATGCGCCTCGACGGCCTTTTGTTCAATTTCGGCCGCCAGTTCATCGCGCAGATCATCCAGCGGCGGCGCAGAGGCCAGACGCGTTTCCATGACCTTGATCAGATGCCAGCCGAAATCGGATTGCACCGGCGCCGTGATCTCACCTACCTTGGCGGCAATAACGGCGTCTTCAAAGGGTTTGACCATGGCGCCCTGGCCAAACCAGCCCAGATCGCCGCCATTGGCACCAGACCCGGTGTCAGTTGACTTTGCTTTTGCGATCTCTGCGAAATCTGCGCCGCCGTCGAGCTCTGCCTTGATGGCCTTGGCTTCGTCTTCGGTGGCGACCAGAATATGGGCGGCGTTGTATTCGGTTTTCGGGGCGATATCCTTGAAACGGGCATCATAGGCCGCTTGCAGGGCTGCATCCGTCACCGAGGCGCCGACAACCGCCTGCAAGGCCACGCCCGACAGGTAGCCACGACGGTTGTTTTCAACGGCGATCTGGTCGCGCTTGGTGACAGTATCGCCCAGCGATTGTTCCAGCAGGGTCTGCTGGATCAGTTGTTCCAGAATGCCTTTGTAAAGCACATCATCGGGAAGCGCCTGATACTGTTCGGAAAGCGTGCCGCGCAGAACGATCATCTGGCCAAGGGTGATGTTTGTGTCGTTCACCGTGGCCACCACGGTGTCTGCGGTCATTGCTTCTGGTGCCGCCGCGTCCTCGGCGACGGCGGGGGACGCGAAAAACAGCGTGGCCGAAACGGCCAAGCCATACCAAAAACCCTTAGTTGTCATCACTTCACCCATTCCTGATCCCTGCGCAGAGCCGCGCGACGTTGACTTGACCCAAGCGACCCCTTACATCGCGACAGTCGCGTGAGACAGGTCGTTCGGTGCTTTCCCAGTTCTTTTAGGGAAGGTGGTGAATGCGGGCAAGCCCGCACCGTTTCACGAGGTTGTCAGGGCCCCCTGATATATGAAATTGGCCAGGCGGAGAAAATATGCTGGGTCTTGGAACCATCACACGCAAGGTGTTCGGAACGCCGAACGATCGCAAAGTCAAATCGGTTCGCCCGCTGGTCGCCCAGATCAACGCGCTGGAGCCGCAGTTTCAGGCGTTGTCGGATGAGGCAATCATCGCAAAGACCGCCGAATTGCAGGGCCGGGCGCAATCGGGCACTGCGCTGGACGACCTGCTGCCGGAAGCTTTTGCCAATTGCCGCGAGGCCGCATGGCGCGCCTTGGGTCTGCGCGCGTTCGACGTACAACTGAAAGGCGGGATTTTCCTGCATCAGGGCAATATTTCGGAAATGAAGACCGGCGAGGGCAAGACGCTGATGGCGACGCTGCCGGCCTATCTGAATGCTTTAGCGGGCAAGGGCGTGCATATTGTCACGGTTAACGATTATCTGGCCAAGCGCGATGCCGAGTGGATGAGCAAGGTTTATGGCGCGTTGGGCATGACGACGGGGGTGGTTTATCCCTATCAGCCGGACGCCGAGAAGAAGGCCGCCTACCGTGCCGATATCACCTATGCCACCAACAACGAACTGGGCTTTGACTATCTGCGCGACAACATGAAAGCGACGCTGGAAGACATGTCGCAGCGCGGCCATTTCTACGCGATTGTTGATGAGGTGGACAGTATCCTGATCGACGAGGCACGCACGCCCTTGATCATCTCAGGGCCAAGTCAGGACCGGTCGGATCTGTATGTCAAGGTTGACAAGCTGATCCCGGCGCTGACCGAAGTGCATTACAAACTGGACGAGAAGACCCGCAATGTGACGTTTTCGGATGACGGCAATGATTTCATCGAACAGGCGCTGCTGGACAATGGGCTGCTGCCCGAGGGCCAGTCGCTGTATGATCCGGAAAGCACGACGCTGATCCATCATGTGACGCAAGCGCTGCGGGCCTACAAGCTGTTCAACAAGGATCAGCAATATATCGTGCGCGACGGCGAAGTGATGCTGATCGACGAGTTTACCGGCCGCATGATGCGTGGGCGGCGCTTGTCGGACGGGTTGCATCAGGCGATCGAGGCCAAGGAAGGTGTCGCCATTCAGCCCGAAAACGTGACGCTGGCGTCGGTGACATTCCAGAACTATTTCCGGCTTTACAAAAAGTTGGCGGGGATGACCGGCACCGCATCAACCGAAGCGGACGAATTCATGCAGATTTACGGGCTTGGGGTCGTCGAAGTGCCGACCAACCGGCCGGTCGCGCGCAAAGACGAGCATGACAAGGTTTACCGCACCGCCAAGGAAAAATACGCGGGCATAGTAGATGAGATCAAGGATGCCAATTCCAAGGGGCAGCCGCTTTTGGTTGGGACGACTTCGATCGAGAAGTCAGAATTTCTATCCGGTCTGCTGAAAGAGGCCGGCGTTCCCCACAATGTGCTGAACGCCCGGCAGCACGAACAGGAAGCACAGATCGTGGCCGATGCAGGCAAGTTCGGTGCGGTGACGATTGCGACCAACATGGCGGGGCGTGGGACAGATATCCAGCTGGGCGGCAATGTCGAGATGAAGGTGATGCAAGCCATTGCGGCTGATCCACAACTGCATCCTGACGAGGTACGCGCAAAAATCGAGGCCGAACATGCGGCCGAAAAAGTACAAGTGATCGAAGCCGGCGGGCTTTATGTGCTGGCCACCGAGCGCCATGAAAGCCGCCGCATCGACAACCAGTTGCGTGGCCGGTCTGGCCGGCAAGGCGACCCCGGGCGGTCTTCGTTCTATCTGAGCCTTGAAGACGATCTGATGCGTATTTTCGGGTCTGAACGGTTGGACAAGGTGCTGTCGACGCTTGGCATGAAAGAGGGCGAGGCGATTGTGCATCCTTGGGTGAACAAAAGCCTTGAGAAGGCCCAGGCCAAAGTCGAAGGCCGCAACTTCGACATCCGCAAGCAATTGCTGAAATTCGATGACGTGATGAATGACCAGCGCAAGGCGATCTTTGGCCAGCGGCTTGAAATCATGCAGGCCGACGATCTGGGCGAGATCGTGCAGGACATGCGTCATCAGGTGATCGAGGATCTGGTTGATCTGTCGATGCCGCCGAAATCTTATGCCGATCAGTGGGATGCGCAGGAATTGCAGGCCGGTCTGGCGGAAAAGGTAGGTCTTGATTTGCCGATAACCGACTGGGCACGCGAAGAAGGCGTCGATCAAGATGCGATGCGCGCGCGGATCATTGACCAAAGCGACACGCTGATGGAGGAAAAGATTGCAGCGTTCGGCCCCGAAGCAATGCGCAGCATCGAAAAGCAGGTTTTGCTGCAATCCATTGATAGCAAATGGCGCGAACATCTGCTGCGGCTGGAGCATTTGCGGTCTGTTGTCGGCTTTCGAGGCTATGCACAGCGCGACCCGCTGTCCGAATACAAGAACGAAGGCTTCACGCTGTTCGAATCGATGTTGAATTCGCTTCGGCAAGAAGTGACGCAGAAACTTGCCCAGGTGCGCCCGCTAACCAAAGCCGAACAAGAGGCGATGCTGGCACAGTATCATGCGCAACAGCAACTTCAGGCTGGTGCGGTGCCCGCCCAAGCAGCGGCCCCCCAAGCAACGGCCCCACAGTCAGCGGCCCCCCAGCCAGCAGCGCCACAGTTGGCCGGACCCGCAGCCCTTGCCACGGACGGATTTGTCGAATCCGATCCTTCGACTTGGGGAAACCCGTCCCGGAACGATTCTTGCCCCTGCGGGTCTGGCAATAAATTCAAACATTGCCATGGTCAGCTGACTTGATTGCGGCAATATCATGACTTACTCGCCTTAAGGTCGTCATGAAAACTACTATACAACCTTGGGTTGCCTCATTCTGGCCATCTTTGTGCCATGTCTGCGCCCGATTTGACCCCTAGATCATTCGGGTGTGATCTTGGGGAAGATTTCTATGGAATTGAAGCGCCGGCTGTCACTGGTGGTGGCGATCATGTCAGTGGCACTGGGTGCCGGGCATCTTGTGCAAAACGTGTTGGTCAATCCTGCCGATCAGGTGGCGCAAGCCCCGTCTCTTGAACCTGTCGCGATCACGCTGGTTGCGGCCGGACCCGAGGCACTGTTACCAACCCCGGGGCCTGCGGTCGTGCAGCTGCCGACACCATCCTTTGCGGCCGCCCCTTCAGAAGAAATCCCCAGCATCTTTACCCTGCCGTCCGATCCGCTGCAGCAAGCGGGATTTGTAAATGTCGTTCCGGGAACGGATGCTGCGGCGAATAAATGCCCGGCAAGTCTTGAACTGCTGGCGGAACCTTCGGCGATGATCGGGGTGACGCTGATGGCACCGTGCCAGCCAGGCGAACGGGTCGTGCTTTTGCACGCAGGTCTTGCGATCACCGGCAAAACCTCAACCACTGGCGCGCTTTATGTGTCAATCCCTGCTCTGACCAGCGAGGCAGAGGTATCGGTACGGTTTGCTGATGGCCAGATGATGACCGGTCAACTGGCCGTTCCGGAAGCGGCACAAATGCGCCGGTTCGGCATTCAGTGGATCGGTGATGATGCGTTTCAACTGAACGCATTCGAAAACGGTGCGCAATACGGTGAACGGGGTCATGTGTCAGATGCCTACACGCAAGTGGCATTGGCAGGGCAGCCACAGACCGGTGGCTTTTTGTCCGTGCTTGGCGATAGCCGGGTCAAGCTGCCGATGCTGGCCGAGGTTTACACATACCCTGCGACCGCTGACACGGCTGTCCGGATCGTTGTCGAGGCAGCGATTACGAAAGAAACCTGTGCGCGCGAAATATTGGGTGAGACGCTGGCCGAGGTTGGCAGCCGGGTGGTGATAACCGATCTCAGCCTGATGATGCCCGATTGCGGTTCAGTCGGTGACATTCTAGTCTTGAAGAATCTTGATCCGGATCTGAAGATCGCCGCCGCGAACTAAGGTCAGGCGGGCGACACATGGGGCTAAACCAGACGTGGGCTGTGGTCTTGACGTCTTTGCTGTTGACAGGCCCCACCTGCGCCCAAGATGTGACGCTGACGGCGCTTGATGGCGGAATCGCCATCAGCGGACAAATGCAAGGCTATGACGGCGAATTCTACCGTATCTTGACAGAGTACGGCCTGCTGACCGTTGATGGCCAAGGGGTTATTTGCACAGGCCCTGCTTGCCCGGATCTGACTGCGCCCAAAGCCGTTATCCGCTTTGTCGGGGCGCCTGATGCCGGGCTGGCGCTGCTTCCGCCGCTTGTAAAGGCTTTTGCAGACTCTCGCGGGCTGGGCTATTCGCGCGGGCCTGCCCCCGGTTTTGCAGCAAATATCACCGATCCGGTAACTGACAAGACCCTGGCCGAATTCAGTTTTGAAACGACAACATCGGCGGCGTCACGTGTGGCACTGATTGCCGGGCGCGCCGAAATGATCATCGCATCTGCGGTCGAGCCGGATTTTGGCAACCGCGCCGTCGCACTTGATGCGCTTATACCGATCGTGGCGCAAGACAATCCGACTCCCCGCATTTCAACCGCTGATCTGGTTCGGGCGTTAACCGCCGAGGCCACGAACTGGCGCGACGTCGGTGGCCCGGATATGCCGATTGTCCTGCATGGCCTGGCCGAAGACACCGATCTGCAACGGTCACTGGCAGCCCGGCTTGGCAAACCGTCGGTGGTTGGCGTCCAGCATCCCGATCTGGCAAGCCTTGCAAGTGCCGTAGCCCGCGATCCCTGGGCACTTGCTGTCACCGGGCGTGCGGCGCGGGGGCTTGCGCGGGCATTGCCGCTGACAGATGGTTGCGGCTTTCCCCTGCTGCCGTCGACTCTTGCCGTCAAGGCGGAAGACTATCCGCTGTCGTTACCGGTGTTCTTGTTGACACCGCGCCGCCGCCTGCCGCTGTTCGCACGGCAGTTCCTGGAATTTCTGGCGACACCTGTGGCACAAGACAGCATCCGCGCCACAGGTTACATCGACCGCAGCCCAGAGCGGCAAGCGATGACGGCCGATGGTTTGCGGCTGATCAATGCCATCGAGGGGGCGGGCGAAGATGTGACACTGGCCGATCTGAAGCAGCTGGTTGCAAGCATGGCGGGGGCAGACAGATTGTCGCTGACCTTTCGGTTTGAGGATGGATCATCCAGTCTGGATGCGCAGTCCAGAGAAAATCTGAATGACCTTGCCCGTCTGTTGGAAACCGCGAGTTTCAAAGGCGAGACGCTTGCTTTTGCGGGTTTTTCAGATGGGTCCGGCACGGCTGCGGCCAATCTTGACCTGTCGAGGGCACGCGCCCAAAGCGTGGCAGATGCGCTGCGCGCACTGGCACCTGATCTGCCGGAACCCCAGATCCCCGCCACCCTTGCTTTTGGCGAAGCGATGCCGATTGCCTGTGATGCGACGGCCCCCGGGCGGCAGTTGAACAGGCGGGTTGAGCTGTGGATCAGACCGGCCTTTGCTACAGATACCCCTGCGCCCTGAAGCTTAGCTCGCGTTCCTTGCCGATGATCAGGTGATCATGCAGCGTCACCCCCAAAACCTCTGCGGCCTGTTTGATTTGCTGGGTGACAGTTATGTCCGCCTCTGACGGAGTCGGATCGCCCGACGGGTGATTGTGCACAAGGATCAGGGCCGATGCGTTCAGTTCCAGCGCGCGTTTGACCACTTCGCGCGGGTAGACCGGCACATGATCGACAGTGCCCCGGGCTTGCGGCTCATCGGCGATCAAGACATTCTTGCGGTCCAGAAACAGGATACGAAACTGTTCCGCCTCCAGATGTGCCATGGCGGTATGGCAATAGTCGAGCAAAGCATCCCAGGACGACAAGACAGGGCGGTGCAGGACGCGGGCCCGCATCAGGCGATGCGACGCGGCCTCAACGATCTTCAGTTCCAGAACCACGGCCTCGCCCACGCCTTTTACAGCCAACAAACGGCTGTTTGGGGCCGAGATCACCCGATTGAAATCACCGAACGTGTCCATCAGCAACCGCGCTAGGGGTTTGACATCTTGCCGGGGGATGGCACGAAACAAGACCAGTTCAAGCAGTTCGTAATCCGGCATCGCAGCCGCCCCGCCGTCCAGAAACCGCGCGCGCAGCCGTTTGCGGTGATCGGTGATATAAGATGGCAAACGGTCAGGCAGGCCCAGTCCCGCCGCCTCATCGCTGGTGTCGGCCGTAAACAACGGAAACAGGCATTCGGAAAAGGCGCGTGGTTCTGACATGGCCTGACCTTCCCGCCCTATGGTGAAGGAAAGGTTAACGGCTTTCATTTTGGCAAAAATATCCCCGCCGGAGGCAGCAACACTTGCGACAAGCGCAATCCTATCAGAACCGTCTGCGCTGGCGCGCCGTTTGCAGGGGCTCGATGCCCCGGAAAACGGCTCACCTTCCCGGATCAGCCCTTCATGCCGTCCCAGAAGCCTTTGACCTTGCCAAAGAACGACGATCCTTCGGGATTGTTGTCCTCTGACAACTTCTCAAACTCGCGCAGCAATTCGCGCTGGCGGGCGGTCAGATTGACAGGTGTTTCCACCGCCAGTTCAATCAGCATATCGCCCGCCCCACCACCGCGCAGCGCGGGCATGCCTTTGGCGCGCAGGCGCATTTGTTTGCCGGTCTGGCTGCCTGCGGGCACTTTGACGCGGCTCATCCCGCCATCGATCGTCGGCACTTCAACCTCGCCACCAAGGGCGGCTGTGGCGATGGATACGGGAATGCGGCAGAACAGGTGGATGCCGTCGCGCTGGAAAATCGCGTGGTCCTTCACCTCGATGAAGATATAAAGATCACCCGTTGGCCCGCCACGCAAGCCGGCCTCGCCTTCGCCGGACAGCCGGATGCGGGTGCCGGTTTCCACACCTGCCGGGATATTCACCGACAGCGCGCGTTCTTTTTCCACCCGGCCTGCACCGTGGCAGACCTTGCAAGGGTTCTTGATGGTCTGGCCAGCACCATTACAGGCGGGGCATGTGCGTTCAACCGTGAAAAAACCCTGCTGCGCGCGCACTTTGCCCATGCCGGAACAGGTGCCACAAGTGACGGGTTCAGCACCACCTTCGGAGCCCGATCCTTTGCAAGTATCGCAACCGACCGATGCTGGCACGTTGATGGTTTTTTGCACACCCTTGTGGGCCTCTTCCAGACTGACCCGCAGGTTATAGCGCAGGTCTGATCCGCGTTGCGCGCGGGATCGTTGTTGCCCGCCACGGCCACCCATGAAATCGCCAAACAGATCTTCGAACACGTCGGAAAACGCCGATCCGAAATCGCCTTGTTGGCCGAAACCGCCGCCGCGCGGGCCTGCACTGCCGCCTTCAAAGGCTGCATGACCATAGCGGTCATAAGCGGCTTTTTTATCGGCGTCTTTCATCACGTCGTAGGCTTCGTTCAATTCCTTGAACTGCGCTTCGGCGTTGGGATTGCTTGCGTTACGGTCTGGATGCAGCTCTTTCGCCTTGGTGCGATAGGCTTTTTTAAGCTCTTCCGCAGAAGACCCCTTAGCTGCACCTAAAACATCATAAAAATCGCGCTTTGCCATGGCGAACCCTTTTGGGGGAAACGGAATTAGGGCGGTCTGCTATCAGACCGCCCCGGTTCTCAAATCCTCGCGGTTTATTTCCGCTTGTTGTTACCAAGATCTTCGAAATCGGCATCGACAATATCATCGTCAACATCGCGCGGCGCATCCGGATCGCGGCCTTCGTTTTCGGCTTGGCTGGATTTGTAGATCGCTTCGCCAAGTTTCATCGCGGCTTCTGTCAGGTTTTGCACCGCAGATTTGATCTTGCCGACCTCATCGCCTTTCAGTGCGTCTTCCAAAGGCACCATGGCGAATTCGATGGCTTCCACAGTTGAAGGATCAACCTTGTCGCCATGTTCTTCCAGGGACCGCTTGGTCGAATGCAGCAGGCTTTCGCCTTGGTTGCGGGTTTCCACCAATTCGCGGCGTTCTTTGTCGGCTTCGGCGTTGTCTTCGGCGTCTTTGACCATCTTCTCGATGTCGGCATCAGACAGACCGCCCGAGGCTTGGATGGTGATCGCCTGTTCCTTGCCGGTGCCTTTGTCTTTGGCCTTAACCGATACGATACCGTTGGCATCAATGTCGAAGGTCACTTCAATCTGCGGCATTCCGCGTGGTGCCGGTGGGATATGTTCAAGGTTGAACTGGCCAAGGATCTTGTTGTCCGCCGCCATTTCACGTTCGCCCTGGAAGCAGCGGATGGTCACTGCATTCTGGTTATCTTCGGCGGTGGAGAAAATCTGTGACTTTTTCGTTGGGATCGTGGTGTTGCGGTCGATCAGGCGGGTGAACACGCCGCCGAGGGTTTCAATACCCAAGGACAGCGGGGTTACGTCTAGAAGGACCACATCCTTGACGTCACCCTGCAGAACGCCTGCCTGAATGGCCGCGCCTAAAGCAACGACTTCGTCCGGGTTCACGCCCTTGTGGGGTTCTTTGCCAAAGAATTTGGTCACTTCTTCCACAACGCGGGGCATGCGGGTCATACCGCCCACTAGCACCACTTCGTCGATGTCGGAGGTGGACAGGCCCGCATCTTTCAGCGCCGCCTGGCAGGGCTTGATCGAGGCTTTGATCAGGTCGGCCACAAGGCTTTCCAGCTTGGCACGGGTCATTTTCACGACCAGGTGCAACGGCTGCCCGGTGCCCGCGTTCATCGAAATGAACGGCTGGTTAATCTCGGTCTGGGCAGCAGAGGACAGTTCGATCTTGGCCTTTTCGGCGGCTTCTTTCAGGCGCTGCAGGGCCATCTTGTCCAGCGTCAGATCAACGCCGTGTTCTTTCTTGAACTCATCAGCCAAGAAATTCACGATGCGCATGTCGAAATCTTCGCCACCAAGGAAAGTGTCGCCATTGGTGGATTTCACTTCGAAAAGGCCGTCGTCGATTTCCAGAATGGTAATATCGAAGGTACCGCCGCCAAGGTCATAGACCGCGATGGTGCGGGCTTCTTTTTTATCCAGACCGTAGGCGAGCGCCGCTGCCGTTGGTTCGTTGATGATACGCAGCACTTCCAGACCGGCGATTTTACCGGCGTCTTTGGTGGCTTGGCGTTGGGCATCGTTGAAATAGGCGGGCACGGTGATAACCGCTTGGGTGACGGTTTCGCCCAAATACGCCTCAGCCGTTTCTTTCATCTTTTGCAGGATGAACGCAGAGATTTGCGAAGGCGAATATTTCTCGCCACGCGCTTCGACCCAGGCATCGCCGTTGCCGCCGTTGACCAGCGTGTAGGGCAGGTTTTTCTTATCTTTGGCGATATGCGCATCATCCATGCGGCGCCCGATCAGGCGTTTCACGGCAAAGACGGTGTTGGTGGGGTTTGTGACGGCTTGCCGTTTGGCCGGTTGGCCGACAAGGCGTTCGTTGTCTGTAAAGCCCACGATAGACGGCGTTGTGCGCGCGCCTTCAGAATTTTCGATGACGCGGGGTTGCGAGCCGTCCATGATGGCTACGCAGGAGTTGGTTGTCCCGAGGTCGATCCCGATGACTTTGGCCATGATGTATACCTTTTCCTAGCGGCGATATTTTGGGGTCAGGTCTGACATGCAGCCCCTGCGCCCCGATCCCTATGAAACCCGATCGGGAACCCCCCGTTCAGCTTCCTCGGGGTATATAAGGAGGGGGGGCGTAGCCTGCAAGCGCCGCTTGACGCAGAAAATCATCAGAAATTGCAGAAAATTGCCGATAGATGCCAACCGGCAGCCGCAGCATCAGGTATTCCAGCTGGAAGAGGCGTATTTGCGCGTCACAAATTCCAGCATCAGGCCGATGATGATGCAGACAGCGATCACTTTGATCGGGTAGTCTACAGAACTGTTGCGCGGGGTGTAGTTCAGGAAGATGAAACCCCGACCCTGATCGATGGTGTGAAACAGCGGGTTCCAGTCAAACATGGCCAGCATCTTCGGTTTCAGGGAATTGGCCACGAACATCTTGCCGGATGCGATCATGTTGGCGCGTTTGAACAGCACGCCGATCAAACCAACAAAGCCCGGAGCCCAGGGTTTGGCCGACAGCAAGATCATTCCAATGGCGCAGCCTGATGCCCAGGACATCAGGAACATGCCGAATGTCTGAACCGGTTGGTCGATGACCACAGGGTTGAAGACTGCATGGTAGAAAAACAGGATGATCAGTGCTGCAAGAACCTGCAGGTACAGCACACCCAAAGCTGCAGAAACGATGGAAATGATCGGATTCATCGGAGCATGTTTCATCATGGTCGAGGTCGGGCCTTCGGCACCGGAAACGGCGGTGATGGCCTTGACATGGGTCATGAACATGAAAATGCCGGACATGATGAACAGCAGCAGGTCGCCGCGTATGGCTGCTGCCCTCATGCCCATCAGATCGAACATGAACAAGAAGATAAGCACCATCATGATGGATTGGACCAGATGCATCACCAGCCCCATCACCGCCGAGCCGCCATGGCCTTTGCGGATGTTGCGGACAGTGGCGTGATAGATCAGTTCCAGCGTCCGGAAGGTGCGGGCGGCGGCGGATTGGTTCTGTTCGATGCGAAACATCTGCTGTGGCCCTGTCTGGACTGCTCTGCCCGTTGTATCGCCGAGAAATCTTGATGTTCTCTTGATGCGAGATGATAAAGCGATAGGCATCGCAGCGCAATACGGGCCATTTGGCCCCCGTCAGGAGAGTTTTATGGATTTTGATCGGCTGACTGCCGTGATGCGCCGGTTGGCGCTGGATGCAGGTGACGTGATCATGGCGGTTTACAACGGCCCCGATTTCGAGGTGAAAGCGAAGTCTGATGCCAGCCCGGTGACACTGGCCGACGAGGCGGCCGATGCGCTGATTTCGGCAGGGCTGACAGCAGCGTTTCCGGGTGTCGTACTGATCACCGAAGAACAGGCTGACAGTCATGCCTTGCGGGCAACCACGTTTCTGATCGTTGACCCGCTGGATGGTACCAAGGAATTCGTCCAGCGGCGCGGCGATTTTACCGTAAATATCGCCTATGTGGAAAATGGCGTGCCCTTGCGCGGGGTGGTCTATGCCCCCGCTCTGGGCCGGCTTTTCTACACGCGCGGCGATGGGCACGCGGTCGAAGAACTGGGGGACATGGCGAAAGACAGGGTGGGCCCATTGCGCCCGATGGCGGTGTCGGCGCCGGATAACGCGGCGTTGATGGTGGTGGCGTCGAAATCGCACCGGGATGCGGCCACCGACGCCTATATCGCGGGCTACCGGGTCAAGGACATGAAATCGGCGGGGTCCAGTCTGAAGTTCTGTCTGGTGGCCAGCGGCGAAGCGGATCTGTATCCGCGCCTTGGCCGGACGATGGAATGGGACACGGCCGCAGGCGATGCGGTTCTGCGCGGCGCTGGCGGCAAGGTGGTCCGGTTTGATGATCATACGCCATTGACGTATGGCAAGGAGGGCTGGGACAATCCGTTTTTCATCGCCTATGCGCCGGGCGTGGTGCTGACGCGATGAGCGTACTGATTGCCATTCCAGCCCGCTATGCCAGCACGCGCTACCCCGGAAAACCCCTTGTCGTGTTGCGTGGCCCTGACGGGGAAAAGACGCTGATCCGAAGGTCATGGGACGCGGCGATGTCGGTCATGGGTGTTGACCGGGTTGTGGTGGCGACAGATGATGCGCGCATCGCCGATCACGCGTCTGGCTTTGGCGCCGAGGTGGTGATGACGTCGTCCGCGTGCCAGAACGGCACTGAACGCTGCGCCGAAGTGGCGGCAAAACTGCCGGGTCATTCGATTGTGGTGAACCTGCAGGGCGACGCGCCCCTGACGCCCGCCTGGTTTGTCGAAGACCTGATCGCGGGACTGCGCGCCGATCCTGGCGCGGATATTGCGACCCCGGTGCTGCGCTGCGACGGGAGGGCGCTGAACGGGTTTCTTGCGGACAGGCAGGCGGGTCGGGTCGGCGGCACAACGGCGGTGTTTGGGGCAGGAGGCCGAGGCTTGTACTTTTCCAAGGAAGTGATCCCGTTTACCGGACAGGTCTACGATGATGCAGACCCCACACCGGTCTTTCATCATGTCGGTGTTTACGCCTACAGGCCCCAGGCGCTTGCCGCCTATACCAGCTGGCCGGTTGGCCCGCTTGAGACACTGGAAGGGCTGGAGCAGTTGCGGTTTTTGGAAAACGGCCGGTCCGTGGTCTGCGTCGAAGTGCAGGCGCGGGGGCGGCAGTTCTGGGAATTGAACAACCCCGAAGATGTGCCACGGATCGAGGCGATGATGAAGGAAATGGGGACCGTTTGACCGACGCTTCCGTCAGTCTGATCATCGTCAGCCGTCATCGGACGGCGTCGCTGCTGCGAACCATAAAGGGCGTGCAACTACAGGATCATGCGCCTCTGGAACTGATCATCGCGGCGGATCCGGCGGCAGCAGATGCGGTGCAGGCGTTGCGGCTGCCGATCAAGGTTGTGCCGTTCGATCAGGCCAATATCTCGGCGGCGCGCAACGCGGGATTGGCGCAAGCCGTGGGCGATCTGGTGGCGTTTCTAGATGATGATGCCATCCCCGAGCCGACCTGGATTTCCCGGCTGACCCGCCCATTTGCCAACCCCGATGTCCGCGCCGCCACCGGCTTTGTGCGCGGCCGAAATGGAATTTCGGATCAATGGCGGGCCAGTGACGTGGATCAATTCGGCTGGGACCACGCCATTTCAGTGGACCGCAGTGCTGTGACCCTGCTGGCAGGAACGTCGCAGCGGGCGGTGAAACTGCAAGGCACGAATGCCGCGTTCCGGCGGACGGATCTGCTGGCAATGGGCGGGTTTGACCCGGCCTTCACGTTCTTTCTGGAAGATGCCGACATCAGTCTTCGGCTGGCAGACCATGGCGGGCTGACGGCTGTGGTGCCCGATGCGGTAGTGCAGCACGGTTTTGCTGCCAGTGCCCGACGCAGGGCCGACCGGGTTCCACTGTGTCTGCGCCAGATCGGGGCCAGCGCCGCCTGTTTTCTGCGCCGCCATGCGACCGGGGTGAATTTTGACGTGCAGCGCGCGGATTGGCGCCACGCACAAAAGCTGCGCGTGCTGGGGCATATGGTGCATGGCGGGCTTGAGCCGCGCGATATCGGCCCTTTGCTGGAAAGTTTCGATCAGGGCTGGGCCGATGGTCTGGACTGCGCTCTGCCACCCCTGCTGCCGCTGACAAGCGCGCAAACCGGGTTTGTCCCGCTAGAGACGATGGCGCGCGACGGTGTGCTGATTGCCGGGCGTCGGTGGCAAAAACGCAGTCTGATGCAACAGGCGGGCCGGGCTGCGGCTGAGGGCAGAATCGCGACAGTGATCTGCCTTTCGCCTACGATCTTGTTTCATCATCATCGCTTTACATCGGGCGGGTACTGGCTGCAGCAAGGTGGAATCTTCGGAAAGTCGCTGCGCGATCAGCCGATATTGCGAAAAGTTGGGTTCAACCTGCGCGTGCAAGAAGAAACCGTCAGAATTTCGAAGACACGCCCGGTTGGCGAATGATACAATCGGTTTGAAACCCCACAAATCCGCATTGGCCTTGCCAAGTCGGGAATTTACATGGAAACGGGTTCAATCTGCCGCAAACCGGACAGATTGTTGTTGGATAGTGAACGGCGGGCACCGCAGTGGTCCCGAATAGGCAAGTGAGCTTGGCATGAAGATCAAAAAGGTCACCAAGGCGGTTTTTCCAGTGGCAGGGCAGGGAACACGGTTCCTGCCGGCGACGAAGTCGATCCCGAAAGAGATCATGACGCTGGTGGACCGACCCCTTATTCAATACGCGATTGATGAAGCGCGGGCTGCGGGCATCAAGGAGTTCATCTTTGTCACCTCGCGCGGGAAATCGGCGCTGGAGGATTATTTCGATCATTCGCCGGAACTGGAAAGCACGCTGAAGCGGCAAGGCAAAACCGAACTTCTGGAAATTCTGCGCGACACGAACATGGACAGCGGTGCCATTGCCTATGTGCGCCAGAACCGGCCGATGGGCCTTGGGCACGCGGTCTGGTGCGCGCGTCGGCTGATCGGCAACGAGCCCTTCGCGGTTTTGCTGCCCGATGACGTGATCGCGTCAGACAAATCCTGCCTGGCCCAGATGATCGAGGCCTATGCCCAGACCGGCGGCAATATGGTTGCCGCGATGGAAGTGCCCCCCGAAAAGGCTTCGTCCTATGGGGTGCTGGATATTGGCGAGGACATGGGGTCTATCGTGGTGGCAAAGGGCATGGTCGAAAAGCCGAAAGCCGAAGATGCGCCATCCAATCTTGCGGTGATCGGCCGGTATATTCTGACGCCGAATGTTCTGAACAACCTGAACCGGATGAAGCAAGGCGCGGGTGGCGAAATTCAATTGACCGATGCCATCGCCGAAGAGATCAACGGCAAGGACAAGGTCTACGGCTTTCGGTTTCGCGGGCAGCGCTATGATTGCGGATCCAAGGCTGGCTTTTTGCAAGCAACGGTGGCCTTCGGTCTTGAGCGCCCCGACCTTCGCGAGGAATTCGCGAACTACCTTTCTGACATGGTTTCCCTGCAGAAAGCGGCGCAATAGGTGCTTGCGGCTTCGGCTTCGGGCCTGGTGCTGGATCTGACGCGAACGGTGTCTCGTCTAGGTCGCGGGCCGATGACGGGAATCGACAGGGTTGAGCTGGCCTATCTGAAGTGGCTTTTGGTGCGGCCCGGGCCGGTGTTTGGTCTGGTGCGCACGGGATTGGGATTTGTGCTGCTGGACCGGGCCGGGGCAAGTGGCATTCTGCAGCGCGCAACTGGCCAGGTGCCGCTGGGGCAGGCGGATATGCTGGGCATGTTGACGCGACGACATCTGCCACAGCGCCTGCGGGCCGAAGCGGACGCGCGCCGGTTGTCGATGGCGCGTTGTCTGCCGCTGCGGCTGGGGGGCATGCTGCGCCAGTGGCTGCCCAAGGGCGCGACCTATGTGAATGTGGGGCATGCAAATCTTGGCGGACGGATGCTTCGGGCGGTGAAATCCGTGCCTGGTGCCAGGGCCGTCGTGATGATCCATGACACCATTCCGCTGGATCATCCGCAGCTTTGCCGCAACGGGGTGCCGGCGGCATTTGCCGAAACGCTGGTGGCGGTGTCTGCCCATGCTGATCTGGTGGTACATCCGGCACATGTGACCAAAGCCGCGACGGATGCCCATTTCGCACAGGCTGGCCGGGTGCCGCCCGGCGTTGTGGCGCCTCTGGGGGTTGCGATGGCAGAACCCGAAATGGGTGCCGTGGGAAGGTTCAAACCGCCCTATTTTGTAGCGCTTGGCACCATCGAGCCGCGCAAGAATCTGGACCTGCTGGTCAAGGTCTGGCGTATCCTGCAGGCTGGGTCCGGGCCGGTTCCGCATCTTTGCGTGGTCGGCAATCGCGGCTGGGCAGCGGCTGGCGTGTTTGCGGATCTGGATCTGTTGGTTGCACAGGGGAATGTGACGGTCTTGCATGACCTGGGCGATGGTGAGGTCGTCAGTTTGTTGCAGGGTGCCGAGGCGCTTTTGTTCCCCAGTCTGGCCGAAGGCTATGGCCTGCCACCGATCGAGGCCGCCGCTTTGGGTGTTCCCGTCATTTCTATGACACTACCCGTTGTGGTCGAGACACTTCAGGACTACCCGGTTTACCTTGACACAACCGAAGTTTATGCTTGGGTAGAGGCAATAAACCAGCAGATGAAACACCAGAGGCAGCGGCTTGATGCAAACAGACCAATCCGTGTTCCGCCAAACTGGCCGGATCATTTCGATCGTGTTTTCGGCCCTGTCTGACGCCGGGGCGGCACGCGGAATGACTGCCTGCAGGAAGCCCGGGTTGTGAGCATTCTGTCGCGATACCGGCTGCGACTGGAGCGGAAACGGTGGCTGATACGCGCCTTTCGCAAGCGGCGGGAATTGCAGTCTGTGGCCAGTAGGGTTTCACTGATTTCGCCGGGCGATATCTTGTTGTTTTGCACCCTTCGCAACGAACGGGTCAGGCTGCCGCATTTCCTGCGCTACTACCGGGATCTGGGTGTCGATCATTTCATGTTTGTCGACAACGACAGCACGGATGGCACGCGCGAGTATCTGGCGCGGCAACCCGACGTCTCTGTCTGGGGGACGACCCACAGCTACAAGCGATCCCGGTTCGGGGTGGATTGGCTGACCTGGTTGCAGGGCAAGTATGGTCATGGTCACTGGACCTTGACGGTCGATGCGGATGAGTTCTTCGTCTATCCGTTTTGCGATACCCGCCCGATGCGCGCGCTGACGGACTGGCTTGATGCGTCGTCGATCAAAGCGTTCTCTGCGCTGCTGCTGGATATGTACCCCAAAGGGCCAATTGATGCGCAACCCTACCAGGAAGGGCAGAACCCGTTTGAGATCGCGTCCTGGTTTGACAGCGGAAATTACCTGATTTCACGCAACACACTTTACGGCAATCTGTGGATTCAAGGCGGCCCGCGTGCGAGGGCGTTCTTTACAGACAAGCCTGAACGGGCACCCGCATTGAACAAGGTGCCGCTGGTAAAATGGCACCGGAGCTATGCTTATGTCAGTTCTACCCATATGCTACTACCGCGTGGGTTGAATCAGGTCTATGATGAATGGGGTGGCGAAAAAGCGTCGGGCTGTTTGCTGCACGCAAAATTTCTGGATACGTTCACGGCCAAGGCAAAGGAAGAAATGCAGCGTCGTCAACACTATGCCGACAGCCATGAATACAAATCCTACAAGGCGGGGATGAATACTAACCCCGATCTGTGGTGCAAATGGAGCGAAAAATACATTAATTGGCGACAACTTGAGATTTTGGGGCTGATGTCAAAGGGCAACTGGGCCTGATCGAGGGATATGTGAGCGTCGGATTCATCATGATGTGCCACACAGCGCTTGACCGGGCAGCCGAAGTGGCCCGTCATTGGGCTTTGCATGATTGCCCTGTGGTCATCCATGTCGAAAAGCGGGTCAGGCGGCAGGTTTATGACAAATTGGTACGCGATCTGGCAGATCTGAAGAATGTTCATTTCTCGGCCCGACATAGCTGCGAATGGGGCACCTGGGGCCTTGTGGCGGCGACGCAAGGCGCGGCAGAAAAGCTGCTGCAGGACTATCCCGGCATCGGGCATGTGTTCCTGGCATCGGGGTCCTGTCTGCCGCTGCGTCCGGTCGGCGATCTGGTGTCATATCTGGCCAAGCATCCGCAAACAGATTTCATCGAATCGGTAACCACCGAAGATGTCGGCTGGACGATTGGCGGGCTGGATATAGAGCGATTTACCCTTCGGTTTCCATTTTCCTGGCGCAAGCAGCG